>NZ_SOFU01000038.1:0-149908 GCF_004402245.1 Cryobacterium sp. TMT2-18-2
CACAGCCCGGCACCAAAAATCGGTGGCCGACCGCAAGGTGATCTTCGAGCCCGAGGCCGACGGGATGGCCTCGCTGCACTGGCTCGACTCGGCCGAGAAGGTGACAGCCAGGTACGACCGCCTCACCGTGATGGGGATGAGCCTGCAGGGCCCGAACAAGACCCGCACACTCACCCAGCTGCGGGCAGACGTGTTCGAAGACCTGATCCTCGACGGGGTCACCGCGCCAGGGCTGGGCCAGGGTGTTCGCGGGTCGGTGCACGTGACCGTCCCGGCGATAACGCTCCTCGGCCACTCCGAGGCCCCCGGGCACCTCGAGGGATACGGACCGATCGACCCCGACACCGCACGCGAGATCGCGGCTCGGGCACCCGGCTTCATCCGGATCCTGACCCACCCGGACATGGGAGCGGTGCTCTCGGTCGGGCGCACCCGCTACAAGGTGCCGAAAGAACTGCGACGGTACCTCCGGGTGCGAGACGAAACCTGCCGGTGGCCGGGCTGCCGCCGGGCGGCGACACAGTGCGACATCGACCACACCCTCGACTGGCAGTACGACGGGCTGACGGAGCACGACAACCTCGCGCATCTGTGTCCAGCCGACCATGCACTGAAGTCAGAGACCCGGTGGACCTACACGCACCTCCCGGACGGAACCCTGAAGTGGACCTCGCCGACCGGGCGCACGTTCATCAGTGAGCCAGCCACGATCATCCGCCCACCGGGGAAGCGNAAGCCGGGGCCGACGCCGAGGCCTTCATCTCAAGCGAGGTCTCGGCCACCCGAAGCGGACGAGCCACCGCCGTTGTGATGTTCCACCGTTCTGATGCTCTGATGCTCGCAGCGTCGGACGCGCTCAGCGACCGATTCAGTGCGCGGCGTCGACGAATTTCAACCCGACGACGCACCCCACCAGGCCGAGGATGAGCACAATCTTCAGCAGGGAGGCCGGCTCGGCGCCGAAGACCATGGCGTAGAGCACGGTGAGTGCCGCGCCGATCCCGACCCAGACGGCATACGCGGTCCCGGTCGAGATGTCCCGCATGGCAAAGGCCAGCCCGCCCATGCTGAGCACGAGCGCCACCGCGAACACGACGGATGGCCACAGTCGGGTGAACCCGGCCGACTTACCGAGCGCCGTGGCCCAGACGGCTTCCAGAACCCCGGACACAATGAGAATGATCCACGACATGACAACAGCTCCCGTGGCCAGTCTTGTCGCGTGCCGGGTACTGAACCGTCGTCCGGAGCCGCGTCGCGCGGCCTCCGCCCACCCTAGCCTCCGAGCCTGCGCGATCCCTGCGCAGACCTACACAGGCCCTACTCCGCGAGCAGAGCCGCCTCGAACGCCACCCAGGGCAGCATGGCGCACTTGACGCGGGCCGGGTAGCGGGAGACGCCGGCGAACGCGGCAGCGTCACCGAGCACCTCCTCGTCGGGCTCGATCGTGCCGCGCGAGCGCAGCATCTCGCGGAAGGTGTTCAGCACGGCCCGCGCGGTGGCGACGTTCTCGCCCCGCACGGTGTCGTGCAGCACGGATGCCGAGGCCATTGAAATCGAGCATCCGTCGCCGGCCCAGGCGAACTCCTCGATCACGGCGGCGTCGGCAGGCTCACCGGCCGACTCGGGCGAGCCGCCGGGTTCCCCGGCGCGCACACCGATGCGCACGGTCACCTCGTCGCCGCAGGTCGTGTTCACCTGATGCGACTCAGTCACGCGCAACCCGGAACCCGCACCGGCAGGAGAAGCGGCGCCACGAGCAGCACCGGCAGCAGTCCCGGCTGCCTCGAGCGGTGGCAGCCCCTCCGCCGAGGCACCGTTCCGGGACTTGGCGTGGTCGAGGATGATCTGCTGGTAGAGCTGCTGCATGGCGCTTTGGGTCATGACTTCACTCCGAAGAACGGGGCAACCTCGGCCAGGGTCGCCAGGAACCGGTCCACCTCGTCGGTGGTCGTGTACAGGTAGGTGCTCGCGCGGGTCGACGCAGTCACGCCGAGCCGGCGGTGCAACGGCTGGGCGCAGTGGTGCCCGACGCGCACCGCGATACCGGCCTCGTCGAGGTACTGACCGACATCGTGGGCGTGCACCCCGGCCAGGTCGAAACTGGCCAAACCAATGCGGTCGACTCCGGCCGGCGGCCCGAGCAGACGCACCCCGGGGATGCCGGCGAGCCCGGCCACGAGGCGCCGCCCCAGTTCGGCCTCGCGCGCGGCGATGCGTTCCATCCCGGTCTCGGTCAGGTATTCCACCGCGGCGGCCAGGGCGATCGCCTGGGAGATGCGCTGGGTACCGGCCTCGAACCGCTGCGGCGGGGCGAGGAACTCGGCGGTGTGCATGTCCACGGTGGTGATCATGGATCCGCCGGTCAGGAACGGCGGCATGCCCGCGAGCAGCTCGGCCTTGCCGTAGAGCACACCGATGCCGGTCGGGCCGAGCATCTTGTGCCCGGAGAACACGGCGAAGTCCACGTCGAGGGCGGCGACATCCACAGGCAGATGCGGCACCGACTGGCAGGCGTCCAGCAGCACCAGCGCTCCCACCGAGCGGGCCAGAGCTACGAGCTCGGCGACCGGGTTGATCGTGCCCACCACGTTGGAGGCGTGCGTGAGCGCGAGCAGGCGGGTGCGGGCTCCGATGACTCCCGCCGCCGCGGCCAGGTCGAGCGTGCCGTCATCCTGAACCGGGATGAACCGCAGGGTCGCGCCGGTGCGCAACGCGAGCTGCTGCCACGGAATCAGGTTGGCGTGGTGCTCCATCTCGGTGACGACGATCTCGTCGCCGGCGCCGAGTGAGAATCGTGTCGCCGCGGGGCCGCCGAGGCCGAGCGACGCGTTGGAGAAGGCGTAGGCGACGAGGTTGATGCTCTCGGTCGCGTTCGACGTCCAGACGATCTCGTCGGCCTCCGCCCCGATGAATGCGGCCACGGTCGCCCGGGCAGCCTCGAACGTCTCGGTGGCTCCGAACGCGAGCGTGTGGGCCCCGCGGTGCACGGCTGCGTTGCGCTGCTCGTAGAACTCCTGCTCGGCCTCCATGACGCTGAGCGGGTTCTGCGAGGTCGCGCCCGAGTCGAGGTAATTGAGCGGATGCCCATTGACCAGCTGATCGAGGATCGGGAAGTCGTTGCGGATGCGGTCGACTTCCTCGTCCGTCAGCGGGCGAGCGATCGCACGGGTGGACGGTGAAGCGGAAGACGTCATATCTACCAGCGTATTCCCTCCCCCGGGCAATGCACACCGAACTCTGACAGGGGTGTCACGGCGAGGCAGACAAGTCGAGCCCGAACGTCAGGGCCCGGGTGAACTCGGCCTGCGGGTGCGCGAACACCGAGCGGGTCGGCCCCTGCTCGATGATGCGCCCGCCCTGCAGCACAATCACCCGGTCGGCCAGTGCGAGGGCGTCGAGCGGGTCGTGGGTGACCAGGATGACGGACCGATCGAGCAGTACCCGGTGCAGCAACTGGCGTTGGGCGGGCACCGCCGCCACGTCGAGCGCGGTCATGGGCTCGTCGAGCAGCAGCAGCCGCGGGCTGGCCGCGAGGGCCCGGGCCACCGCGACCCGCTGGGCTTGGCCGCCGGACAGCATCCCGGGCCGCCGGTCGGCGAGGTCGGACACCTCGGCGGCGGCGAGCCACTCGTCGGCGAGAAGTCGTGACGCAGCCCGGGATTCCCCCGCGCTGCGCGGCCCGAACGCCACATTGTCGCGCACGTTCAGGTGCGGGAAGAGCAGCGGCTCCTGGGCGAGCAGCACCGTGCGTCGGGCGTGCGGCGGTGTGAAGATGCCCGGTCGCCCATCGCCGGCACGGTCTGCACCGTCGGCCGCCAGATCGAAGAAGACCTGCCCATCGAGGGTGGCCCGACCCGAATCGGGCCGCAGCAGACCCGCGCAGAGCTCGACGATGGTCGACTTGCCGGCCCCGTTGGAGCCGAGCAGCGCCACCGTCTCGCCCGGCGACACGGTGAAGGCGACCTCCAGTCCGCGCCGGCGCATCACGGCGGCCAGTTCGAAGGTCACGACAGTCCGCGCGGCCGGTGGGTGGCGACCATCACGATCAGGGCGACGGCCACGAGGAGCAGAGCCAGGGCGACGGCCGCATCCGCATCCGTTTCCCGCTGCAGGTAGATCTCGAGCGGCAGCGTGCGGGTGACCCCCTGCAGGCTGCCGGCGAACGTGAGGGTCGCTCCGAACTCACCGAGCGCGCGCGCGAACGCGAGCACCGCGCCGGAGATCAACCCGGGCAGCACCAGCGGTAGCGTCACCCGCCGGAAGACCGTGCCGGGGGTGGCGCCGAGCGTGGCGGCGACCGCCTCGAAGCGCGCGCCGGAGGCCCGCAGGGTCGCCTCCACGCTCAGCACCAGGAACGGCAGCGCCACGAAGGTCTGCGCGAGCACGACGGCGGTGGTCGAGAACGCGATCTGGATGCCGAGCACCTCGAAGGTCGCGCCGAGCAGGCCGCGGCGCCCGAAGGTCGACAGCAGGGCGATACCGCCCACGACGGGCGGCAGCACGAGCGGCAGCAACACGACGGCGCGCACGAGGCGTTGTCCGGGAAACCGGCTACGGGCCAGGGCGAGAGCCATCGGCACGCCGAATAGCAGGCAGAGCACGGTGCTCATCGTGGCGGTGCGCAGGCTGAGCAGCAGCGCCGCGACCGCCGCTTCGGAGGTCACGAGCGCACCGAACCGCGACCAGTCAACGCGCAGGGTCATGCCCACGATCGGCAGCACGATGAACAGGGCGCCGAGGGCAGCCACAAGGAGGGTCCAGCGGGGCACGCCGAGGGTGACCCGGCCGTCGTGGGGGCCGGTGTGGGAGTCGGAGCGACTCACCACCACCTCACGGCGCGCCAAAACCGGCCGCCCCGAGCACGGTCTGACCGGTCGCTCCGGTCACGAACCGAGTGAAGGCCGCCCCGAGCAGCGCCTGCTTACTGCCCGCCACGACGGCGATCGGGTATTCATTCACGGCCTGATCTGCTTCCGGCACCGGGATGCCGAGAACCGCGTCGCCGGCGGAGGCAACGTCGGTCACATAGACGAGCCCGGCATCCGCGTCGCCCGATGTGACCTTGCCGAGCACGCCGGTGACGGCGTTCTCTTCGCTCACCGGCGCGAGCCGGACGCCAGCCGCCGCCTCGAGGGCCGGCAGCGCGGCGCCGCACGGCACCTGCGGCGCGCAGACCACTACGTCCACACTCGGCGCGGCGAGGTCGGCGAAGGAATCGATGCCGGCCGGGTTGTCGGCGGGTACGGCGATCATGAGGGTGTTGGTGGCGAAGACCGCCGGGACGCCGTTGAGGAGGCCGTCGCCGCTGAGCTTGGCCATGGTCCTGGCGTCCGCCGCCGCGAACACATCGGCCGGGGCGCCCTCCCGGATCTGGGTCACGAGGTCGGCCGAGCCCGCGAAGTTGAGCGCGACCGTTACGCCGGGATGGGCGGCCTCGAACCGGTCGGCCAGCTCAGTGAAGGTCTCGGTGAGGGATGCCGCGGCGTACACGGTGAGCGTCTGACCCGGCTCCGTAGACGCCCCGGTCGCCCCCGACGAGGCCCCGGCCGTTCCTGCGCAGCCGGCCAGCACGACGGATGCCGCCGCCAGCCCGACCGCGACGCGCACGCTCCACACTCGGGTCACGACTGGCCCTTCG
Organism: Cryobacterium sp. TMT2-18-2; assembly: GCF_004402245.1. Classification (NCBI taxonomy): domain Bacteria; kingdom Bacillati; phylum Actinomycetota; class Actinomycetes; order Micrococcales; family Microbacteriaceae; genus Cryobacterium; species Cryobacterium sp. TMT2-18-2. The sequence continues at coordinate 5,642 of NZ_SOFU01000038.1, forward strand.
GGGTTTCGACGATCACGGTGGTGGCCTTGACCACGGCCACGGCCACCGACCCCGGCACCAGGCCGAGGTCACGCACGGCCTCGGTGCTCATCAGGGACACCACCCGGTGGGGGCCGCACTGCAGCTCGACCTGGCTCATCACCGGATCGCTCACCACGCGGGTGACCAGTCCGACGAAACGGTTGCGGGCCGAGCTCGCCGTCGTGGACGGATCCGCGGGCGACAGCGCGTTCTCTCGGGCCAGCGCGGTCTCCCGGGCCAGGTGGGCCAGGTCGGATCCGTCGACGACCATGCGTCCGGCGTCGTCGGCGCTCGCGGCGAGCGCCCCATTGTCGATCCAGCGCCGCAGGGTGTCGTCGCTGACCCCGAGGTACCCAGCGGCTTCCTTGATCCGTATCTGCGACATATTGAGCATCTTATTACCGCATCTGCGGAATAGACACCGGGAGGGGCGGCAACGAGGCTGCCGCAGTGAGGCAGGATGGAGCGCGTGACCGCCACAGCGAACCTTCCGTCGACTTCGTCCGAACCCACCGAACCACGCGAACCACGTGCACCGCGCCGCGCGCAGGTCATCGTCGCCTCCACCCGCGCCGCGGCCGGGGTGTACCCGGACCGCACCGGCCCCGTGCTCGATGCCTGGCTTCGGGAGCGCGGCTTCACGCTCGGCGAGCGCCGCGTCGTGCCCGACGGCGACCCGGTCGGCGCTGCCCTGATCGAGGCCCTCGACGCTGGCATCGACCTCGTGATCACCACGGGCGGCACGGGCGTCAGCCCCCACGACCTCACCCCCGAGCAGACCCTCCCGCACCTCGACCGGCTGCTCCCCGGGCTGATGGAGGAATTCCGCCGCCGCGGCGCCGCATCCACCCCTCTGGCCGTCATCTCGCGCGGTCACGCCGGGATCGCCCGCGGGCGCACCCTGGTGATCAACCTCCCCGGCTCCCCCAACGGCGTGAAGGATGGGCTGGGTCTCCTCGCCGACGTGCTCGACCACATCCTCGACCAGCTCCACGGTGTGGACCACTAGCTGAACGGGCCCCACTGGCCCCACGAGCTCCGCTGGCTCCCGCCCTTCCGCGTACCCGTGCCCTGCGCGAAAACAGGGTGGCTCGCCGTGAGGATGCCGCGAGCACGCGCGTCGACTCGCGGGGCGACTCGGGCGAGCGGATAATTCAGGGTGTCGACCTGCACTCGAGCGGTCGAGTGAGGGAAACGATGGATCTCAACACCGTGCTCACGATCACCCCCGCCCGTCACCGTGACGATCTCGCGCTCCTCGACGCCCAGGTGGCCCCGCTCGCGGGCGGCTCCGACCTGTTCGCCGACCCGCAGACGCACCTCACCGGGCTGGTCGACCTGCAGACCCTGGGCTGGCCCGCTCTGACCCTGACGACGGATACCGGCACCCCGGACACCGGCCCAGGCGCCGTCACCGGCACGGATGCCCACACCGGCGAGCGCGCCACCGGCACCACCCCCGGCCTCACCATCGCCGCCACCTGCACCATCGCCGAACTCTCCCGTCTGGCGGCCGCACCCGGCTGGACCGCGCATCCCCTGATCTTCCAGTGCTGCACTGCCCTCTACGGCTCATTCAAGATCTGGAACGTCGCCACCGTCGGCGGCAACCTCTGCGCCTCCCTGCCGGCCGGCCCGATGACCAGCCTGGCTGCCGCCCTCGACGCGGAGGTGCTGATCTGGCGCCGTGACGGCAGCGACGAACGGTTGCCCGCAGCGTCCTTCGTCACCGGCAACACCACCAACGCGCTCCGCACCGGCGATGTGCTGCGGTCCATCCACGTGCCGACCTCCTCGCTGGCGGCCCGCACCGCGTACCGCAAGATCGCCCTCTCCCCACTCGGCCGCTCCGGCGCCGTGCTGATCGGCCGGCTCGACCGCGCCGACCCCTCCGACAGCGACGACACGGCCGCCCGCGACGACAGCGCCGGCACCGGCCGCTTCGTACTCACCGTCACCGCCGGCACCGTGCGTCCGGTGCAGCTGCGCTACGACTCCGTGCCCGACGCGGGCACACTCGCCCAGGACATCGCCGCCATCGACTGCTGGTTCACGGATGCCCACGGCGCCGCCGACTGGCGCCGCGCCGTGAGCGGCGTGCTCGGCGAGGAGATCCGAGCCGAGCTGGAACAGCAGCCCGAACCGAGACAGGAACCCGAACCGGCCGCGCGAGACCAGGCGGCGCCCCGGAGCGGAGACCGCTCATGAGATTCCAGATCAACGGCGAACCCGTCGATGCCTCCCCTGCCCCCGGGCAGTGCCTGCGCTCCTTCATCCGCGACCAGGAGCACTTCGAAGTCAAGAAGGGCTGCGACACCGGCGACTGCGGCGCCTGCTCCGTGCTGGTCGACGGCACTCCGGTGCACTCCTGCATCTACCCGGCGTTCCGGGCCGAGGGCACAGAGGTCACGACCGTGGCCGGGCTCGGCCTGCCCGGCGATCTGGCCAAGGTCCAGCAGCGCTTCGTCGACGCCGCTGGGTTCCAATGCGGGTTCTGCACCGCCGGCATGATCGTGACCGCGTCCGCCCTGACCGAGACCGACCTTGACGACCTCCCCCGCCTGCTCAAGGGCAACCTGTGCCGCTGCACCGGCTACCGCGCCATCGAGGACGCCATCCGCGGCACCCACACCCCCGTCAACAGCTCAGCCAGGACAGACGGCTCCTGTCGCGCCGACGCACCTGCACGCACCGGCCTGGGCCCGGTCGTCCAGACCGGACCGCGCCCCGGCACGGTCGGCACCTCCCTGGCGGCCCCGGCCAGCGAACGCGTGGTCAGTGGGCAGGAGCCGTACACCCTCGACGTCACGCTGCCCGGCCTCCTGCACCTCAGCGTGCTGCAGAGCACGATTGCGCACGCGCGCATCCGTTCGATCCAGACCGACGCAGCCGCGGCCCTACCCGGGGTGCACGCCGTGCTCACCCACGCCGACTCCCCGGCCATCCTGTTCTCCACCGCCCGGCACGAGGACCGCCTCGACGACCCCGACGACACCCTCGTGCTCGATTCGGTCGTGCGGTTCCGCGGCCAGCGCGTCGCGGCCGTCGTCGCCGACACGCTCGCCATCGCAGAGGCCGCCTGCCGCCTGATCGAGATCGACTACGAGACGCTGCCGGCGGTCTTCGACCCGTACGCCGCTCTCCTGCCCGGCGCACCCCTGGTTCACGGCGACAAGGATGCCGCCGCGAGCCGGCTGGCCGACCCGACCCGCAACCTGGTGGCCGAGCTGCACGGCGAATACGGCGACATCGCGGCCGGCCTGGCCGGCGCCGCCCACAGCGTGAGCGGAACCTGGCAGACCCAACGGGTGGCGCATACCCATTTGGAGACGCACGCCACCATCGGCTGGCTGGAGGATGACCGGCTCATCCTGCGCACCAGTTCCCAGGTGCCGTTCCTGGTGCACCGCGAGATCTGCCGACTATTCGCCCTCGACCCGGAGCGGCTGCGCGTGTTCACGGCCCGGGTCGGCGGCGGCTTCGGCGGCAAGCAGGAGATCCTGACCGAGGACATCGTCGCGCTCGCGGTGCTGAAGACCGGGCGCCCCGTGCAATACGAGTTCAGCCGTACCGACGAGTTCACCCTCTCCCCGGCCCGTCACCCCATGCGCATCGACGTCACCCTCGGCGCCGACGACGCCGGCCGCCTCACCGCACTGAAGCTGGGTGTGCTCGCCGACACCGGCGCCTATGGCAACCACGGCCCCGGGGTGATGTTCCACGGCAGCTCCGAGTCGGTCAGCCTCTACCGGGTGCCCAACAAGCGGGTGGATGCCCGAAGCGTCTACACGAACAACCTCCCGTCGGGCGCCTTCCGCGGCTACGGCCTCGGCCAGGTGATCTTCGGCGTCGAGTCCGCGCTCGACGAGCTCGCCCGCACCGTCGGCATCAACCCGTTCGACCTGCGCCGGCGAAACTCGGTCGGCCCGAACGACCCGCTCGTGGTCACCCACGTGGAGGGCGAGGACCTCATCTTCGGCAGCTACGGACTCGACCAGTGCTTCGACCTGGCCCAGACGGCCCTGGCCCGCGGCAACGGAGCCACCGTGCCGCCCGGCGAGCACTGGAAGACCGGCGAGGGCATGGCCACCGCCATGATCGCGACCACCCCGCCGCGCGGGCACTACGCGCAGGCCTCCGTCACCCTCGAAAACGCGGTCCTCGAATCCCCCACCCGCTACACCGTCCGCGTCGGCACCGTCGAGTTCGGCAACGGCACCACCACCGTGCACGCGCAGCTCGCCGCCACGGCCCTGCACACGACTCCCGACCGAATCGAGATCCTGCAGTCCGACACGGATGCCATCGGCTACGACACCGGCGCGTTCGGCTCCGCGGGCGTCGTCATCGCCGGCAAGGCCGTACTCGCGGCGGCGAACGACCTGGCCGACACGCTGCGGTCGGCCGCCACGGAGATGCACCCGGAGATCCCCGCCGCCGCCTGGACCCTGGAACCCGACGGGCTGCGCAGCGGTGAGGTGTTCGTGTCGCTGGCCGAACTGGCCGGGCAGGCATCCGCAACCGGGGCATCCGTGCCCGGGGCACCCGCTCTCCGCGGTGTCGGCGCCGAAGACGGCGCCCGTCGCTCGGTGGCGTTCAACGTGCACGCGTTCCGGGTGGCCGTGAACACGCAAACCGGCGAGGTGCGCATTCTGCAGTCGATCCAGGCGGCGGATGCCGGGGTCGTGATGAACCCGGAGCAGTGCCGCGGCCAGATCGAGGGTGGGGTCGCGCAGGCGATCGGCACCGCACTCTACGAGGAGGTCATCCTCGACGGGGCGGGCACCGTGACCACGAGCGTGCTGCGGAATTACCACATCCCGCAGCTCGCCGACCTGCCCGTGACCGAGGTGTACTTCGCGGACACGAGCGACGTGCTCGGCCCGTTCGGGGCGAAGTCGATGAGCGAGTCGCCCTACAACCCGGTGGCGCCCGCGCTGGCGAACGCGGTGCGCGACGCCATCGGCATCCGTCCCACCGAACTGCCGATGTCGCGCGACCGGATCTGGCGGCTACTGCACCCCGTTCGCTCGTGAACGGGGCGCAGCGACGGGGTGCAGCGACGGGGTGCGGCCGCGGGCTACCGCTTCTTCGCCGTCCGCTCCTGCGCGTCGACGAGCACCGCGACCGTTCGGGCGGGAACGGTGACCGTGCCGGTCGCCGTGTCCCAGGTCGTCGACTTGACGAGCGCATCCGCACCGGCGGCCTGGATGCCGCTGAGGGCGTAGCCGCGCCCGGCCAACTCGCTGAGCAGAACCGTCTGAGGTTCGGGGCTGGCGTTGAAGAGCACCAGCAGGCCGTCCAGTTTCCTGTCGACGTCGAAACCTACCGTGTCGTCGACGCTCATCGTGATGACGCCGGGGGTGGCGTCCGGTCCGCCGGCCGGGAAGGTCAGCTTCTGGTTGATCAGCTTCGCATCGCCGAGCCGGAACAGCTCGGTCGACTGCTTGAGGCGCAGCAGGTCCTGGGCCTGGGCAGACGCGAACGAGATGTCGTCCGGCGTCGGCTTGAGGGCCGGGTCCTCGAGCAGCGGGCGCATGATGTCCCACTTGTCCTCGTTGGCGGCCGCTGACGGCAGACCGACGCCGAAGTTGCTGGTCTGGCCGGTCCAGTCGATGCGGTTGAACCAGTCGCCCGAGTTGTAGCTGTCGCGATCGAGCGACTTCGAGCGCAGCAGGTCGGTTCCGGCGTGCCAGAGCGACGGTGCCTGCGACAGGGTCGCGGTGGCCAGGGACAAGGTGTTCATGCGCACCCGGTCGCTCATCCCGGTGTCGGCCGGCAGCTTGAGGGCGAGCAGGTCGTAGAGCGTCTCGTTGTCGTGCGCGTCGACGTAGTTGATCACCTCGTCCGGCTGGTCCGCATACCCGGCCGGCGACCCGTTGTAGTCGAGTTCGTCGCCGCGCTTCACCGTGCCGTCGCTGGTGACGAAGCTGAAGTCGCGCAGGTTCGCGGCAAGGCCGAGCCGCACCAGGTCGCTGGCCTGCCCGAGCCGGGCGAGCGCCTGCTCGGGGGTGCCGTTGATCGCCACGCCGTTGGGATCGGTGCCGAGCCCGGTGCCGAAGCCCTGCTGCTGCACGGTGCTGCCGTCGACCGGGCTGCCGCCGTGCACCGCGTCGCGCAGCCGGTCGTTGAACGTGCCGATGCCGGTTCCGCCCAGCTGGCCCTGCGTCGCCTGCTCGAACAGGGCGTTGTTCGCGACCTCGCCGAAGTTCCAGCCCTCACCGTAGAGGTAGATCGCCTGGCCGTCCACGCCGTGCTTCTTCAGGGTGAGTGCGTCGAGGGCATCCCGCACGGCCATCAGGTTGGCCTTCGAGTGGTGGCCCATCAGGTCGAACCGGAACCCGTCCACGCGGTACTCCTTCGCCCAGAGCACGACGGAGTCGACCATGAGCTTCTGGGCCAGTTCGTGCTCGGTGGCGATGTTCTGGCAGCAGGTGGAGGTCTCGACGGCGCCTTGCGGGTTGAGACGGTGGTAGTAACCGGGCACGACCTGGTCGAGCACCGATTTCTCCCCCTGGCCGCTCTGCGCGGTGTGGTTGAACACCTCGTCGAGCACGACCTGCAGGCCGTCCTCGTGCAGGGCCCCCACCATGCCGCGGAACTCGGCTACCCGGGCGCCGCCGTCGGCGTTCACCGCGTAGGACCCCTCCGGCGCCGAGAAGTGGAACGGGTCGTAACCCCAGTTGAAGCCGTCCTGGTCCCTGATCGCCTGGATGCACGCCTGCTGGTCCGGCGAGGCCGGTCCGAAGGAGGCCAGGTCGCAGGCGGGCACGGCCTGGAGGGCGCGGTCTTCCTGGATCGTGGCGATGTCGAAGGTCGGCAGCAGGTGCACGGTGTTGAGCCCGGCAGCCGCCAGCTCGGACAGATGCCGGGTTCCCGCGCTGTCGACCCCGAACGCGCCGTAGGTGCCGCGGAGCTCTTCCGGCACGGTGTCGTCGGAGATCGAGAAGTCGCGCACGTGCAGTTCGTAGATCGACCGGTCCACGGCCTTCTCGATCAGCGGCGACTTCGCTTTCTCCCACGCCGTGGGGCGGTAGGCCTTATCGGCCAGGTCGATGAGCACCGACCGGGTGGAGTTCTGCGTCAGGGCGACCGAGTACGGGTCGGTGACCTGGTTCGACTCGATCTTGCCCGTCGTCGGTGCGAACACCGTGACCTCGAAGACGAAGGATGCGCCGGTCCAGTTCTTGGCGCCGGTCGCGGTCCACGTGCCGTCACCCTGACGCGTCAACGCGATGCGCTCCGGGTCGGCCGTGTCGCCCGCCGTCCAGACGAGCGCGTCGACGTTCTGCGCCGTGGGAGCCCAGACCGCGATCGTGGGCCGCTTCTTCGACCAGGTGACGCCGAGCGTCCGGTCCGCTGCGGCATCCGCGTAGAGGTCGTCGAGCACGCCGGGCAGTTGCACGCCCGTGAACGCGGTGAGGATGCCTGTGGTGTCGTCGGTGCCGGTGCCGGACTGGGCCACCGCCAGCTGGGTGGTGAGCAGCCGTTCCACCTCCGACCGGTCCACACCGACCGGGCGCAGGGCCACGGACCCGACGAGGGCCGGGAAACGCGCTTTCTCCGCGTCGGAGAGGCCTGCCGGGTCGTACTCGAGGGCGACCGTGTCACCGCCGGTCACCGCTCCGTCGACGACCGCCAGGTCGGCGGCCGGCGAGGAGTGCAACGCGAAGCCGAGCGCGGCCGGGTCGGCATTCACGGGCAGCAGGTCACGCGGCCAGGCGAGAGTCTTCTCGCTCACCCAGTGCGCGCGCTGCGCTCCCGTGCCGGCCAGCGGCGGGTCGGTCACCGTGATCGTGAGCACGTGGGCGGCGAGGTCGTAACTGAACAGGGTTTCCTTGCCCTCGGTGGCCGTGAACGACAGGTTCGCGCCGTTCGGCACGCCGTCGGCGCCATAGTTCTCGTCCCAGCCGAGGTTGTGCGCGACCTTCGCCTCGTACGAGCCGGTCGGCAGGGTGTTCGAACTCAGGGTGAGGATGCCGTCGCCGTTCACGTCCTGCAACCAGGTTGCAAGGCAGTCCGGTTTCCAGTCTCCGGGGCAACCGGCCTCCTCCTGGAAGGAACCGGCCGCGACGACGATATCGCCCTCGGCCGTGCCCTGGAAGAAGTTGTTGCGCGGGTCGAAGTAGAACGTGACCGGTCCGCCGGCGGTCGTGTAGCTCACGTTGTCGCCGCCGGGAACTCCGCCGGAACCGTAGTTGAGGTCCCAGGAGCCGTTGACGGCGATCTTGTACTCGTAGTCGCCGGCCGGAAGGTCGAATGTGCCGGCGTAGATGCCGTCGGCTCGGAGGGTCAGTTTCGCGGCCTCACAGCCGGGCTGCCAGTCCCCGGCACAACCCATCTCGGAGTTGTGACTACCGGCCACCGTGACCAGGTCGATCGCGGCGTCGGGCGTGCCGGTATCGGCGAGCGACACCGTGTTGCCCACGGAGGCGAAGCTGGACGCGGCGGCCCGCTGGCCGGCGGCATCCGTGGAGACGGCGCGGTATTCGACCAGGGTGCCCGTGGTGAGGCCGGCGGTGTCGTGGAAGACCCGCGGAGTGGTGTCTTCGGCGGTGCCGAGGCTGGTCCACTTCGTGTCCCCCACGACCCGCCAGGCGAAGCCGGTCTCCTGCCAGGTCCCGTCGTCGACGGTGGCCCCGACGGGTGAGACGCCGGTAACGCCGGCTCCGGCTGCCGGGGCGGCGACCGTGATCGCGGCGGCCGCGGCCGGAGCGCTGACGGGTCGGTCGGCCACGAGCACCACCGAGCCGCGGGCCGGCACGGTGACGGCCAGGTCGCCGGTGTCGCCGGATACTGCGGCCGCGGTGTCGCCGAACAGCACCGAGTAGGACGCGTCCGTGGTGAGGGTGGGGATCGTCACGGTTTTCGCCGCGGCCGAGTTGTTGACTGCGACGAGGTGTTCGATCTTCTCCGTGCGGTCGACCCGGCTGAACGCGTAGACGCCGGCCCCGGTGTCGGCATAACGCTCGATCTGGGCGCCCGTCGCGAGGGCCGGGTGGTCGCTCCGCAGCGCGGAGAGCTCAGCGATCCGACTGTAGAGTGGCGCATCCGTCGCGAACCGGTCGACCGAACCGGCGGTCTCGCCGGTGATCAGCGGCTGGTTCGCGTACTCGGACACCTGGCTGGCGAACAACGACTGACGGGCGTCCTTGTCGCCGCCCGCGCCCATGAAACCCTGCTCGTCGCCGTAATAGACCACCGGCTGGCCGCGGGTCAGGAACATGAGCTCGTGGGCGAGCACGTCGCGGGCCAGCGGATCATCGGTGTTCTTCAGGAAGTAGCCGATCCGGCCCATATCGTGGTTGCCGAGGAAGGTCGGCAGCGCGGAGGCGTTGGAGTCGGGAGTCGTGTAGAGGTCGTCGGAGGCGAACAGCTGGCTGAGCCCCTTCGCGGAGTTCCCGGCGGCGAAGCTGGTCGCCTGCGACTGGAATCCGAAGTCGAGCACCGAGTTGAGGTCGGTCTTGCGCACATACGGGGACGTCTTCGCGGCATCCGCGTCGTAGACCTCACCGAACATGAAGAAGTCGGGCTTGCCGGCGGCGTGCGCGTAGTCGAGCACTTGCGTGGACCACGTGTCCCAGAATTCCAGGTTGACGTGCTTGACCGTGTCGATACGGAAGCCGTCGATACCAAGGTCGACCCAGTCCGTGTACACGTCGACGAAGCCGTTGACGACGGCCGGGTTCTCGGTCATCAGGTCGTCGAGACCGGAGAAGTCGCCGTCGAGGTTGCTCTCACCCTCGAAGGTCGAGTCTCCCCGGTTGTGGTACAGCGTCGGGTCGTTCAGCCAGGCCGGCACCTTGGCCGTGGCGTCGGCGGCCGCGACGAACGGCGTGTAGGGGAAGGAGGTCCCGTCGAGGGTCGGGAATTCGTCGGTCCCCGCGTAGTCGGCCGGGTCGAAGGGCTCACCGGCCGCGGTCGTGTAGGGCGACGTGGCCTTGTCGATGTAGGAGTACTGCTTCTCCTCGTTGTCGATGACGTCGGCGGTGTGGTTGGTGATGATGTCGAAGTACACCTTGATGCCGCGGGCGTGCGCGTCGTCGATAAGCGCCTTGAGCTCGGCGTTGGTGCCGAGGTGCGGGTCGATCTGGGTGAAGTCGGTGATCCAGTAGCCGTGGTAGCCCGCGGAGGCGTTCGCGCCCTCGCCCTGCACGGCCCGGTTCTTGAACGACGGCGTGAGCCAGAGGGCGCTCGTGCCGAGACCCTCGATGTAGTCGAGCTGGGAACGGAGCCCGGCGAGGTCGCCGCCGTTGTAGAAGCCCTTGTTCGCGGGGTCGTAGCCGGACACCAGTGGGTCGTCGCCGAGGCCGGCGGTGTTGTTGGCCGGGTCGGCGTCCTTGAACCGGTCGGTCATCACGAAGTAGAACTGCTCGTCGCTGCCGGGCTGGCGGATGGGCGCGGCCGCCACGGCCTCGTCCTCCGCGGAGTAGGCACCGGCCAGGGAGAGTACCTCGAGGCCGACGCGCTTCCTGCTGAGGTCGAAGGTGAAGCTCAACCGGCTTTCACCGGCGACGGTCAGCGGGATGTTGTCGGCACCACCGTCCAGCCCGTAGGTCTCGTCCCACGCGTCGTTGAGGGCGACCTTGTAGTCGTAGCTGCCGGCCGGCACCGTGAACTCGGCGGACCAGACCCCGTCGACGCCCGTCGGGGCCAGCTCGGTGGACTCGCAGGTCGGTTGCCAGTCCTCCGTGCAGCCCAACTCGCTCTGCAGGCTGCCGACCAGGGCGACCGTCGGGGTGGCGGCGGCCGCGGACACCTCGGAGAAGGCGAGACCGGAGAGAACGATCGCGCCGGCTCCGATCGTGGCCACGATGCGGCGGATGGCCGGGCGGCGTGTAGCGGTGCGTTTCGTCAACAGTGACTCCCCCTGTCTCGCGCCCGGTGGCGCTGAGAACAACAGAAGTGACGCTACTCCGTCGCGTACCGCATATGCAAGCGTTTGCTGCAAGCGTTTACTTGATTGCGCGGCGGCCGAGCCGGATGACCCCCCATACACTGAACGAGTCCGGTGGAAACGAGTCCAGTGGAAGAGAACGACGAACAGAGAACGGGCTCTCACGTGACACCGTCCAGCCGGGTCTACCGCGGCCACATCTTCCACATTGCCGGCTCCCCCACCGTGGCCGCCGCGCACCGGCACCTCGTGTCCCTCCCCGACGGCGTCCTGGTGACCACCGACACGGGCCGAATCGCCTGGGTGGGCTCATTCGTCGACCTCCCTGCCGTTTACGAAACTTTGGCGGTCACCGACAACCGGGGCGGTTTCATCCTGCCCGGCTTCGTCGACACCCACGTGCACTTCCCGCAGACCTATTCCACGGATGCCTATGGCGGCGGCCAGCTGCTCGAGTGGCTGGACAACTGCGTCTTCCCGGCCGAGGCGCGCCTGGCCGACCCCGGGTTCGGCGAGCAGATCGCCCGGGACTTCACCCGTCGCCGCGTCGCCGCGGGCACGACCAGCGCCCTGGTCTTCGGCTCCGCGTTCCCTTCCGCGCAGGACGCCCTGTTCGAGGAATCGCACCGGGCCGGACTGCGCCTGGTCAGCGGGCGCGGAATCCAGACGGTCGGTTCGGAGCCCTCGCAGGCGCTGCTCACCAGCGAGGCCAGGGCCCTGGAGCTTGTGACGGATGAGATCGCCCGCTGGCACGCGGTCGACACCGGTGACCCCGCCACCGCGCTGCTTCAGGTGGCGGTGGTGCCGCGGTTCAGCCTCTCGGTCACCCCCACGACCCTGGCGGGGCTCGGCGAGCTCTACGACTCGGTGCGCGGCCAGGGGGTCTACTTCCACAGCCACCTGAACGAGAACAACCGGCCGGGCACGGGTGAGATCGACGCCGTGAAGTCGGTCTACCAGGTCGACACCTACCTCGACACCTACGACGGCCGGTTCCTGCCGGGGTCGGCGCGGGGCGGGTCGAGCCTGCTGGGGCGGCGCAGCATCCTCGCCCACGCCGTGCACTGTGAGGACAGCGAGCTGGCCCGCCTGGCCGAGACGGGAACGAGCGTGGCGCACTGCCCCACGTCGCAGCAGTTCCTGGGATCGGGCACCATGCCGTGGCTGCGCACGACGTCGTTCGGCGTGAATGTGGCGATCGGGTCGGATGTCGGCGCGGGCGACGAATGGCTCATCTCCCGGGTGCTCAACGACTGTTTCAAAGTGCACCTGTCCGAGCCCGGAGAGGCGGGCCTATCGCTGGACCCGGCCGCCCTGCTCTTCACCGGAACCCTGGCCGGCGCGCGCGCACTCGACATGGAGGCCCGGTTCGGTAACTTCGACGTGGGCAAGGACGCCGACTTCCTGCTGATCGAGCCGGACCGCTGGGAGCCCCTCGCCACGGTGCTCGAGCGCGGCATCCGGGCCGACGACGAGGAGATGGCCACCGACCAGACCCTCTTCGCGCTTCTGCTGGCCCTCCGCCAGCCCGCGATCGCCGGCGTCTTCGTGCGCGGCCACCGGGTGCTCGCCCCGACCGGCGGTTGAGCCGCCTGGCCGTTGAGCCGCCCTCCCGCCTTCCAGTCCCGCCCTCAATCCCGCCCTGGCCGAACGAATTCGACGGAGATTTTGCTCAGAACCGGCCCCGAGCATCCGTTTGGGCGCGAAATCGGTAGAATCTCCGTCGAATTCGTTAGGGAGCCCGGGTGCCTGAGGTGCGCGGGTGCCTGCAACCGGACGACCACGGCGGAGCGAACACCGGTGATTGAGCTCGTCGAAACCGGCGAGCCACCCTCCGAACCCGCCCCGGCCGAACGAATTCGACGGAGATTTTTGCTCCGAACCGGCCCCCGACATCCGTTTCACCCTGAAATCGGTAGAATCTCCGTCGAATTCGTCAGGGGTTGATGGACTAAAAGGCCGAGAGTCGTGCGGGCCGTGCCCGACCGACCTCCACACCCGCACCCGCCCCTGCACCGCACCGCCCTACGATGGCAGGCATGGCCACTTCCTCCGCACCGATCGCCGGCCTCGTGCTCGCAGCCGGCGCCGGCTCCCGCTACGGCATGCCGAAGGCACTTGCGCGGGGCAACGACGGCATCCCCTGGCTGGTGCGCACGATCCGCACGCTCACGGATGCCGGCTGCTCACCGGTGATCGTCGTGATCGGCGCCGAAACCGCAGAAGTCCGGGCACTGCTCCACCAATTCGGCATGACCCCGTCGGTCGTCCTCACGCAGGCTGAAGACTGGGCAGAGGGACTCTCCGCGTCCCTTCGAGCGGGCCTGCGACAAGCCACCGAGCTGCAGGCCACCGAGCTCCTGCCTGCTCCGGTCGCCGTGGCGATCGTCCCGGTCGATATCCCGGGTCTGCTGCCCGGCACGGTCGCACGACTGATCGGCACCCTGCCCACAAACACCCTGCCCACAATCACCCTGCCCGGTGATACGGATGCCGACGCGAACCCCGTCGGCCCGCTCACGCTCCGGCAGGCCGGCTTCGACGCCCGCCCGGGACACCCGGTGGTGATCGGGCGAGCACACTGGGGCGCGCTCATCGACTCCGCCACCGGCGACACCGGCGCACGTCCCTACCTGCAGTCTCACGACACCCGGCTGGTCGATTGCGCCGACCTCGAGACCGGGCTCGACGTCGACACGCGCGACTGAGCATCGAAACCGCACCGCACCACGCCCCCGAACACCGGCCACACCGGGTTGGAATTGCCCCCCCTCCGTGTGAGGCTTAACCCGTGCCGAAGACTGACGAACGACTCGATCTGCGAGACGCCGTGTCCCTCGATCGCCCCTGGACCACCATCGTCTGGGACGACCCGGTGAACCTGATGTCCTACGTCTCCTACGTGTTCCGCAGCTACTTCGGCATCTCCGCCCGGGAGTCCGAGCGCCTCATGCTGCAGGTGCACAACGACGGGAAGGCCGTCGTCGCTTACGGCAACCGGGAAGCCATGGAACGCCACGTCGAAGCCATGCACGGCTACGGGCTGTGGGCCACCCTCGCCAAGGCCGACGCGTGATGCAGTTCATGTCGGGCAGCGAGAACGCCGGCAGCGTGACCGCCCGGTTCGAACCCGTCGAGATCGGCCTGTTGCGCCTGGCCGCGAGCCAGCTGATTGACCTGCTGGAGGCCGCCGAAACCCACGCACTCGGCACATCCGGTGACCCGGCCCTGCGTCGGCTCCTGCCGGATGCCTACGCCGATGATCCCGAGGCCGCCGCGGAATTCCGCCGGTTCACCGCCGACGACCTGCTCGAGCGCAAAGTGCGGAACGCCCGGTGCCTGCTTGCGACGCTCGCCGAGGAACCAAACGCCGACATCGGCGACGAATCAACCGACGCCGAGCTACATGCGGCCGCCGAGGCGCCCGTGACCATCGACCTCGACGCCGACGACGTACAGTCCTGGCTCCGCACGCTCACCGACCTGCGCCTCACCCTTGCCGAACGCCTCGAGATCGGGCCCGACGGGGTGCCGGGGCGGAGCGCCGACGAGGCACCATTCCTGAACGACATCTACGACTGGTTCGGTATGGTGCAGGAATCCTTGGTCTACGCGGTCGACGTCTGACCCACCGGAGACTCGCAACCTACAGCTCGACCGGCACCGCCAGCAGCGCCGCGTACGCGCGTTTGGACCCGGCCCCACCCTGCAGCGAGGAACTCAACCGGTCCAGGCTTTGCCGGGCGTCCCCGTCGAGCGCGAGCAGTTCGGCTATTCCTGCCCGAAGCTCCTCAGCCGTAGCCGTGTTGGGCGCGAGGGACAGCCCGAATCCGCACCGCTCGACCGCGGCTGCCCCGGCGAACTGGTCGGTGGAGAAGGGCAGCAGCAGCAGTGGCACCCCCGAGGTCATCGCCTCGGTGACACTGTTGTTGCCGCCGTGCGACACCGCCAGCGCCGAGCGCGCCAGCACGGTGACCTGCGGCAGGAACGCGCGCACGAGCCAGGAGTCGGGGATCGGCCCGAGCTCCGCGGGATCGGTGGCACCGGTGGCGACGGCCACCCGCACGTCGAGTGGGGCAAGCGCCTCGGCCACCCGGGCGAGAACATCCCCGCGCACCGACAGGAAGCTGCCGAAACTGACATAGACGATGGGCCGGTCACTGTCGGCGGCGAGCCAGGCGTTCACCTCGTCGTCGGCGGCCTCGTTGCGCACGGCGGAGCCGAGGAACGCGTGCGCCGGCAGCAACTCGCCACGTGCGGCGTCGTGCAGTTCGACCGGATAATTGAGCAGCAGGATGTCCCCGCACTCCTTGAACGCATCCGGGCTCGGCAGCGCGTCCGGGTCGAGAACCCGCAGGGCGTCGTTCCACTGGGTGGTGAACGCATCCCGCACGCTCTCGCAGGTCGCCAGGAGTGCGCCGAGGTCGCCGCTGTCCGGCGCGAAGGCGAGCGGCCACTCCGGCGGGAAACCGTAGACCTCCGCGCCCACGGGCAGCGCCGACGGGTGGCCGAGCACCACATCGGCGTGACGGATGCCCGCACTCACCAGTCCGAGGCGCGCACTGAACGCCAGGTGATCGACGATCACGTGGTCGGGTTGCACCTCGGCCACGATGAGCTGTACCGCGCGGGCCACCTCCACCGGGTTCCAGAGCAGGTCGCTGCTGCGTGCCTCGGCCTGGAAACAGAGCGTTTCCACCATACCGAGCCGGGTGGCGTCGAAGAACCCGCGGAGAGCGTCGTCCTCGCCCGTCGGCTGTTCCTCGGCGCGGATCGTGCCGGGGTTCGAGCCGCGGCCCAGTTGCAGGTGCACGCGCTCGAATCCGAACGCGGCCACGATGTCGGCGGTGGCCGGACCGCTGGCCACCACGACGCGTTCACCGGCCTCCAGCCACGCGGTGCCCAGAGTGGCCAGCGGGAACAGGTGGGAGGCGTAGTCCGGGCTGATGATCAGCAGCGTCATGAAACGCCCACCAGGTACGCGCCCGACTCGTTCGTGTCGGCCACGTCGCGGTAGACCCGGGTCAGCGTCTCAGCCATGGCCTGGATCGTGAAGGAACGCGACACCATTTCTCCGGCCCGGTTCGCGTACTCCGGTCCGAGGGGGCCGGCAGCCAACTCGAGTGCGGCGCTGATCCCGCCCGCCAGGGCCGTCCGGTTGCCGGTGTCGACGAGGAAACCCGTCACTGCGTGCTCCACATAGGTGGCCGGGCCGCCGGAATTCGGGGCGACGACGGTCAGCCCGGTCGCCATGGCCTCAAGCAGGGCGATGCCGAATTCCTCCTTCATGCTCGCGCAGACATACGCCCCATTGGGGGCCGCCAATCCGGGCCGGCCGTACCGGGCCGCGGCCAGCCAGTGCGCCACGGTGTCGTTTGTACGGTGCCCGGCGAGCAGCAGGCCCTGGCCGGCCGCATCGGCGAGGTCGACGACCGCGGCCATCTGGTCCAGCTGGCTTTTCTCGTCGAGGGAGGGAGAATTCAGGTCCCCACCGAGGATGAGCAGGTTGCAGCGGGCGCGCAGGTCGGCATCCGCGGCCCACGCCTGAACCAGGGCCGCCATGCCCTTGACGCGGTGCAGGCGTCCGACGGTGACGGCGAGCGGAAGCCCGCGCCGGCTCGGCGGGAGGGTGGTGAGCAGGTCGTCCAGTTCGGCTAGCGCCGCTGCGCCCGCTGCGCCCGCCGCGCTGGTCGCGCCGGTCGCGCCGGGGGCTGCGTGCGCGGTGGTTGGGTCGGCCGTGAGGCGGGCATCCGCCAGTGCACGCTCGATCACGGCGACGTCGATGCCCTCCGCGATCACGGAGTGGCGTTCCGGATGCTGCCGGATATCGATTCCCACAAGGTCGCGCATGTCACGCCGCAGCTCGGGCCTCGGGAAGAGAACGGTGTGCGCGGCATCCGCGGCCAGCCGCTGTACGAGCCGGGCCCGGAACCAGAAGTGCTCGGTCTCGTCGACCGTGCCGAAGTTCGCCCGGGTGAGCACCCCGGAACCGTCGAGGGAGTGGATGACGCTGTGCGGGTCGGGGGCCACCGTGAACACGATCGGAATGTCGAGCTCGCGGGCGACGGTGGAGGCGGCCAGCGTGCCGATGTCGGCCATTCGCAGGTGGATCGCGTCGACGGTGCCGGCGGCGCGCAGAATGCGACGGATGCCGCGCTGCGTCGCAATCCGCCGCGGCCAGGCATCGACCGAGGCGACGGGTTCGCCCAGGAAGGGCACGGTCGCGAAGGCGTGCTCCGCGACGGAAGACCCGACCTCGGACAGGGAGGTGAGTGCGCCGGCGAAGCTGCCGCGGGAGAGGGTGAGTACCCGTTCCACGGAGCCGCCGCGCTCACGGCCGCCGCTGCCACCGCTGCCACCCCCGGAGACGAGCGCGTCGCCCAGGCGCACCAGCAGCGTGGCGATACCGCCATTGTCGCCGGCCCCCACCTGGCTGAGTTCGCGGTCGATGTCGGCGTGCAGGAAGAGTTGGGCCACCGTCAGCCCCTGGCTCCACGGTGGGCGCGGGTAGGCCGGCACAGTCAGGTCGATCAGGGCGAGCCGAGCCACGTCGGCAAGCACGCCGCTGCCCTGCGACAGGTCGCTCACGATACGGATGTTGGCCTCGTTCGGACCGAGGTCGCCGAGGGCCGCGATCGCCGCCGCACGCACCGCGTTCGGCTCGGACGAGTCGACGGCGACCCGGCGCAACAGCCGTTCGGGGATGCGCCCGGCGATGAGACCCATCGTTTCGACCAGGCGGGTGCGGGCGCCGCACTCGTGCACGCCGATCAGGGTGCCCTCGAGGGCGAGCGCCACATGCACCGGCACCGACGAGCTCCACTGCTCCAGCGTGCGCTGGGCGATCATGCCGGAGAAGCCACCGTCGACCACCATGCTCAGCAGTCCGGAGATCGCCTCGAACCGGGGCAGCCGGGCGCCGAACGCCCAGGCCGTGTGTTCGCGGATGAAGAGGGAGTCATGGGTGATCAGCGACACGAGCACGTCATCTGCGGACTCGTCGAACACCTGGCCGAGCGAGTGGATGGCCGCAATCGCGGTCAGCTGGTCCCCCGGGTCGGTCGCCGCCTGCGCGAGCAGGCGCACGGCGCGGATGCCGCCGTCCCGGCTCGCCGCGATGGTCAGGTCGTCGGCGCAGCGGATGCCGTCCAGGATCGACCGGGTCTGCCGCATCGTGTCCAGCGTCGTGTGAGTTCCCACGGTGCCCTCTCTGTCTCCTGCAACAAGCAGTCCGATCCGAACATACACGCGGCCGATGTCGGAACGCCCTGTGGAATGGAGCAAAATGGTCACATGACACGACGCGCTCCGATCGAAGACATCAACGAAGACAATTTGGTCGTCACGAAGCCGAAGAAGTCCGCGGCCGGAGTGGAAGCGGTTCTGGTGGCGCTCGATCGCGGGTTCGCGCAGGCCGGCGTTCCCCGCACGGCGAAGGCGCTGCTGCGCCTCAACCAGCGCGACGGCACCGACTGCCCGGGCTGCGCGTGGCCGGAGTCGCAGGGCCACCGCAAGACCGCAGAGTTCTGTGAGAACGGCGCCAAGGCAGTCGCCGAGGAGAGCACCCTGCGCACCGTGACGCCGGCGTTCTGGGCCGAGCACTCGATCGAGGAGCTCGCCACGAAGACCGAGTACTGGCTCGGCAACCAGGGCCGCATCACGCATCCGGTGGTCATCCGTCCCGGCGACACGCACTACTCTCAGATCTCCTGGAACGAAGCCTTCGAGCTCATCGGCGAGCGGATCCGAGCCACCGTTCCCGACCGCACGGTCTTCTACACCTCGGGACGCACCGCCAACGAGGCGGCGTTCCTCTACCAGCTGTTCGCCCGCTCGATCGGCACGAACAACCTGCCCGACTGCTCGAACATGTGCCACGAGTCCTCCGGAAGCGCCATGAACGCCACCATCGGCATCGGCAAGGGCACCGTTTCGCTCGAGGACATCCACCAGGCCGAGCTGATCCTCGTCGTCGGCCAGAACCCGGGCACCAACCATCCGCGGATGCTGTCGGCCCTCAAGGAGTGCAAGGACAACGGCGGCCGGGTCGTCGCCGTCAACCCGCTGCCCGAGGCCGGATTGTTCAATTTCAAGGATCCCCAGTCGGTCTCCGGCCTGATCGGCGACGGCACGGCACTCGCTGACGAGTACCTGCAGATCAAGGTCGGCGGCGACCTGGCCCTGTTCCAGGCCCTCGGCCACCTGCTGCTCGAAGCGGAGGAGCGCGTCCCCGGCTCCGTCGTCGACGCGGAGTTCGTCGCGGCGAACACCCAGGGCCTCGACGAGTACCGGGCCGCCCGCACGACCATCGATTGGGCCGAGACGGAGAAGGCCACCGGGCTCACCGCGGTGGAGATCTCCACCGTCGCGCAGATGATGATCGACTCCACGGCCACGATCATCTGCTGGGCGCTCGGACTCACTCAGCAGCCGCACTCGGTCAACACGCTCAAGGAGATCATCAACCTGCTCCTGCTACAGGGGAACTTCGGTAAGCCGGGCGCCGGCGCCTGCCCGGTGCGCGGCCACTCCAACGTACAGGGCGACCGCACCATGGGCGTCTGGGAGAAGCCCAAGGAACCGATGCTCGCCGCGCTGGACAAGGAATTCGGCATCGAGTCCCCCCGCACGCACGGCCTCGACTCGGTGGATACCGTCGCGGCCTTCGAGAACGACGACGTCGACGTGTTCGTGTCGATGGGCGGCAACTTCGCCCTCGCCTGCTCCGACACCGTGGCCCTCGAGGCGGCAATGCAGCGCGTGAGCCTAACCGTGCACGTGTCGACCAAGCCCAACCGGTCGCACATCATGCACGGCACGACCTCGCTGATCCTGCCGACGCTGGGGCGCACCGACACCGACGACAAGCACCCGGGTGGTCGCCAGGTGCTCTCGGTCGAGGACTCCATGTCGGTCGTGCGCACCACGCAGGGGCGTCTCGACCCGGTCTCCGAGCACTTGCTCGCCGAGCCCGTCATCGTCGCCCGGATGGCCAGCGCCACCCTCGGCGACGACCACGTGATCGACTGGAAGGCGATGGCCGACGACTACGACGTCATCCGTGATCGCATCTCGCGGGTGCTCCCGGGCTTCACCGATTTCAACGCGCGCCTCAAGACGAAGAACGGTTTCGTACTGCCCAACCCGCCCCGGGACACCCGCAGCTTCGCCACCGACATCGGCCGGGCCCGGTTCACGGTCAGCCCACTCGAATACCTCACCCCACCGGCCGGCCACCTGATCCTGCAGACCATGCGCAGCCACGACCAGTACAACACCACGTTCTACGGGCTGGATGACCGCTACCGCGGCATCTCCGGCGGCCGCCGGGTCATCCTGATCCACCAGGACGACGCCACCGAGCTGGGCTTTGCGGACCGCGACATGGTCGACGTGATCAGCACTTTCCAGGGCGAGGAGCGGCGCGCCAACGAGTTCCGCCTGGTGGTCTACCCCACCCCGCGGGGCTGCGCGGCCGCGTATTTCCCCGAGGCGAACGCCCTGATGCACCGCGAGCTCGTGGCCCGGGAGTCGAACACCCCCGGTTACAAGGCCATGTCCGTGCGGTTCATCACCCACGAGGCAGCGAAGTCAGCACCGCTGACGTGAGCCGGGGCGTGAACCCGGGCGCGGGGGCACAGCGCGTCACCCACTGGTGGCCGCTGCTCTCCGGGCTGGTCGCCGTCGCGCTGGCGGTGGGTCTGGGCCTGGTCATCTCCCGGAACGGCAGGCCGTTCGCCCTGGACACGGAGTGGATGATCGCGGTGTCCGGCAATCGAGCACCGGTGTGGGATTCCCTCGCCCTCGTGATGAACAGCCTGGGCGGCGGTCTCACCGGCTCCGTCGTCGCGCCCGGCCTGCTCATCGGCCTGCTCCTGTTCCTCAAGCGCCCGCGGGCCGCGGGCTTCGCCCTCGCGGTAACCGTGATCTCCGGTGCCGCCGTGCACCTTCTCAAGTGGCTGTTCGGCCGGGCCCGCCCGGCCGGACTCGAAGATCTGTTGGTCAGGGTTGATTTCGGGTCGTTCCCCTCCGGCCATGTCGCCAATGCGGCGACGCTGGCGATAATCCTGGCGCTGCTCTTCCGGTTCTGGTGGGTGTGGCTGGCCGGCGCGCTGTACACGGCGCTGATGATGCTCAGCCGCACCTACCTGGGCGCACACTGGCTGACCGACACCGTCGGGGCGGCACTGCTCGGCATCGGGATCGCGGTGGCCGTCTGGGCTCCCCTGGCCGTGACACTCGATCGCGAACGCCGGCGCAGCCGCGCGTCGCATCCGTGGCGCACGTTCCACGACCGGTACGTCGTCGAGAGGTGGGAACTCACTGCCCGGTCCCGCCGCATGCTCCGGGTCACCGCGATCGCCTGCCTGGGTTCCGGCGCCGTCTTCTTCACGCTCACGCTGCTGAGTGTGCTGAGCGGCGGAGGCGTCACCGCGATCGACCTCCCCGTGCAGGAGTGGCTGCTGGAGGCCCGCTCCCCCGTTCTGACGACCGTGATGGTGGTGCTGGCGGTCGTATTCGGGCCGGTCGCGCTGCCCCTGATCGTGCTGGTCGTGTGCGTCGGCTGGGGTCTTCTCACCCGGCACGCCTGGCGCGCGCTGCTGCTCGCCGGTGCCATGGCAAGCGGCGTGGTGCTGGCCCAAGTCATCGGACGCACGGTCGGCCGCGAGCGGCCGCCGATCGACCTGATGCTGTTCGGCACGGACCTCACGTTCTCGTTCCCCTCCGGTCACGTGCTGGGTGCATCCGACTTCCTGCTGGTGACCGCCTACCTTCTGCTTTCGCGCCGTTTCAGCATGCGGGCCACCGCCGCCGCCCTCAGCGTCGCCGTGGTCGGCATCGTGCTGGCGGCCCTCAGCCGCCTGTACCTCGGCTACCACTGGACCACGGATGCCCTGGCCTCCGTTTCGATCTCCCTGGTGGTGGTGGGTTGCGTGATCGCGGTCGACACCTGGCGCACCGGGCGGGTGGTCGAACCCGCGGAGCGCGGCTAGCCGGGAACGCTCTGCGGCGTCCGCTCGCCGCTCGTGATGCGTTCCGCCCCGGCGTAGATCACCATGGAGTCGCCGCGCAGAAAACCGACCACCGTCATGCCTACCTCGTCCGCGAACTCGGCGGCCAGCGACGACGGCGCCGACACGGCGGCGAGCACCGGAATCCCGGCCATCAGCGCCTTCTGCGCCAGTTCGAAGCTCGCCCGGCTCGACACCATCAGCACCGTGCCGGTGAGCGGGAGCAGGTCTTCCTTCAGCGCCCAGCCGACGACCTTGTCGACCGCGTTGTGGCGGCCGACGTCTTCGCGCAGCACCAGCATCCGCCCGGTGGTCCCGTCGAAGAGGGCGGCCGCATGGATGCCTCCGGTCTTCTCGAAAACGTCCTGGGCGGCGCGCAAGACCTCGGGGAAGCGCGTCAGGAGCTCTGCGTCGACCTGAAGCGGGTCAGCCGTCACCGGGAACGCCGACTTCGTGCGCACGGCGTCGATGCTGGCCTTGCCGCAGAGCCCGCAGGAACTCGTCGTCAGGAACGACCGCTCCAGGCTCGGGTCGGGCGGTGTGACCCCGGGCGCGAGCGACACGTCGAGCACGTTGTAGGTGTTCACGCCCTCGACGGTGGCGCCGGCGCAGTACCGGGCCGTGGAAAAGTGCTCGTTCCGGGTGATGACGCCCTCCGACACCAGGAACCCGGCGGCGAGGTCGAAATCGTTGCCGGGGGTTCGCATCGTGACAGCGAGGGAGCGGCCGTTCACGCGGATCTCGAGTGGCTCTTCGACCGCCAGCACGTCTTCCCGGCTGGTGGGATTCTCGCCCACCGTGAGTCGAACGACCTTGCGCCTGACCGTGATCCTGCTCATCTGGATTCACCCACCGATGTACGACATTTCGATTCTCTTCTTGCCGGATGCGCGCAGCCGGCCGGTCTCGGCGCTGCGCAGCTCCGAATAGCGGTCCGTGCGCTCTCGCCAGATCTGCTTCAGCACCTCAGCCAGCTGCTCATCGGTGCAACCGCCGCGCATCAGGGCACGCAGGTCGTGTCCCTCGGTCGCGAACAGGCAGGTGAACAGCTTGCCGTCGGTGGAGACCCGCGCCCGCGAGCAGGAATGGCAGAACGACTGGGTGACACTGGAGATCACGCCGATCTCCCCCTCGCCGTCGCGGTAGCGCCACCGGCGGCTGGTCTCACCGGTGTTGTTGGGGGCCACCTCGTCGACAGGCAATTGCGCGTTGATGCGGGCCACGACCTCGGCCGAGGGCACCACGTCACCCATCTCCCAGCCGTTGCTTGAGCCCACGTCCATGAACTCGATGAACCGGAGGATGTACGGGGTGCCCTTGAAGTGGCGCGCCATGGCAACGATGTCCTGATCGTTCTGCCCGCGCTTGAGCACCATGTTGATCTTGATCGGGCCGAGCCCGACCGAGTGGGCCACGTCCAGGCTGTTCAGCACCTTGGCGACGGGGAACTTCACGTCGTTCATCGCCTGGAACGTGGCGTCGTCGAGCGAATCCAGCGACACCGTGACGCGCTTCAGCCCGGCGTCCTTCAGAGCCTGAGCCTTCAGCGCCAGCACCGAACCGTTGGTGGTCATCGCGATGTCGATCGGGCGGCCGTCCGGGGTGCGGAGCGCCGCCAGCATCGCCACCAGTTCTTCGATCCCTTTGCGCAGCAGCGGCTCACCGCCGGTGAGGCGGATCTTCTCGACCCCGTGCGCCACGCTGATCCGCGCCAGCCGGGTCATCTCTTCGAAGGAGAGCAGTTCGTCGCGTTCCATGAAAGCGAAGTCCTTGCCGAAGACCTCTTTGGGCATGCAGTACACGCAGCGGAAATTGCAGCGGTCGGTGACCGAGATGCGCAGATCGTGCAGCGGGCGTTGGAACTGATCAATCATGTCTCCACACTAACCGCCGCCCTCCGCGGCAACAGTCCCTCGGGACGGTGACAAATGCCCGGCCCGCAGCAGAACAGGACACCCGGCCGGGGCGAACCGCCGGCCGGGTGTCCTGTTACTGGTCGAACGCGCTCATTTGACGTACTGATTCGGGTTCAGCACGTACTTGATCGACTTGCCGGCGTCGAACTCGGCGTAGCCGCGCGGGGCATCCTCCAGGCTGATCGCCTGAGCGTTGACGGCCTTCGCGATCTGCACCTTGTCGTGCAGGATCGCCATCATCAGCGACCGATTGTACTTCATCACCGGGGTCTGACCGGTGGCGAAGGACAGGGACTTGGCCCAGCCGAGGCCCAGCCGGATGGACAACGAGCCGACCTTCGCCGCCTCGTCGACCCCGCCCGGGTCACCCGTGACGTAGAGGCCAGGGATGCCCAGGCCACCGCCGGCGGCCGTGACCGTCATCAGCGAGTTCAGCACCGTGGCCGGACGCTCCGTTCCGGCATCCTTGCCATGGCCGCGGGCCTCGAAGCCGACCGCGTCCACGCCGCAGTCGACCTCGGGCACACCCAGGATCTGCTCGATCTGATCCTGCGGTTCGCCCTTTCGCAGGTCGATGGTTTCGCAGCCGAAGCTGCGGGCCTGCGCCAGCCGCTCCTCATTGAGGTCGGCGACGATGACGACGGCGGCCCCGAGCAGCTGAGCGGATGCCGCCGCGGCCAGACCCACCGGGCCCGCGCCGGCGATGTACACGGTCGATCCGACCGCGACGCCCGCGCTGAACGCACCGTGGAAGCCGGTCGGGAAGATGTCCGAGAGCATGGTGAGGTCCATGATCTTCTCCAGCGCCTGGTCCCGGTCCGGGAACTTCAGGAGATTCCAGTCCGCGTACGGCACCAGCACGTACTCGGCCTGGCCGCCGACCCAACCGCCCATGTCGACGTAACCGTAGGCGCTGCCCGGGCGGTCGGGGTTGACGTTGAGACAGATACCGGTTTTGCGCTCCTTACAGTTGCGACACCGGCCGCAGGAGATGTTGAACGGCACCGAGACGATGTCGCCGACCTTGATGAACTCCACGTCGGGTCCGCATTCGACCACCTCGCCGGTGATCTCGTGGCCGAGGACGAGGTCCGACGGCGCGGTCGTGCGCCCGCGAACCATGTGCTGGTCCGAGCCGCAGATGTTGGTGGTGACCGTGCGGAGGATGACCCCGTGCGGCACCTTGCGGCCGACGTTCGCCGGGTTGACACCCGGACCGTCTTTCAGCTCGAAGGTCGGATAGTCGATGTCGATGACCTCGACGACACCCGGGCTCTTGTAGGCAACTGCTCTGTTCCCAGTCATGAAGTACCTTCCTAGTTCCTGTTTGCTTCCCTCACAGCGAGACCCGTCGGGCCGCGCGAGACTACATCGAAATTTCTCGTTGATGCCTGTTTCTCCTCTAGAGGACTCCATTGCGGCCTGAAATTCAAGGGGTGTGCTCAGATGACTGTTTTGGGTACCCACCGGGCGCTGCCAACGCTTACCGTGGAAGCATGGCCATTCCCCCTCTCGTCGAGCCGATCGCCCGCCTGAGCGGCGCCGAATCCGTTCGCACCGCCCGCCAACGCCGTCTGCCCCAGCTCAACGAGCTCGGCCAGCGCCGCCTCGCCAACGCCCGGGTGCTCGTGCTCGGCGCCGGCGGGCTGGGGTCCCCCGCGCTCATCTACCTGGCCGCGGCCGGCGTGGGAACGATCGGCATCGTCGACGGCGACGACGTCGAACCCAGCAACCTGCAACGCCAGATCGTGCACGGCCAGGCGGATGTCGGACGCTCCAAGGTGGTCAGCGCCGCCGAATCGATCGCCCAGATCGCGCCGGAGGCCGTGGTCGTGCAGCACGCCGAACGGCTCGACGCCGGCAACGCCGCCGCGATCATCGGCGGTTACGACGTGGTCATCGACGGCACCGACAACTTCCCCACCCGTTTCCTGGTCAACGACATCTGCGCGGCCCTGGGCCTGCCACTGGTCTGGGCATCCGTTCTCCGTTTCGACGCCCAGCTGTCGGTGTTCTGGGCAACCCCACCGGCCGAGAGCGGCCTCAGCGGGGTGCACCTGCGCGACCTGTTCCCGACCCCGCCCGCAGAGGGTGAGGTGCCCAACTGCGCCGAAGCCGGCGTGCTCGGTGCGCTTTGCGGCCAGGTGGGCTCGCTGATGGCCACCGAGGCGATCAAGCTGATCGCCGGTATCGGCACTCCGCTGATCGGGCGCGTGCTCGTGATCGACGCGCTCTCGGGCCGTTTCACCGAGGTGCCCCTGATCGGCACCGGCATCGCCGCCGCCGACCCGAACCCGGCAGCGACCCTCGCCACCGCCCGCGGCTCCGCGCAGACCGCCGCCGCTGAGGCCTGGCCGACGCTCACCCCGGTGGAGCTCGTGGCCCGGCTCACTGCCCGCGCCGAGGGAACCGACCCGTTCGTGCTGGTCGACGTGCGCGAGCCCGACGAGCACGCCGAGAGCGCCATCCCGGATGCCGTCCTGCTGCCTCTCGGCGACCTGCTCACCGAGGCCGGGATGGCCACCCTGCCGCGGGACGTGCCGCTGGTGCTGCACTGCCACCTGGGGCCGCGGGCCGAACGCGCCGCGATGGCCCTGGACGCGGCCGGCTTCACCGGCCTCACCCTGCTCGCCGGCGGGATCGTCGCCTGGGACGTTGCCGTCGCCGCACGCACCGCTCCCGGCCGGGGCAGCAAGTGGGCCGGCGACGCCGTGTCCAGCGATTCGATGACCACAGCGGGGAACTGACCATGACGGGGAACACGCACGAGCACACCCACGAGCACGACGTCGACGCGTGCGCCGTACCGTTCTCGGCCCGCAGCGTCGCCGACCAGCTCTCCTTCGTACTTGCCGCGGTCGCCCCGCTGCCGCCCGTGCTGGTCTCGCTTGACGAGGCGCTGGGCCTGATGCTGGCCGAAGATGTCCGGAGCGCCACGGACACACCTCCCTTCGACAATTCGGCCATGGACGGCTACGCCGTCCGGCGCGCCGACCTGCTGCAGGCCTCCGCCGAGCACCCGGTGACGCTGCCGGTGGTCGCCGACCTGGCGGCCGGAACCAGCCAGAACCCGCACCTGGAGACCGGCCAGGCGGCCCGGATCATGACGGGGGCGCCGCTTCCGGACGGGGCGGATGCCGTGGTTCCGATCGAAGACACCGATCAGGGCATCGACACGGTCACCGTCGTTCGGGCGCCGCAGCCGGCAGCGCACATCCGTCGCGCCGGCGAAGACGCCCACGCCGGCGACACCGTGCTCACCCGCGGCTCGGTGCTCTGGCCGACCCGGGTTGCCGCGGCCGCCAGCGCCGGCACCTCGTCACTCCGGGCGCACCCGGCTCCGCGCGTCGCCGTGATCTCCACCGGGAGCGAGCTCGTCACCCCCGGCGAACCCACCCGGCGCGGCCAGATCCCCGACTCCAACTCCTATCTCCTCGCGTCGGCCGTCGCCGCGGCCGGCGGGGTGCCGATCCGGCTCGGCGCGGTTCCCGACGACGAGAACACGCTCCGCGGCCTGCTGGCCGGCCTCGCCGGCACGGTCGACGCCATCGTGCTCTCCGGCGGGGTGAGCGTCGGCGCCTACGACGTCGTCAAGGCCGTGCTCGCCCCGCTCGGCACCGTACGGTTCGGGCCGGTCAAGATGCAGCCGGGCAAGCCTCAGGGTTTCGGCCGCTGGCCGGCCGACGACAATGCAGTCGAGGGACCGCTCATCTTCGCCCTCCCCGGCAACCCGGTCAGCGCCTTCGTGTCCTTCGAGGTGTTCGTGCGGCCGGCCCTGCGCCGCCTCGGCGGGCACATCGACATCTTTCGCCCGACGATCTCGGCGACCGCCGGGGAGAGCTGGGACTCCCCGCCCGGCCGTGCCCAGTACATGCCAGTGACCGTCGAGGGCCTCGGAATCCGCAGCGTGGTCCGCCGGTCCGCCGCGGGCGGGTCGGGATCCCACCTCGTCGCCGGGCTTGCTCAGGCCGTCGGGCTGGCCATCGTGCCGGAAAACGTGACGCGGATTGTCGAGGGTGACCGCGTCACTGTCATGCTGTTG
Source organism: Cryobacterium sp. TMT2-18-2 (assembly GCF_004402245.1). NCBI lineage: Bacteria > Bacillati > Actinomycetota > Actinomycetes > Micrococcales > Microbacteriaceae > Cryobacterium > Cryobacterium sp. TMT2-18-2. The sequence continues at coordinate 33,530 of NZ_SOFU01000038.1, forward strand.
ACATGAGCATCCGCGACCTGTCCGCACATCCCTTCACGCATCTCGACTCCTCCGGCCAGGCCCGCATGGTCGACGTCACCGAGAAGCAGCCCACCGTGCGCAGCGCCACCGCCGCCGGCTTCGTGGCCTGCGGCCCGACGGTCATCTCGGCCCTTCGCGACGGCAGCACCCCCAAGGGCGATGTGCTCGCCGTGGCCCGCATCGCCGGCATCCAGGGTGCCAAGAAGTGCGCCGACCTGCTCCCCCTCGCGCATGTGATCGGGGTGCACGGCGCCGCCGTCGACCTCGTCATCGAAGACACCGGGGTGCGCGTCACGGCCACCGTGCGCACGGCCGACCGCACCGGCGTCGAGATGGAGGCGCTAACCGCCGTGTCGGTCGCCGCCCTCGCCGTGGTCGATATGGTCAAAGGCCTCGACAAGTCCGTTTGGATCGAGAACGTGCGCCTCATCACGAAGACCGGAGGGAAGTCCGGCGACTGGCACCGCCCGAACGAGTAGCGATGACCCGAGCAGCCGTGAGCGTCGACCTGATCGTGCTTGCGGGCGGGCGCGCCCGGCGCCTCGACGGCGCGGTCAAGCCCGCGGTCGAGGTGGCCGGGCGCACGCTGCTCTCCCGGGTGCTGGACGCCCGCGGACTCGCCCGGAACGTCGTCGTGGTCGGGCCGGAGGCGGCCCGTGCGGCCGTCCCGGCCGACGACACGGCCGAGCTGACCTGGACGCTCGAAGATCCCCCGTTCGGCGGCCCGGTCGCCGGCATCGTGGCGGGCCTCGCGGCGCTCGAGCACGGGGCCGCGTCCGGGGCCGCGGACTGGGTGCTCCTGCTGGCCTGCGACCTGCCGTGGGCAGCGGATGCCGCCCGCCTACTGGTGCCGGCGGCGTCCGACCCGGGGCTGCCGGCATCCGTTCACGGCCTGCACCTGGTCGACGCGGGCGGCCGCGCGCAGTGGCTCGCGGGGATCTATCGTCTGGCGCCGCTGCGGGCGGCCGCGCACCGGCTCGGCGCCGACGCCCACGGCGCCAGCATGCGCGGACTGCTGGCCCCGCTCGAGCTGCGGGGCGTCCGCGACCAGAACGGCGAGGGGAGCGACGTGGACACATGGCAGGATGTGGAGAGGAGTTCCGCACTGCTGACCAGCACCCCACCGCGGAGCAATCCGACCGCGGAGCAATCCGATCAGGAGTGATACCCAATGAGCACCTCTACCCCGCTTCCCCCTGAGGCTCTCGACGAGTGGCTCGTGGCCCTCGCCGCCGCACTCGGCCTGGATCCGGCCGACATCCCCGTGGGCACGCTGCTCGACGTGGCCCGCGACGTGGCCCACAACGTGGCCCGGCCCGCCGCCCCGCTGAGCACGTTCCTGGTCGGTCTGGCCGCCGCCCGGAACGGCGGCACACCCGCCGCCATCGAGGCCGCCAGTGCGCTGGCCACCCGGCTCGCCCTCACCTGGTCGCCGGACCAGCCGGAGGCGACACGGTGATGGCGACCATCCGTTTCTTCGCCGCGGCAGCCGAATCCGCCGCCGCCGACGCGGCCGCGGTCGATGCCGCCACCATCGGCGACTTGCGCGCCCAGCTCACCAGCCTCTACGGCGACGAGTTCGAACGCATCCTCGGCCGGTGCTCCCTGCTCGTGAACGGCACGCGGGCGACGGATGACACGGTGCCGCTCTCCGGCAGCGACACCGTCGACGTGCTGCCGCCCTTCGCCGGCGGCTGACGCCCACCGATTTCGGTTTAGTTCGACCGAATCATTTTTCACGGCGTTCACGCGTTGTCGCATTTCCGCTGCACCGCGAGGGTGGAAGCTACGCGGGCCTGGTGCCCGGCAGCAACCAGCCGAGGAAGTCCATGTCAGTCGAAACGTCCCTACAGTTCGCCTCGAAACTCAAACCGGATCTGTCCAACTGGGACCCGGAGAATGACGAGACCTGGGATCCGGGGCTCGCCTGGCGCACGCTGTGGATCACCACCTTCAGCCTGACTCTGAGCTTCGCAACCTGGTACCTCGTCAGCGCGATCGCCCCGCGTCTGAACGACATCGGCTACTCCCTTGCACCCAGCCAGCTGTACTGGCTCGTCGCCCTTCCCGGGCTCGCCGGCGGCCTGCTGCGCCTGGTCTTCATGTTCCTGCCGCCGATGATGGGCACCCGCAACCTCGTCGCCATGTCGTCGGCCCTGCTCGTGATCCCGATGCTCGGCTGGACTCTCGCCGCCCGGGACACGTCCACGCCGTACTGGGTGCTGCTCTCCCTGGCGTTCGCGGCCGGCATCGGCGGCGGAACCTTCTCCGGTTTCATGGCGTCGACCAGCTACTTCTTCCCCAAACGCCTCGCCGGAACGGCTCTGGGCCTGCAGGCAGGCCTCGGCAACTTCGGCATCGGCCTGATGCAGCTGATCCTGCCCTGGGTCGTCGGATTCGGTCTACTCGGCACCGCCGCCCTCACCCCCCAGAGCAGTGCCGACGGCGACCTCGTCTGGCTGCACAACGGCGGGCTGGTGCTCATCCCCTGGGCTCTGCTTGCCGTCGTCCTGGCGGTGATGTACCTGCGCCGGGTGCCGATCACGGCGAATTTCCGCCAGCAGATGGACATCTTCGGGGTCAAGCACACCTGGATCATGACCGCCATCTACCTGATGAGCTTCGGCGCCTACAGCGGCCTGGCCGCCCAGATGGGCCTGATCATCCTCAACGTCTACGGCGACTTCCCGGATGCCCCAAACCCGCTGGCCTTCGCGTTCATCGGTCCCGTCCTCGGCGCCCTGGTGCGGGCGGCGAGCGGCCCGTTCTGCGACAGGTGGGGCGGCGCGATCTTCACGTTCATCGGCGGCCTCGGCATGGTGGCGGGAACTGCCCTCACCGCCTTCTTCCTCACGCCGACCAGCGTGGACGAGTTCTGGGGCTTCCTCACCGGCATGCTGATCATCTTCTTCTTCGCCGGGCTGGCGAACGCCGGAACGTTCAAGCAGATGCCGATGATCTTCCCGAAGCGTCAGGCCGGCGGAGCCATCGCCTGGACCTCCGCGATCGCGGCCTTCGGACCGTTCGTCGTGGGTATCTCGCTCACCATGATCAGCCCGACCGCGTTCTTCGCCGGCTGCGCCGTGTTCTGCGTGTTCTGCACCTGGCTCGCCTGGTTCTACTACGCCCGCAAGGGTGCTCCCTTCCCCAGCTAGCTGTACGCTACCCGCATGGACAAGCTGCACTTCACGATTCGAGTCGACGCACCCGTGCACACCGTCTGGACCACGATGCTCGACGAGTCCACCTACCGGGACTGGACCCGGGCGTTCCGCGAGGGTTCCCACTACGTCGGAAGCTGGGCGGAGGGCAGCACGATCCGCTTCCTCGCCCCCGGCGAGGATGCTGCCCACAACGGGCTGGTGGCCACGGTCGTCGAAAACCGGCCGGACGAGTTCATCTCCCTGGAAATCCACGGTGCAGTGTCCCGGGGCATCGACGACACCACGAGTGCTCACGCGCGGCGGTTCGCGGGCGCGCACGAGGACTACTCCTTCAGCGAGTCCGACGGGGTGACCACACTCGTGGTGGCCGTCGACACCGACGAGGAATTCACGGCCCTGTTCGCTGCGGATTGGCCCCGCGCCCTCGCGCGGCTCGCGGAGCTCGCCGAGGAACGGGCCGCCACCGCCGACTAGTCGCCCGGGTTTTGCCAGCCGTGGGCGATGACGGGACGGACTGGCGGTTCCGAGCCCCGAACGGAGCGGAGCGAGTGCTCGATGCCCGATCCGCACCAGCGCTGCTGCCCATCCGGCGGGGGCTGTGGCCAACTCAGGAGATCCGTCCGGTTTGGCCGAACATCCACACTGGTTCCGCACTGATCCGTGGCGGCCGGTGCATGCCGGCAACGGATGTCCTGAGTTGGCCACACACACACACAGAGACAGAGACACACGCGCGCGCGAACGGACCTAACCCACGGAAGAGTCGGCAGAGCCGGCAGAGTCAGGAGAGCCAGAATCTCCGCCGAGTGGGCCCGCGAGGTTGCCGCCGACCCGGGCGCCGCCAGCTCCGTGACCGACTGAGTTCAGGCCGGCTCAGTCGTCGTCTTCTCCCCCGGCGGGCGCCGGTGCTCCCCCGACCTCGGACCAGACGGCCGTCGCCCCGCTGTGACCGATGAGCACGGCCTGCACGGTGGTTCCCGTGGCGGCGACCAGCGCGGCCCCGGCCAGTACGATGGTCACCCACTTCGGGGCGCGGGCGACGGATGTCCGGCTGCCGAACTCCCGGTAGTTCCACCAGAGCAGAACGGCGGCGACCACGACCAGGGCGTCAACCCAGGGCGGCAACCCAGGGCAGCAGCCCTTCGGCCAGCTCGGAGTGGGTCTCGACCAACGCGGTCTCGGTGACCCGCTCTCTCAGCGCCTCCCCGGATTCGCGCGCCAGCGGCACGAGAACGAGCGCGGCCAATGCGAGGATCAGCGGCAGGAACTTCGCCCACCGGCGAAACCGGGGCCGGAGGGCCGCGACGACGACGACGAGGGCGGCCGTGGGAACGACGACTGCGGTGGCGTGCACCACGAGGGGGTGCACAGGTAAACCGAAGATGGTGTCGAGCAGCGCATCGAACATGTGTCTCCCTCTGGGGCATCCTCAGGCACGAATGTGGGCCCGCACTGGCAATGCTAGGCACCGGAGCGAAACCCCGCCATACAGCGCAGGCTTCGCTTACCAGCCCGAGTGCGGCGGGATCAAGACGCCCTCGATCGCCTGCAGGCGGCCGATGCGCGCGGACGAGCCCTTCGGGCAGCCCAGGTGCCGGTGGCCTGCATCATCCGTTGCCCCTACGCGACGCGCTTCCCCGGCTGCCTGGGGCGGCGGCGGGTCGCGCACCGGTGTCGACGTCCCTGGGCTCCTCGGCTAGCGGCGGCCGCCCACCTTGTCGCGGGTGTCCCGCGGTAGTTCGCTCTTCTCCCAGCCACGGCGGGCCTTCTGGGCGCCCGCACCGCGGTGGCCGTCCCGCGAGCGGTAGACGATGTAGGGGCGCACGAAGTAGCCGAGCGGAGCCGAGAATACATGCACCAGTCGGGTGAAGGGCCACAGCAGGAAGAGCATCGTGGCGCAGAGTACGTGCAGTTGGAAGAAGAACGGCACGTCGCTCATCAGCGCCGGGTCCGGCTGAAAGGCGTACAGGCTGCGGATCCACGGCGAGATCGACCCACGGTAGTCGTAGCCGGCGCCGAGCACCTGGTAGAGCACGGTCGCCGTCGTGCCGAAGGCGATGGTGCCGGCGAGGAACAGGTACATGACCTTGTCCATCACGGTCGTGACCAGCTTGACCCGGGCGACCAGGCGGCGACGGATCAGCAGGATGGCGAGGCCGGCGATGGTCAGCACCGCGGCGACGCTGCCCAGCCAGGTGGCCCCGAAGTGGTAGATCTCCTCGGTGACGCCGAAAAACTCGAGCCACGGCTTGGGGATGAAGAGTCCGACGATGTGACCGCCGAAGACCATCAGGATGCCGTAATGGAACATGGGCGAGCCCCAGCGGAGCCACTTGTTCTCGTAGGTCTGGCTCGACCGTGAGGTCCAGCCGAACTGGTCGAACCGGTAGCGCAGCAGGTGGCCGACGATGAAGACCCCGGCGGCGGCGTAGGGGAACGCCACCCAGAGCAGTATGTCGAGCGGATTCATACCCGTACGTCCTCGCTGTTCGCGCCCGACGGCGAGAACGGTTTGAGATTGCCCAGGAAGGTCATGCCGACCGTCTCGGTCGGCGGACCCTCGTTCACCAGGTTGAGGTAGCGCTGACGCGTTTCCTCGTCGATCTTCGGCAGAGACAGGGAGACCGCCTCCACAATGTGAGCGTAGGGGCTCGGCACGGCCTCGAGTGCCATGCGGAGCACCTCGATACCGTCTCGGTGCGCGGCGAGCAGTTCCTGGGCGATCGGCGAGTCGCTCCGCGCGGAGAATTCGAGCACCATCGGCAGGTAGTCGGGCAGTTCGTCGGCGGCGACCTCCCAGCCCGCGGCGCGGTAAGCCTCGACGAAGCGCACGAGCGCCATGCCGCGGCGTCGGGTGTCCCCCGCCGCGTAGTAGCTCAGGTACGGGCAGCACTTGCGCTTGAGGTCGAAAGTGGCCGTGAAGTGGATTTCCAACTCCTGCTGAGTCATCGCATCCGCTTTCGTCAGGAACGCCTCGAAGGCGTGGCGGAGCGGATCCGGCAGCAACGTCACCGACGTGGCGACAGCACCGAAGCGGGCCCGTCGCTCCTGGTTGGGGTAATCCAGCAGGATGGATGCCGCCATGTGCGCCATCCGGCCGTCCTCCGCGGACAGAGGCAGCGCCGTGATCTTGCGGTTCGGGAGCTTCGGCAGCCTCATGCGGGACTCCCGGTGGCCTTGGGCGGGAACAAGCCCTCCGGCAGGCCGCCGCCGCTCCAGTTGAGCAGGTTGATCCGGCCGGGGGTGGTGGGCTTCGTGCGTTCCCCACCCGTGCCGACCATCTCGTTGTAGTTGTCGACGGTCGCGTTCAACGGCATCCCGGGGGTCTTCCCGTACGGGCCGGCCGCCGTGGCGGCGGTGGGGCCGCCCATACCGGGGCCGCCGTCAGTGTCGAGCGAGCAGGCCAGTTCCTCCAGCTCACGCGCCGTCTCGACGTGCGCCTTGGGGATGACGTAGCGGTCCTCGTATTTGGCGATGGCCAGCAGGCGGTACATGGCCTCGATCTCGGGACCGGTCATGCCGACCGCTTCCGGGATCGACTCGTCGCGGTCACGGCCGAGGTTGATGTCGCGCATGTACGACCGCATGGCGGCGAGCTTGCGCAGCGAGGACTCGACGGGAACGACGTCCCCGGCCGAGAACAGTCCGGCGAGGTATTCCACCGGGATGCGGAGCTTGTCGATGGCGGCGAACAGGGTGCGGGCATCCTCACCGTCATTGTTGGTGGTCGAGATGACGTCGACCACCGGGGACAGCGGGGGGATGTACCAGACCATGGGCATGGTGCGGTACTCCGGATGCAGCGGCAGGGCCACCTTGTACTCGGAGATGAGCTTGTAGATCGGGCTGTTCTGGGCTGCGAGGATCCAGTCGTCCTCCATGCCTTCGGCCTTGGCCGCGGCGATGACCTCAGGGTCGAACGGGTCGAGGAAGCAGGCGCGCTGGGCATCCAGCAGGTCATGCTCGTTCTCGACCGAGGCCTGCGCGAGGACCGCGTCGGCGTCGTAGAGCATCAGGCCGAGGTAGCGCAGCCGGCCGACGCAGGTCTCCGAGCAGATCGTGGGCTTGCCCTGCTCGATCAACGGGTAGCAGAGCGTGCACTTCTCGGCCTTACCCGTCTTGTGGTTGAAGTAGACCTTCTTGTACGGGCAGGCGGAGACGCACATCCGCCAGCCGCGGCAGCCGTCTTCGTCGACGAGGACGATGCCGTCCTCCTCGCGCTTGTACATGGCGCCCGAGGGGCAGGCCGCGACGCAGGCGGGGTTGAGGCAGTGCTCGCAGATGCGCGGCAGGTAGAACATGAAGGTGTTCTCGAACTCCATCTTCACGTGCTCGCTCATGGTGGCGAGGATGGGGTCGTCGGCCGCGGTCTCCTGCGAGCCGCCGAGGTCGTCGTCCCAGTTGCCGGACCACTTGATGTCCATGTTCTGGCCGGTGAGCAGCGACTTGGGCCGGGCGACGGGGCTCTCCGTGCTCAGCGGAGCCTTGGTCAGCATGTCGTAGTCGTAGGTCCACGGCTCGTAGTAGTCGTCGATCACCGGGAGGTCGGGGTTGTTGAAGATGGTGGCGAGGCGCTTGATGCGGCCACCGGAGCGCAGTTTCAGGCGTCCGCGTTTGTTGCGCTGCCAGCCGCCCTTCCACTTGTCCTGGTCTTCGTAGCGGCGTGGGTAGCCGACGCCGGGCTTGGTCTCCACGTTGTTGAACCAGACGTATTCGACGCCGGTGCGGTTGGTCCACACCTGCTTACAGGTGACCGAACAGGTGTGGCACCCGATGCACTTGTCGAGATTCATGATCATCGACATCTGAGCCATTACGCGCATTTAGTACTCAACCTCCTGGCTGCGTCGACGGATCACGGTGACCTCGTCGCGTTGGTTCCCGGTCGGGCCGAGGTAATTGAAAGCGAAGGACAGCTGGGCGTAGCCACCGATCAGGTGACTCGGTTTCAGCAGGATCCGGGTGAGCGAGTTGTTCGTGCCGCCGCGCATGCCGCTCGTCTCGGCGATCGGCACGTTGATGGTGCGGTCCTTCGCGTGGTACATGTACACGGTGCCCTCGGGCATCCGGTGCGAGACGACCGCACGGGCCACGACGACGCCGTTGCGGTTGTAGGACTCGATCCACTCGTTGTCGCGCACGCCGATCTTGTCGGCGTCCTGCGGTGACATCCAGATGGTGGGTCCGCCGCGGGACAGCGACAGCATCATCAGGTTGTCCTGGTACTCGGAGTGGATGGACCACTTGGAGTGCGGGGTGAGGTAGCGCACGGCCACCTCGGCCCGGCCTTTCGAGCCGGTCGCGCCGGTGGCGGAGGTCGACCCGACGATGGAGTCGTCGAAGAGGCGGTGCATGTCCAGCGGCGGCCGGAAGATCGGCAGGGTCTCCCCCAGCTCGATCATCCAGTCGTGGTCGAGGTAGAAGTGTTGCCTCCCGGTGAGGGTGTGCCAGGGCTTGAGGTGCTCCACGTTGATCGTGAACGCGCTGTAGCGTCGCCCGCCGTGCTCGCTGCCGGACCACTCCGGGGAGGTGAGCACCGGGACCGGGGCACCCTGCACATCCGGGTAGGAGAAACGACGACCCTCGTTGTCGCTGGCCAGGTGCGCCAACTTCTGGCCGGTGCGCTCCTCCATCTTGCGGAAGCCTTGCGTACCGAGCCGTCCGTTGGTGGTGCCGGAGAGCGCGAGCACCATTTCGCAGGCCTGGATGGCGGTCTTCAGCTGCGGCCGTCCGGCGGCGGGGCCGCTCGTAACGAGCCCGTTCTTCTTCGCCAGGTAGGCCACCTCGACGTCGGGGTTGAACTTGACTCCCTTGGTCATCATGCCGAGCTTCTCGGTAAGCGGGCCGAGGGCGCCGAGCCGGGCGGCGAAGGCCGGGTAGTCGCGTTCGACCACGACCAGTTTGGGCATGGTCACGCCGGGCACCAGCACCTGGTCGTATTCGACGATGCCGTGCGGGGCGCTCATCGCATCCGGGGTGTCGTGCAGCAGCGGAACGGCGACCAGGTCCTTCCGCACCCCGAGGTGCTCCACGCTCATCTCGGAGATCTTCTCCGCGAGGATGTGGAAGATGTCGAAGTCGGTCTTCGCCTGCCATGGCGGGGCGATCGCCGGGTTGAACGAGTGGATGAAGGGGTGCATGTCGGTGGTCGAGAGGTCGTTCTTCTCGTACCAGGTGGCCGGCGGCAGCACCACGTCGCTGAAGATGGTGGTGCTCGTCATGCGGAAGTCACTGGTGACCATCAGGTCAAGCTTGCCCTCGGGGGCGGTCTCGTGCCACTTCATGGACTTCGGGCGCTTCTCGGGCGGCGATTCGGGGGCACGCACGGCGTTCTTGGTGCCCAGCAGGTGCTTCAGGAAGTACTCGTTGCCCTTGCCGGACGATCCGATCACATTGGCCCGCCACACGTCGAGGATGCGCGGAAAGTTCTCCGGCGCATCCGGGTCCTCGATGGCGTACTCGAGGGTGCCGTCGCCGAGGGACTCGACCACATACTGGGCCGGGTCGACGCCCGCCCGGACCGCGTCGTCGACGAGGTCGAGCGAGTTGCGGTTGAAGGTGGGGTAGCCGGGCATCCAACCGCGCTTGGTCGACTCGACCAGGCAGTCCGCGGTGGTGCGGCCGGCGAAGGTGCCTGCGCCAAGCGGGCTGGACAGGGTGTCGGCGGCGAGGCCGTCGTAGCGCCACTGGTCGGTGGCGAGGTAGAAGAAGCCCGTGCCGATCATCTGGCGGGGCGGGCGCACCCAGTCCAGGCCGAACGCATACTGGCCGTAGCCGGTGAGCGGGCGCACCTTCTCCTGGCCGACGTAGTGAGCCCAGCCGCCGCCGTTGACGCCCTGGCAGCCGGTCATGGTGGTCAGCGCCAGGAAAGCCCGGTAGATGGTGTCGGAATGGAACCAGTGGTTGGTTCCGGCACCCATCAGGATCATCGAGCGTCCATCGGAGTCTTCGGCGTTCTGCGCGAACTCGCGGCCGATGCGTTCGGCGGCCTGCATCGGCACCGAGGTGATGCCCTCCTGCCAGGCCGGGGTACCGGGCGAGGTGGCGTCGTCGTAGCCGGTGGGCCAGACTCCGGGCAGGCCGGGCCGGCCGACGCCGTACTGCGCGAGCAGCAGGTCGAACACGGTGGTGACCAGTTGGCCGGCCACCATCCGCACCGGTACGCCGCGACGGATGATGCCCGCACCTCCCGCGTGCTGCTCGCCGATCTCGTCGGTCTCCGGGGCGACGTCGAACCGGGGCATGTCGATGGCGACGGATGCCTGGTCGTAGTCGGGGGCGTCCGCGATGGACAGCAGCGGGTCGACACCCTCGAGGTCGAGGTTCCACTTGCCGACGTCGGTCTCGGAGAAACGGTGCCCGATCGAACCGTTGGGCACGACGACCTGGCCGTTCTGGTCGAGGAGCACGGGCTTGAACGCGGCGCTGGCGACCGTCGGGTCGAGGCCGGGCAGGGCATCCGCGGTCACGAACTTGCCGGGCACGTACGCGTCGCCGCGCCTGGTGAGGCTGATCAGGTAGGCGGAGTCGCTGTAACGCTTCATGTAGTCGACGAAGCGGGGCGTGCGGCGGTCGACCAAAAATTCCTTGAGCACGACGTGGCCCATGGCCAGCGCGAGCGCGCCGTCGGTGCCGGGGTGCACGGCCAGCCACTCGTCGGCGAACTTGGAGTTGTCGGCGTAGTCGGGCGATACGGTGATGACCTTCTGGCCCTTGTAGCGGGCCTCGACCATGAAGTGTGCGTCGGGCGTGCGGGTGACCGGCACGTTGGAGCCCCACATGATCAGGTAGGAGGAGTTCCACCAGTCTGCCGATTCCGGCACGTCGGTCTGGTCGCCGAACACCTGCGGGGACGCCACGGGCAGGTCGGCGTACCAGTCGTAGAACGAGAGCATGGTGCCGCCGAGCATGGAGATGAACCGATTGCCCACCCCCTGCGAGACGATCGACATGGCGGGGATCGGCGAGAAGCCGGCGATGCGGTCGGGGCCGTACTTCTTGATGGTGTGCACGTGGGCGGCGGCGACGATCTCGGACGCCTCGTCCCAGCTGGTGCGCACCAGGCCGCCCTTGCCGCGGGCGCTCTTGTAGGCGCGGGCGCTCTCGGGGTCGCCGGTGACCTCGGCCCAGGCGAGCACCGGGTCGCCGGTGCGGGCCTTCGCCGCACGGAACAGGTCGAGCAGCACGCCGCGCACGTAGGGGTACTTGACCCGGGTCGGTGAGTAGGTGTACCAGCTGAAGGCGGCGCCGCGGGGGCAGCCGCGGGGCTCGTATTCGGGTGAGTCGGGGCCGACGGAGGGGTAGTCGGTCTGCTGGGTCTCCCAGGTGATGATGCCGTCCTTGACGTACACCTTCCAGGAGCAGGAGCCGGTGCAGTTCACGCCGTGGGTGGACCGCACCTCTTTGTCGTGGGTCCAACGGTCGCGGTAGAACGAGTCGGCGTCGCGGCCGCCCGCAAGGAACACGGATCGCAGGTCGGGTGAGGCCGTGCCTCGGCGCAGGAACCGCCCGAGCTTCAGGATCGTGTCGTCGATCGGGCCGTCGACGCCGGGCTTGGCCGGCCGGGTCTTAGCCGGCTTGACGAAGGCCGAATTCTTGAGTGATTTCACAACGTACCCCTTGCACTGCCCGGGGTCACCATGGTCGGCAACCACCCTCGAAGTCCAGTCTCAGGGGTGGCGAAATTCGCTACAAGCCGGAAACGCCGTGATAAATGATTGCCGGCGTGGGCCGTTCCTCGGCGGTGGGTTCGGTGCCTGTTTCGACACCTGGGTCGGCGTCGGACCGGTGCAGGTCGAGGGTGCAGGTGTCGGGTGCGACCAGCGGGTGCAGCGCGTCGGCGCTCAGGGGTCCCTCGGTCACCTCGAGCAGGGTTTTCAGCAGTCCGAAGTGCACCCGGCAGACCTCGGGGTGCGCTTTGACCATCTCGCTGTACGGGCATTCGTGCAGGTGCACTCGGTTGCCGCCGGCACCGTCGATCTCGAGCCGCGCGTCGAAGCCGGACTCGTCGAGGTGGTCGTCGAGGGCGTCCAGCTGCCGCTGCAGCGGGGAGTGGATGACGGCCTCGACCCGCAGCATCCGTCGCACCTGGTCACCGTGGCGCTCGGCGGCTTCGGCCTTCGCGGCCCGGATGGAGCCGTCGACATGGTCCGGGCCGGCGGCGGCGCTGTACAACATCCGAGGCCGGCCCTTGGAGTCTTTGTTTTCCGGGTGACAGGTGACGAAACCGTCCCCGATCAGGCGCTGCAGGTGCTCCCGGGCCGTGTTGTGGTGCAGACCGGTGGCCTCGGCCAGGTCGCCCACCGTCATCGTTCCGCGCTGCTGCAGGAAGTACAGAAGCTGAATCCTGCTGAAGGACGCGAGCGTGCGGTAGCTCGACGAGGGGGAGAACGGCGTCACCCCCCAATCATCTCCTTATTTTCTGATTTCTCTGACTTTTCCGGGGACTGGACAGGCGATTCGGATGAAATCCGATGCTGTGGCCTGCGTTCCGCGCGCGGCCCGGACCGGCGCAGCAGGCGCATCGCATTCACGATCACGATCAGGACGGATGCCTCATGCACGAGCATGCCGCCGAACATCGTCACGCCGCCGAACAGCACACCGGCCAGCAGCAGCGCCGCCGTGACCAGCGCGAGGGCCACATTCTGGTGCATGACGCGCACCGTGCGGCGGGCCAGGTCGATGGCGGCGGGAAGCATCAGCAGGTTGTCACCCATCAGCGCGATGTCGGCGGTCTCGACCGCGACGGCCGAACCGGCCGCCGCCATCGCGATGCCGATGTCCGCCATGGCCAGGGCCGGGGCGTCGTTGACGCCGTCTCCCACCATCGCCACGACGTGGCCGTCCCGCCGGAGCCCGGTGACGACGTCGAGCTTGTCCTCCGGCAGCAGCGACGACCGGATCTCGTCGATTCCGACGTGGGCACCCACGGCCTGTGCCACGAGCGGCCCGTCGCCGGTGAGCATGACGACCCGAACGATGCCCGCGGCGTGCAGCGCGTCCACCATGTCGGCGGCGTCGGGACGCACCTCGTCGGCCACGGCCAGGACGCCGGCGACGACGCCGTCGAGCACGACGATCAGCGGCGTGCTCCCGTGGGCGGCGAGTCTCTCGGCCAGCGTCGTGGCGGCATCCGTACCCGCGATCCGGTGGGTGCGGAGCAGTGCCGGATTGCCGATCAGCACGGTGTGGCCGACCACCGCGGCGACGATGCCCTGCCCGGGCACCGACGTGATGTGTTCCGGCAGGCCGATCACCTGGGCGCCCTGCGCGGCTTCGCGTGCGGCCTCCCGCGCAGCGGCCTGCATGATCGCTCCGGCCAACGGATGCTCGGAGCCGGCCTCCGCCCGTGAAGCCCAGTCGAGCACCTGGGCACGGGTCAGGGCGGGGTTCAGCACCACGACATCCGTCAGGACCGGGCGGCCCCGGGTGAGGGTGCCCGTCTTGTCGACCGCGACGACCGTGATCTTCGCGGCGGTCTCGAGGAACTCGCCGCCCTTGATCAGGATTCCGAGCTGCGCGGCGCGGCCGATCCCGGCAACGATCGCGACCGGGATGGAGATGACCAGGGCGCCGGGACACCCGATCACGAGCAGGGTCAGCGCCAGGAACACGTCGCCGGTCACCACGCCGACGATGGTCGCGAGTACCAGGATGCCGGGGGTGTACCAGGCCGAGAACCGGTCCATAAAGACCTGGGTCGGGGCCGTGGCCTCCTGGGCCTCCTCGACCCGGTGCACGATGTGGGCCAGGGTGGTAGCCGCGCCGACCTCGGTGGCCAGCACCTGCAGGAAGCCGCCGGTCGAGACCGTGCCGGCGAAGACGCGGTCGCCGGCGCGCTTCTCGGCAGGGAGGGACTCGCCCGTGATGGAGGCCTCGTCGATCGTGCCCGTGCCCCGCTGCACGGTGCCGTCGACGGGCACCCGCGCGCCGTTCTTGACCAGGACGGTCTCCCCGGTCCGAACGAACCCGGCCAGGACCTCGAGCTGCTCGCCGTTCCGCAGCACGAGGGCGACGTCCGGGGCCAGGGCCACGAGCGCGGTCAGGGCGGAGCGGGTGCGGTTGAGGGTGGCCGTTTCGAGGGCATGCCCGATCGCGAACAGAAAGGTCACGGCGGCGGCCTCCCAGTATTCGCCGAGCACGATGGCGCCGACGGAGGCGACCGTGACGAGCAGGTCGATGCCCACGACCCGGGCGAGCAGCGCGCGCCCGGCGGTCCGCATGATCGGGAACCCGGCCACGACCGCGGCCGCCACCATCGCCGCGTCGGAGACAAGCGGCGGCACCGGCAGGAGGCCGAGCAGCCAGGCGGCGCCGATCAACGCGCCGGAAATGAGGGGAATCAGGTGGCGGCGCACGATGGTCATGTCACTCCCCCGGTCCGCCGGTCAGAACGCGGCCAGGCGGGCGGTGTAGCCGGCCTTGCCGACGGCGGCGATGAGGACATCCGTGCTGACGACGGCCGGGTCGTGGTCGATCTCGATCCGGGCGGTGGCGAAGAACACCGTCACCGCGGTGACTCCGGCGAGGCGGCCGATCTGCTTCTCGATCTTGGCGACGCAGGACGGGCAGGAAAAGCCGTTGGCCCTCAGGATGGTGTGGACGGTGGCCGGGGTGGGTGTTTCGGTGGGGATGATTATCGTCATGACTGCGACGTTACGAACTCGAGGCGGCGGCGACCATGACGGCCGTCACTTTGCCGCAATCAGGCCGGAACGGTCGAGCACAGCGGTCCAGCGCCGTCCGGAATCGATCAGCCCGTCCCGGCGCAGGCCGCTCATGGCGCGGGACACCGACTCGGCGCTCGTGCCGGTCATGGCGGCCAGGTCGGCGCGGGTCAGAGGCAGCTGGATCAGGGTGGTACCGGCGTTGTCGCCCGCCACGCCGAAGGTGTCGGCGAGGCGCAGCAGGGTCGCTGCCACCCGCGTTGTGACGGTGACGGAGGCCTGCTCGGCCTCCCTCGACCGGGCCCGATGAAGACGGTCGACGACGACGTCCAGCACGCGCAGCGCCACCAGCGGATGCGTGAGCAACATCTGCCGGAAGGCGCCGGATTCGAGGCGCAGGGCGCAAGTGGTCACCAGGGCGACGGCCGTCTCTGGGTACCGGCCCGCGTCCAGCGCGGTCAGGCTGCCCAGCACTGCTCCCGGGCCGAGGAAGTCGAGGCTCGTGGACTGCCCGGTCGGGGTCGATCGGAACACCTTCGCCTGGCCGGCCGCGAGCACGAACACGTGCTCGGACGGCTCGCCGGCGGTGAACAGCGTGTCTCCGGGACCCCAGGCGAGCGACAGCATCCGTTCGGCCAGGTCGGAGAGCTCGCCGGCCGACAGGTCCTGGAAGATCGGGATCTGCCCCAGAATGGTGTTTCGCATGGCGGAGGAGCACGGATGCGGCCGCGCGCAGGTGCTGCGCAGCGGTGTGCGCCGGGCCACGCTCACGGCTTCGTCGCCGGGACCTCGAGGTGGGCGAGGCAGACGCCCGGGCGGGCGAACGGCTCGAGGGTGACGCCGACTCCGGGTGTGTGCAGACGCTCGAGGGCGCCCTCCATCAGGCCGCGGTGCACCGCGCACACGACGTCGCTGTGGTCCTTCGCCACATCGAGGAACGGGCAGCGGTGCAGCTCGATCACGACGTCGACCGGGGCAGGGGTGCTGCCGGCGGCGCCTCCGAGGCGCGGCTCGAAGCCGACCTCGTCGAGGATCTGAACGATACGCCCGACCGATGCTCCGTGGGCCGCCCCCGACTGCGCGTCGGAGAGTCCGGCATCCGTCTCGGCCATCTCCCTGCCCCAACGCCGCCCGGCCTCCGCGGCCGCGCCTGCGCCTGCACCCGGGGAAACGTCCCTGCCCAGGCCGCCGGCCAGGAGACCGGCGAGAAGCCGGTAGGACTCGGCGGGGACCTCGGCGGCGGGTGACGTGGCGCGAAAGAAAAGCCGGGGCCGCCCAGGACGCACGCGCGCCTCGACGGTCTCGGCGACCAGGCCCACCTCGACCAGCCGGTCGAGGTGGGACCGAACCGTGTTCGCGTGCAGCCCGACCGCTTGGGCGATGGCCGGCACATCCAGCTCCGCGTCGGCATCGCGCAGGAGTTCGAGAATGGCGACCCGACTGATTCCGGAAAGCACGCGGTGGGTGCGGGCGTCAAGAGGTTCGATAGGCACCCGATTAGTTTTCCCTATATCTATGGTAAAAACAACTGAGGGCCGAAATTCGGCGCTGAGCTAGGACATACCCCATGACCGACACCCACGTGCGCCCCATCCGGGTGCTGCACCACGACACCGCCGAACGGCCCTTCATCGTCATCTGGGAGGTGACGCGCGCCTGTCAACTGGTCTGCACCCACTGCCGGGCCGACGCCATCCGCACGCGCAATCCGTTCGAGCTGAGCACGGACCAGGGTCGCAAACTGCTGGACGACCTCGCCGCCTTCGGCACACCGCGCCCGCTGGTCGTGCTCACCGGCGGGGACCCGTTCGAGCGCCCCGACCTGCCGGAGCTCGTCGCCCACGGCACCAGCCTCGGCCTGAGCATGGCCCTCTCCCCCTCGGTCACCCCGCGCCTCACCCGTGAGGTCCTGGTCGAGCTCCACGACGCTGGGGCCAAAGCGGTCTCGCTCTCGCTGGACGGCGCCTCAGCGGCCACCCACGACGCCTTCCGCGGTGTCGACGGCGTCTACGACGACACCATGATCGCCGCCCGAATGGTGCGCGAGGTCGGCTACCGACTGCAGATCAACACGACCGTCACCCGCGACACCGTGCACGAGCTGCCCGGCATCCTGAAAACCGTCCTCGATCTCGGCACCACCCTGTGGAGTGTCTTCTTCCTCGTGCCCACCGGCCGCGGCAAGCTCCTGAACGCCCTGACCGCGGCCGAGGAGGAGGAGGTGCTGCACTGGCTGCACGACGTCTCCGATCTGGTCGCCGTCAAGACCACCGAGGCACCCCACTACCGGCGGATCGCGATTCAGCGGGCCGGAGTGGGCGACGGCGTGGACCTTGACACCGTGTTCCCGGTCGGCCCGCTGAGAGCCTTGCTGCGGGAGGCCACGGAGCGGTTGCTCACCGGCGACGAGCCGAGGCGGCGGCGTCCGAGGGCCCCCCTCGACGTCAATTCCGGGCGCGGGTTCGCCTTCGTCGACCATGTCGGTCTCGTTTACCCCAGCGGGTTCCTGCCCGTGTCCGTGGGGTCGGTGCACAAGCAGTCCTTCTCCGAAATCTACCGGGAGGCGCAGCTGCTCCAGGAGCTGCGCACCCCGGATCTCTTCGGCGGCCGGTGTGGTCACTGCGAATTCCGCACGGTCTGCGGCGGCTCCCGCTCGCACGCCTACGCGGTGACCGGGGACCCGCTCGCCGAGGACCCCAGCTGCGGCTACCAGCCCAGCACCGACTGAGTGATCGCAGTCCAGTAATTCATCAGACGCAGAAGCGCCCGGCCGAGAATTCGGCCGGGCGCTTCTGCGTGCGGGAGGGACGTGGGTCGCACTCAGTCCAGGTGATGCTTGCCCTTGACCCAGCGCAGCGCGCCGAGGATCCCGATGGCCACTCCGAGCATCCCGACGACCATGCCCACGAAGAGCCAGACGAAGAGCGGCTCGAGGCCGCCGACCGTCTGGTCGACTCCGACGATCGTGCCGCCGAGGAAGCCGAAGATGGGTGCGAAAATGCCGACGAAGGCCCCGATCAGCATCAGACGGATGCTGAGGGTGCGGTCGGTCGAATCGGTGTAGGCCATCAGGCAGGAACCTCCGTTGTCTGTGTCGTCGCAGCCGCAACCGCGGTTGCGACGGCGGTGGCGAATGCCGCGGCGGTCTCCGCCGGGTCCGGCAGTGCCTTGTTGTTGAGGAACGGACCGAGAATGTCCATCGGAAGCGGGAAGACCACGGTCGATTTCTGATCGGCACCCAGCTCGAGCAGGGTCTGCAGGTAGCGCAGCTGAAGCGACGCGGGATTGCGGCTCAGGATTTCCGCCGCCTGGCCCAGTTCCTCCGACGCCTGCAGTTCACCGTGGGCGTTGATGATCTTCGCCCGGCGGTCCCGCTCGGCTTCGGCTTCACGGGCCATGGCACGCTGCATCGCCTGCGGAATCTCGACGTCCTTGATTTCGACGACCTTCACCTGCACACCCCAGGGTTCGGTTTGCGCGTTGATGTTGCGGGCGAGGTCTTCGTTCAGGTCGGCCCGGTGGGCAAGCAGGGTGTCGAGGTCGGCGCGGCCCACGACTGAACGCAGTGTCGTTTGCGACATCTGGGAGGTGGCGACGGCGTGGTTCTCGACCGCCATCACCGAACGGACCGGGTCGGTGACCTGGAACAGGACGACGGCGTTGACCCGGGCCGGGACGTTGTCCTTGGTGATGACGTCCTGCGGCGGGATCGTGAGGGTCACGATCCGGAGGTCGACCCGCACCATCTTGTCCAGTCCGGGGAACACCATCTGCACACCCGGTTCCCGCACCGGGCGCAGCCGGCCGAATCGGAACGTCACGCCCCGCTCGTACTCCTGCAGCACCTTGAAGGAAGCTGCCAGCCAAATGAGCAGCAGCAGCACCACGATCAGGGCCGCGATCTGCCAGGCCATCACGAGTTGCCCCTCCGGCTCCAGCCCACGGCGGGGCCGGAACGGCCCGGGTCGGCCTCCGTCTCCAGTTCAGCCCAACGCGCTGAGAATGAGGCGCTCACGGTGTTTCCTTTCATCGTTTCCGGATCGGCGTCGGTGTGCTCCGACGCCCGGGCGCTCGCGTACGGTTCGATCCGAACCGGCCGCGGGCCCGTTTTTCTGATGCTGCCGTAGCCGCTGCGCCGCTGCGCCTCAATCGCCGCCGTGGCGGCGCGGGCCGCGACGCTTTCGTCGAGCCCCACGACCTTGAGATGCTCGGGAAAGCGGGCGGGTGTGCGACGCAGGTGCGACCACAACGGCCAACTGCCGGCGGCGATGACGGCCGAGGCTGACCCCAGGATCAGCAATTCCACGCCCGTGCGGTTCTGGAACATGGACGCCAGCGGCCAGATGAGCCCGAGCACGACGACGGAGCAGGCGATCCCGCGATGGAACCGCTCCGCCTCCGAACTGGGCCACGGGTCGATGTTGCGCGCGAGCTGCCGGCCCGCATCCGAGGTGGTGCAGGTGTCCTTGACCGGGCAGGGGTTGCAGACCGTGGGGCTGGCCTGGTATCGCGTCACCCGGTTATCCGGATCGAAGGAGATCGGCCAGAGCCACTGGTCCTCCTGGCACTTCCAGGCGTCGTGGTTTTCGTGGTACTCGAACCCGCTCGAACTCATGGCGGTGGATTTCGCCCCGGTGCGCCGCGCCAGGAGGTCCAGCACGTGGGCCACGGCCAGCAGGAAGCCGCCGTAGACAAGCGCGAACCAGACCTCCGGGTTGATGGCTGCCATCACGCGCCGCCGCCCGGGCGGTCCCCACCGTCCTCTCCGATGCCTGTGCCGGTGGAGCGGTAGTCCGAGGAATATCCGGATGTCGGCTCCGCGCCGCCGGTGAGTGTCGCGGCGGCGGGGACCGCCTCAACGAACAAGGCCTCCATCGGCACGTCATGGGTGGTGGCCTTGATGCGGTAGCGCACCCCGAGCCAGGTGATCCAGACGAACGGCATCACGCCGCCGACGATGAAGACGAGGTCACCCGGCATCCGCAGCCATTCGAGAACGGCGTTGCCGGGCTCGTTGATGAAGTTGAGGCTGCGGGCTTCGAAGTAGCCGTCGTTGATGGAGTGCCAGAGCTGAATGACACCGAGCGGCAGCAGCGTGGCGAACGTCATCCAGGCCAGGCCGATGTTGAGGCACCAGAACGAGATCTTCGCGAGCTTGTCCGGCCAGCGCTCGGCCGGGATCAGGTAGCGCAGGGCGAAGAGCGACAGACCGACGCCCATCATTCCGTACACGCCCATCATCGCCGCGTGGGCGTGGTTGGCCGTCAGCGCGGTACCGATCTCGTAGTACGAGACGATCGGCAGGTTGATCAGGAATCCGAAGACGCCGGCACCCAGGAAGTTCCAGAAGCCGACCGCGACAAGGAACATCACGGCCCAGCGGTGCGGGAACGGAGCCGAACTGCGCGACTCCTGCCGGGCACCGAGCTGGAGGAAGCTCCAGGCCTCGATCGTCAGGAAGGTCAACGGGATGACTTCCAGGGCGGAGAAGAAGGCTCCCAGCGCCATGTGCTCGACGGGGGTTCCCGAGAAGTACAGGTGGTGCATGGTGCCGAGGATGCCACCGGCGGAATACAGGATGACGTCGAGCAGGATGATCTGCATCGCGATCTTGCGGTTCACGACCCCGAGCATGACGAAGATGTAGGCCACCATCACGGTCGTGAACAGTTCCAGGAAGTCCTCAACCCAGAGGTGCACCACCCAGAAGCGCCAGAACTCGGCGACGCTCAGGTGAACCTCGGTGCCGGCGAGCATTCCGACGGCGTAGAACGCGGGGATCGCGAGACCGGCGTAGAAGAAGAGCCACGGCAGGTTGAAGCGGTGCTCAGACTTCAGACGTGCCCGGATGCCGCGGTAGATGATCGCGATCCACAGGAAGAGTCCGACGACGAGCATGCCCTGCCACACCCTGGGCAGGTCGATGTACTCCCACTGCATGTCCCAGAACGGCGAGCCCTTCGCGGCCTCGACGCCGAAGATGCTCAAGGCTTCTCCCACGAACGATCCGACGATGACCAGGGCGAGGGCGCCGAGCAAACCGTAGGCCAACCAGTGCTGACGTTTGGGTTCACGCCCGGAGATATACGGGGCGAGGAAGATGCCTGCGGCCAGGAACGAGGTGGCCGTCCACAACAACGAGAGCTGCACATGCCAGGTTCGGGCGAGGTTGAACGGCAGCAGCTGAGCCAGGTCGACCCCGAAGAAGCTCGACAGGTCGACCCGGTAGTGCTCGATGGCGGCACCCAGGAAGGCCTGGGCCAGGAACATCAAAGCCACCACGAAGAAGAACCAGGCCGTGGCGGATTGGGCGGGTGTCACCGCCACCTCCCCCGGCTGTCGGAAGGACAGTGCGGGGGTTTCTTCCCCGTGCTGCCAGCCCATCCTCTTGCTCCACCGGCCGTAGAGGCCGAAGAGGGCGCCGAGGGCGACCATCAGCGCCACGAGCGAGAGACCGCTCCACACGATGATGTCGGCGGTCGGAACGTTGTCCACGAGCGGCTCGGCCGGCCAGTTGTTCGTGTACGAGTAGTTGTGACCGGGCCGCTCAGCAGAGGCTGCCCAGGACGTCCAGGCGAAGAAGGCGGTCAGGTCGTGGATGTCCGCCGAGTCCGTGATGGCATTCGGGATCAGGCCGTATTGGGTGGTCGGGGAACCGAAGAAATCGGCGTAGTGCTGCTTGAGCGTGTCGAAGGCCTCAATCTGCAGATCCGTGAATTCGAGGTCGCCGGTGGCCTTGTCGTAGCGGTTGGTCCGCATCATCTCGACGAGGGCACCCTGCGGGTCCTGCACACCGGACGCGGTCAGGGCCTCGAGCACCTCGGTCGAGGAGCGCCGCAGGTAGTCGGCCGTGTAGTCCGGTCCGAGGTAGCCGCCGTGACCCAGGATCGAGCCATACTGCTGAAGGCCGCGCCGCACGAAGGTCTGCTGGCCCGCGGTGATGTCGGCCGTCGTGAAGACAACCTCACCCTGCGAGTCGACGACCTGCTTGGGCTGGGGCATCGAGTCCGTATAGGTTCGGAGGGCCAGGAAGCCCATCACGGCGAACCCGAAGACCATCACCAGGGCTACGCCCTGCAACCATCCTTTGGAAACCATCAACTCCGATCGCAGTTTTCCTGCACCGGCTCTCAATCGGACCACGGTGGGCCCCTTTCCATGTTGCGTGATTCAAGGGCGCGGAAGCAGGTGCTGCCACCTGTCACGGTTCCTCCCCCGGATAGGTCACGCGGGGTGGTTGAAAGCTACCACAGGATTAAAAGTATGAGTGACATTTCTATTCACTTCACCGGATTCGCTGTCACGATATTCCCCGATAAAAACCCTGTCCACCGCGGTAATACCCGCACACAGCAGGCAGAGACGACGGGCCGCCCATTTCTTTCACCTGACCGGCGACACGCCGCACACAACTATTCTTCGGGAAACTCAGACGAAGATCACGGACTGACCAGGACGACGCCACGAGCGCCTTTTTCGGCGTCGGACATGATGTGGCTGACGAAGGGGTAACTGCCGGCCTCGGGGAAGGTCAACTCGACGAAGCCGCCCTGGGCCACGGCCAGGTCGAGCACCTGGGAGCCGCCCGTGCCGGTGCTGCCGCCATCACGCAACTGGTACTCGCCCTCCGTGAAAACGGTGTCGAACTGGCCGCCCACGACGTGGAAGGAGCTGCCCACGTTGGGGCCGGCGTCCAGCACCCAGATACGCACCTTCTCGCCGACCTTCGCCGTCAGCGGGCGGGCGCCGTACTGGTTGGCGATGCCGTTGAAGACCACCAGGTCGGGGAACTGCGCCGCCACCTTGTCGGCGTCGGCCTCCCCGCCCTGCGCACCGAGGTAGAGCTCGGACTGCACCAGGACGTATTCCCGGTCGACCGCTGAAAGCCCGGGTGGATCAATGATCACGGCGCCGAACATGCCGTTCGCCATGTGCACCGACATGGGCATCGTGCCGCAGTGATAGAGCCAGATCCCCGAGCGGGTCGCGGTGAAACGATAGGTCAGGCTCTCCCCCGGATTGATGCTGCGCATGGGCCGGTCGGGTGCGAGGGCACCCGCGTGGAAGTCGATGGAATGCTCGATCGACCCGTCGTTGACGAAGGTGATGTCGAAGACGTCCCCGACTTTGCCGTGCAGGGTCGGGCCGGGGGCTGTGCCGTTGAACGTCCACAGGGTCTGGGTGACGCCGGGAGACACCTCGGTCTCCACGTCTTCCACCCGCATGGTCAGCGTGTGCACGGTCTCCGCCTCCGCCGCTCGCAGCGCCGGGTCGCGGGCAACGAAATCGGCGTCGGGCTGACGCATCAAATCGAGATCGTCTGCCGCGCTGGACGCCCCGCCGGCGGACGCGGAGCCGTGGTCCATCGCTGGGGAGTCGTCGCCGGACTGAGGCTCGGCTCCGACGGCCACGACCGTGAGCACCATGCCCAGGACCTTGTGGCCGGCGATGGAGCACCAGCCCTCGACGTCGGCGCCCACGATACCGGCGTCGACCTGTCGGCTGGTGCCGGGAGCGATGGAACCGGAGACCACGCCGGTGGCGAGCACGAGGTTGTGCACCATCTCGTCGTCGTTGGTCAGGTTGATCACCAGGGTGTCGCCGACGGGCACCTCGATGGTGTCCGGGCTGAAGCGCGTGTTCTTCATGACGACGTCGACCGTGGTCGTGTGGCCGGTCGACACCCTGTCGACGGATGCCCCGCCGCTGGCAATTCCGGCGGCGGCCGGGTCCATGGCGATCCCCAGGGTCACGGCCAGGAGCAGAACGCCGACGGCCGTGACGGTCGCGCCGGTGCGGCTGGCCTGCGCCGCGGCGGCCGGTGGAGACGGCCGGGCCGGCGGAGCCGTCGCATCCGTCGCCCGGCGCAGCCGGCGGTTCTGCCGCAGCGCCCGCGGCATCAGGACCAGGAAGGAGGCGAGCGTGCCGACGACGAGCAGCGAGACCGTGACCTTCACCAGGCTGGGCACCGGCAGCAGATAGAGGATCAGGCCGACGTTGACGACGATGACCCGGAACAGGGCGCCACGATCGAGCAGGGCGGCCGTGGCCTTCGAGACCGAGGGTCCGCCGCCGAGCACGACCGGCACCAGGTAGCTGAGGGCTCCGAGCAGGATCTGCGCGGCGAAACCGACCGCGAACACGGGCACGAGCTGCCCGAGCAGGTCGGTCGCGGCTACCCAGCTCGGTGCGAACGTCACGATCAGGCCGAACCCGAGCACGCAGGCGAAGAACCAGGTGAGGGCGGCGCCGAGACTCCAACCGGCGAAGGTGACGGCCGGGGACTGCCTGGCCAGGCGCACGGCCTCCACCAGCACCAGGCCGAGGCCGACCAGGTAGAGCAGGACACCCGCGGCGGCGACCAGGCGCTGGTCGATCAGCAGGCCGATCCCGAGCAGAGCGAGGCCGGCCAGGAACAGAGGCAGGGTTCCGCGGGCCGAGGCGCGCGTCGTCTGCACCCGGGCGTGCAGCACCGTCGGCCAGAGCAGGGCCACCGTGCCGATCACGGTCAGGCCGACCCAGCCGAGCAGATTGAACCCGACATGGGCGATGTACATCCGCTCCGCGGACTCACCATCGATATCGGTCCGGGCCATCAGCACGCCCAGGACCACACCGATGGCCAGCGCGATTCCGGCCGCGATGTAGTAGCGCACGAGCGGTGCGAACCGTCCCGGCAGCGCTCCCCGCGACTGCCGGAACAGCAGCAGGGCGTGGGCGAGGGCATTCGTGCCGACCAGGATGCCGCCAACCAGCACGACCGGCCACCAGCCGCCGACGATGCCGGTGATCACGAGTACCGCTCCGAGGGTGTGCGCGCCGAGCCGAGCCCCGAGCGAGACGCGGCCGCCGGGGGCCGGATGCCGGAGCAGGGTGTCGGCGAAGTGCTGGCTCCAGACCAGGATCGCGGTGCTCACGGCGCCCAGGAACAGGAGGTGCACCATGAGCCACGGCGCGACCGGGATGAACCGGTGGATGAGCACGGCGATGAGAGTGAGGAGGAGCCACGTCGGAGTCAGGAGCCCGGTGATGAGGTGCCACAGTCGACGGTTCATGGTGTGACTTTCAGTTTGGTGTTTGGCTGGCGCAGCGGCACGCCGCGCACCACCGAGATCACGGCCAGCAGCACGAACAGGAGCACGGCCACAATGTTGGCCACGCCACCCCACTGCACCAGTGCCGGCAGGTCGCGCGCGTCACCGAGCAGGATGCGCACCAGCAGGGAGACGTGCAGCAGCAGCACCGGCAGGTAGAGCACCGGCCGGTACGGCAGCGGTCGGCGCAGCACGGCCGGCAGGATGGTCGGGGCGTGCGCCATGATCATCGACATCACGAACCCGAGGAAGACGGCGTGCAGCACGGCGTCATAGCCGGGGCCGGAGAAGCTCGGGCCGACGATGATCCAGCTGGCGGCGACCGAGAGCAGCCAGCCGTAGCCGGCCAGCAGGCACGCGGCCATGTACCGTGGCAGACCGGTGCTGCGGATGAGTCGGGTCGCCACGTCGTGCCGGAACAACCAGGCGACGAGACCGAGCATCCCGAGTCCGAGAACGGGGTAGCCCACCCGGGGCCAGACGAGAGCGACGACCGCGCCGAGGGTCAGGAACAGGCCGGCGGCCAGCATCCGCATTTCGGCGCGGTAGTCGACGGAGGGCGAGATGCGCGCGAGTTCGAGCCGCTCACCGGCGATTGTGAGCACCAGGTAGAGCGTCATCGCGGGCACCAGGACAGGCACGGGCACGCCGCCGAGCCACAGCACGGTGGCCGTGAGACCGAGCAGGGCACCGAGCGCCTGCACCGCGGCGGACGTCGACGGCTGCCGGAGCCAGATCGCCCGGTAGATGGCCAGCAACACGGCCGACCCGGCCACGAAGGCAAGCTGGCCGACCACCAGGGGAAGCGGCGACACGAGTGACAGGCCGCCGAGGCCCAGCAGCCCCGGCGACAGGTAGGCCCAGTTCCGGCGCACGGCGACGGCACGCTCGAGCACGACGACGGTTCCCACGAACCCGAAGACCATCAGGGGTCCGTGCACATCCGCCAGGCGCGCGGTCACCACCGGCGCCGGGAAACCCAGCAGGAGCAGCGCACCGTCGAGCCCGGCCAGCAGTGAGAGACCGCCGAGCAGCAGAAACGCTAATCGCCCGTTGCCGTGCACGGTGGTGTCGAATCTCGGGAGACTAGGCGGCGCGGGTGAAGCGGATGCGCCAGGCGTCCGGGCCACGCTCCACGTACGACACGGTGAACGCTCCCGGGCGTGCCTTCTCGAGCTGCGCCAGCAGGGGCAGGGGGTCGTGCGGGGCGATCAGGTCGAGCGAGAAGCCGAGTTGGATGGCCTCCAGGGCACCGAAAATGGCCGCGTGGCGAACCGCGTGCGGGATGGTGCGTCCGTCGAGCACGATGGTCTCGGCGTCGTCATGGTTGCAGTTGCAGGTGTGCGCGCTGCTCAGGGTGATGGGTTCGGCGGTCATAGGATGAGTCCTCCTCGGTGGAACGACCGAGCCGGCCGCTAATAAACAGGATACACGTCCGGTTAATTATTCCGGAATCGGACCAGGTCGGACCAGGTCGGATCGCGTCGGACCAGGTCAGGTCAGGCCCACCCAGGCGGTGGACCCGTCGACCTCGTACTGCTTCTTCCAGATCGGCACCTCGAGTTTGACGGTCTCCACCAGGCGTTCGCAGGCTTCGAATGCGACGGCGCGGTGGGCGCTGGCCGCGGCCGCGACCAGGGCCAGGTCGCCCACGTCGAGGTGGCCGATGCGGTGGCTGACCGACAGGTTCACCTGCGGGTACTCACGGGAGTACCGGGCGACGATCTCGGACAGGATGCGGCCGGCATCCGGATGCGCGCTGTAATCGAGGCCGGTCACCTGCCCGGCGGCGTCGGGGTCGTGGTCCCGCACCTGGCCGATGAAGGTCACGACGGCCCCGCAGGATCCGGTCGACACGGCCGCAACGTGCGCGGCCAGGTCGAGCGGCGCCGTGGCCACCTGGTTGACGGCACCCTCGCCAGGGTTCGCGTCGTTCTCATTCACGCCGCTTCGGTCAGTCGTTCCTGCTGAATTCACACATTCAGAGTACGCGCGGAAGCGGAACGAGAAACGTACTCCACTGTTCCCGGAGCATCGAGGGCCAAAAAACCTGAGGCCGAGGGTCGATCCCCGTTTCGCGGCGCGCGGCGAGCGACACCACCGAACGGTCACGGCCCACTCAGCTAACCGACGATCTCTGCCACAGTCGGGCAGGCCGCCTCGGCAGCCAGTTCGACTCGGGTCTGCGCAACCGTCCAGGGCAGCGCGACCGACGGTTCGTTCCCGCGCCCAGCCGGGGCATCGGCGATGATGGCGGCCAGCTGACGGGCCAGTGTCAGGGCGAACGGGTCACCCGCGCTCGAGTTGTTCAGCATGACCACCACGGTCATGGTCTGGTCCGGATCCGCCAGGGTCGCCGAGATGAATCCGGGGATCGATCCGGTGCGCCCGCGGAGGGGCCCGACCTGCTCCGCGCCGAGGCCGTAACTCTGCCACGACGGGGTCGTCACATCTTCGTTCACGGTGTCCCACTGGGCGCTCGCCGACGACTCGGACAAGAGACCACCCGCAGCGAGAGCGCCTGCCCAGGTCCTCATGTCGGCCAGCGTCGAAACGATACCGCCCGCCACGCCGCTCATCGAATTGGAGAGCAGGGTTCTGTCGGTGATGGCCGTGCACACCGGACCGTCGGCGCCCACCGCGGCCGCGTAGCCGTGCGAGTGTGGTGCGGGGAGGTCCATATCGCCGGCGTGAGGATATGAGGTGTCGTGCAGACCGAGCGGATGGAAGATGTACTCATCGTAGAGCGCCGCCCACTGCCGGCCCGTGGCCCGCTCGAGCGCCATCCCGAGCAGCACGATTCCGGTGTTCGAGGGACCCCACACGCTGCCCGGAGCACCCGTTCGGGGCGTGGCCAGCCCTTGGGAGACGAGTTCCATCGCCGGCCAGGTGCGCAGGGGGTTGTGCACGAACTCCCCGGCCAGAACGGGACTGTAGGACCCCAGCCCCGAAGTGCCCTGGCAGAGCTGGCCGAGCGTCACGCCCGCCACGCCGACGAGGCGGGGCAGGTAGGTGGAGACCGGGTCGTCGAGCGTCACGGTTCCCTCGTCGACCAACCGGAGCAGCACCGTGCAGGTCATGGCCGTGGTGTTGGTGCCGATGCGGAAGTGCATCCCGCTGCTCATCGGGACGGACCCGCCGATTTCCGTCGTGCCGTGCGCGACGGTCCATTCGCCGGCGGCGGACCAGACCCCGACCAGAGCGCCGGAGGAACCCGATAGCGCCATCGCCTCGCCCACGGCCGCGTCCAGCTGCCCGGCGATGTCCACCGCGAACGGCGTGCTGCTCTGGTCGACGCTGTTCCGGCCCGCGGTGCAGCCGCTCAGCACGACGGCTGCGGCGACGCCGAGTGCGAGCAGCGCACGACGTCGAATGGTGGGCTTGATGATGGCATCCCCCAATGCTCTCCACCAGCTTGCCCCATCGGGGCTCGGGCGCCTAACCCGTGCGCGAGACACGCGTCCTACACCCGCTCGAAGATGGCGGCGAGCCCCTGGCCGCCGCCGATGCACATGGTCTCGAGCAGATAGCGCCCCTCGGTGCGGTGCAGGTGACGGGCGCCGGTGGCGAGGATGCGCGCCCCGGTCGCCCCGACCGGATGCCCGAGCGAGATACCCGACCCGTTGACGTTGGTGCGCGCCCAGTCTGCCTCGGTGAATTCCCATTCCCGGCTGACCGCGAGCACCTGCGCGGCGAAGGCCTCGTTGAGCTCGATCAGGTGCATGTCGGCGAGGCTCAGCCCCGCGCGCCGCAACGCCCGGGCGGTGGCCGGCACCGGCCCGATTCCCATCCGCGACGGCTCGACTCCCGCACGCGCCCATGTGACCAGCCGCACCAGTGGGGTCAGCCCGAGCTCGGCCGCCCGTTCCGGGGTAGTCACGATGCACGCGGCCGCGGCGTCGTTCTGGCCGCTGGCGTTTCCGGCGGTGACGGTGGCGTCGGCGTCCGTCTCTAACAGGATCGGGCGGAGGCCGGCCAGAGCCGTCAGGCTGCTGTCGGCCCGCGGGGTCTCGTCGGCGGAGACCACGACGGGGCCCGTGCGGCCCGGCACCGTGACCGTGACCGTCACGATCTCGTCGTCGAACCGGCCCTCGGCCACGGCGACGGATGCCCGCGCCTGCGACCGGAGAGCCAGGTCGTCCTGTTCGGTGCGGCCGATGCCGTACTCGCGGCGCAGGTTCTCGGCGGTTTCGAGCATGCCGCCGGGTACCGGGTAGCGGCGCCCACCGGCGGTTTCGCGGCCGCGGCTGAGCGCGTCCCGGAGCAGGATTCCGGCGCCGCCGCCCACACCGAAGCGGGAGTCGACGGTGTAGAACGGTGCCTGGCTCATCGATTCGACCCCGCCGGCGACGACGACGTCGCTGACACCGGTCTGCACCTGCATAGCCGCGTCGAGGATGGCCTGTAGCCCTGAGCCGCATCGCCGGTCCACCTGCACGCCGCCGACCGTCACGGGCAGGCCGGCGTTCAGTGCGGCGACGCGCGCCACGGAGGCGGCCTCCGCGGTGGGATAGCCCTGGCCGAGGATCACGTCGTCGACCACGGTCCCGTCGATTCCGGTGCGTTCGATCAGCGCCGTGATCACGGCCGCGGCCAGCTCGGCCGGCGCGACCGCCCTGAAGACGCCGCCGAACCGGCCGATCGGGGTGCGTAACGGTTCGCAGATGGCGACGTCCCTCACGACGCGGCCACCGGGTTCGGGGCGGAGAGGAGCGTGTGGATGACGGTCGGCGTCCCCGGTACGAGCAGCGGCACCTCGGTGGCGGCCTGTACCTCGGCCACGGTGAGTCCCGGCGCGATCTCGCGCAGCAGAAGACCCTCCGGCGTCACGTCGATCACGGCCAGGTCGGTGATGATGCGGGTCACGACGCGCTTGCCGGTCAGCGGCAGGCCGCACTCGTTCACAATCTTGAAGTCGCCGTTCTTCGCGGTGTGCTCCATCACGACGATCACGGTGTCGGCGCCGTGCACGAGGTCCATCGCACCGCCCATACCCTTGATCATCTTGCCGGGCACGGCCCAGTTGGCGATGTCGCCGGTGGCGGAGACCTGCATCGCGCCAAGCACGGCCACATCGATCATTCCGCCGCGGATCATGCCGAAGCTCTGCGCGGAGTCGAAGTAGCTGGCACCGGGGTTGACCGTGATGGTCTCCTTGCCGGCGTTGATCAGCTTCGGGTCCTCCTCGCCCTCCCACGGGTACGGTCCCACCCCGAGCACCCCGTTCTCGGAGTGAAGGATGACGTTCACCCCCTCCGGCAGGAAGTTGGGGATCAGCGTGGGCAGCCCGATCCCAAGGTTGACGTAGCTGCCGGGGGTGAGCTCCTGCGCGGCGCGCGCGGCCATTTCATTGCGAGTCAACGGCATGATCAGCTGTCCTTTGCGACGGATGCGACGGATGCGACGGATGCGACGGATGCGACGGGCCGCGGCCGGGTGGTGGTCTTCTCGATCGGCAGGTCGGCGGCCTCGGCGCAGGAGAGCGCCACGATGCGGTGCACGTAGATACCGGCGAGGTGGATGGCATCCGGATCGAGCTCCCCCGGCTCGACCAACTCGTCGACCTCGGCGATGGTGATGCGGCCGGCCATGCCGGCGACCGGGTTGAAATTGCGGGCCGACTTCTCGAACACGAGGTTGCCGTGCCGGTCGCCCTTCGCCGCGCGAACGAGGGCGAAGTCGGTGACGATGGCCTCCTCGAGCACGTACTCCTTCTCCCCGCCGCGGAGCGACGCGAAGGTGCGGGTCTCCTTGGGCGGCGACGACACCGTCACCGACCCATCCGGCCCGTAGCGCCAGGGCAGCCCACCCTCGGCGACCATGGTGCCGACGCCGCTGGCGGTGTAGAAGGCGGGGATTCCGCTGCCGCCGGCCCGGAGCCGCTCGGCCAGGGTGCCCTGCGGGGTCAGTTCCACCTCGATGTCACCGCCGAGATAGCGGCGGGCGAAGTCCTTGTTCTCGCCGATGTAGGAGGCGATCACCCGGCTGATCCGCCCTTCCCGCAGCAGTTCGCCGAGCCCCCAACCGTCGACACCGCAGTTGTTGGAGGCGACCCGGAGGTCGGTGGTGCCCTGGGCCAGGAGCGCCCGGATCAGCACGATCGGGACGCCGACCAGGCCGAAGCCGCCGACGGCGAGGGAGGCCCCATCCGGGATGTCGGCGACGGCAGCCGCGGCGGAGGAGTACGTCTTGTCCATGGAGTGGTCCTTCAGCTTCAGTTCGTGGTGCCGATGTCGATCGTCTTGAAGGTATCGCGGGCCACCGCCAGAGCGGAATTCGCGAGCACCCCGGCCCGGATGCGGGCGAGCACGTAGTCCTGGGAACGGTTCTCGACCACGATCGGGTCGATTCCGGCGTCACGTAGGGCCCAGGCCAGCAGAAGTCCGGCGGGGCCGGCGCCGATGATGGCGACACGGGTGTTTTCTGGGGACACGGGTTTCTCCTAGCGACGGTGACAGGTGATGAAGTCATCCTGTGGGGTGATGATGCCACCTGGTCCGGTAGTTTCCACTCAGTGGAAGGCAGCAATGGTCACGATGTGGCCCGGCGGTAGCGGATCGTCGCGGCCGTCGGACGGCGAACAGGCACGCGGGGACCGTCACCGACGCCGAATTCGATGCCCAGAAGGCGGAGCAGCTCGCCCGGTTCTGCGTCGCTGCGGAGTCGCTTCCGAGCGATCTGAGTCCGTGCCGGTAGCGTGGGGTCCATGCTCGAGCTCATGGATGACCGGCCGGACATTCTGCTGCGCCGCGACGGGCGGCTCGCCCAGATCATCCTGAACCGCCCGGCGGCGCTGAACGCCCTGACCCACGCGATGATCCGACGGATGTCCGCGGTGCTGACCGACTGGGCCGCCGACGGGCAGGTCGAGACCGTTCTGCTGACCGGTAGCGGCGACCGGGGCCTCTGTGCCGGGGGCGACATCGTGGCGATCTACCGCAGTGCGGACGCGGGCGCGGACGATCGAGCGGACGCTGACGCCGAGGCCGCCCGGTTCTTCGCCGACGAGTACCATCTGAACGCGCAGATCCACCGGTTCGCCAAACCGTACCTGGCCGTGATGGACGGCGTCGTGCTCGGCGGCGGGGTCGGCGTCTCCGGCCACGCGAACACCCGGATCGTGACCGAGCGCACGCGGCTGGGGATGCCGGAGACCGCGATCGGCTTCGTACCCGACGTCGGCGGAAGCTGGCTGTTGTCCCATGCCCCCGGTGAGCTCGGCACCCACCTCGCCCTGACCGCCGCCCTAGTCTCCGGGTCCGACGCCATCGCGCTGGGCCTGGCCGACCACTTCGTGCACAGCGACCGACTCCCTGCCCTGGCCCGCACCCTGGCCGTGACCGACGCGGCCGAGGCCGTGCGCGCCCTGGCCGAGACTCCCCCGCCCTCCGACCTCCTCGCCCAGCGGCACTGGATCGACGAGTGCTACGCGTCCGATGACGTGGGCGAGATCGTCGCCGCCCTGCGACGTTCCCCGGTGGAAGCCGCCCGCGACGCCGCCGCCCTCATCCTCACGAGGTCGCCGACCGCCCTCGCGGTCACGCTGTCCTCGCTGCGCCGGGCCCGGCGGCTCCCGAGCCTCGACGAGGCGCTCGATCAGGAGTACCGGGTGACGCTCCGTTTCCTGCAGCGGAGCGAGCTGCAGGAGGGCATCCGGGCCCAGGTGATCGACAAGGACCGCAGCCCCCGGTGGTCGCCCGCCGGTCTCGGCGAGGTGACGGAGGCGTCCGTCGCGGCGTTCTTCGCGCCGCTCGGCGAGCAGGAGCTGGGGCTGGGGCTGGGAGTGGGGCTCGGGCTGGGCGAGATGCCCTACGTCGACGCCGACCTGATCTTCGTCACCGATCTACTCACCCCGGGTGAGCGCGCGCGGCTGGCCGCGGCACGATCGTTCTATCAGGCCGAGGTGCGCCCTCTCGCCGTGGACTACTGGAACCGCGCCGAGTTCCCGTTCGAGTTGCTGCCCCGCCTCGCCGCGCAGAACCTCGCCGCGACCGGTGCTGCCGCGACCAGCCATCTGCTCACGGGGCTGCTGCAGATGGAGCTGACCCGCGCCGACACCTCGATCTCCACGTTCTACGGCGTGCACCACGAGCTGTTCGCCGCCGCCATCGACGAGCTCGGCTCACCCGAGCAGCGGGAACGTCTGCTACCGGGCCTCCTGGCCCTGGAGAAGATCGGGGCCTTCGCCCTGACGGAACCGGAACACGGCTCCGACATCTCCCGAATGATGGAGACCACGGCCACCCGCAGCGGCGACGAGTGGGTGCTCAACGGCACCAAACGCTGGATCGGCAACGGCGCCATGGCCGACTACGTGCTGGTCTGGGCCCGGGACACCGCGGACGGGCAGATCAAGGGATTCATCGTCGAGACGGAGCGGCCCGGGTTCACGGCCACCCCGATCGAGAACAAGATCGCGGTGCGGATCGTGCAGAACGCCGACATCACCCTCACGGAGGTGCGGATCCCGTACACGAACTGGCTGCCGGGCAGCCGGAGCTTTCAGGACACGAACGTGCTGCTCCGGAACTCGCGGATCTGGGTGTCGTGGCAGGCGGTCGGCCAGCAGCTCGCCGCCTTCGATGTGGCCCGCGCCTATGCGCTGGAGCGGCGCCAGTTCGGCATGCCCATCGCATCCTTCCAGCTGGTGCAGGAGCAGCTCTCCCGCATGATCGGCAACGCCACCCTGTCACTGTCGCTGATGGTGCAGATGGCGCGACTGCAGGAGAGCGGGCGGCTCACGATGGACCAGGCGGCCCTCGCAAAGGCGACCTGCACGACCCGGATGCGCGAAACGGTGGCCCTGGGCCGCGGTCTGCTCGGCGGCAACGGCATCAGCACCCGGTACGAGATGGCCAAGATCTTCGCCGACGCCGAGGCGATCTACTCCTACGAGGGCAGCTACGAGATCAACGCGCTGTTGGTCGGCCGGGCCGTGACCGGCATCTCCGCCTTCAGCTGATCACCGCTCGCCCGAACGAATTCGTGAGCTAGACCGGCGCGACCGGCGGCACCGGAACCGGCGGCGTGGGAGCGTTCCAGGCCTTGATGACGGCCCAGCCCACGGCGGCGATCGGCACCGAGATGACCGCGCCGACGATGCCGCCCAGGATCGTGCCGGCCGTCAGCGCCAGCAGGATCACCAGGCCGTGCAGGCGCAGTGACTTGCCGAGCACCACCGGGGACAGGAAGTTGCCCTCGAGCTGGTTCACGGCGACCACGATCGCGACCACGATGATGGCGGTGGTCAGGTCGTTCGTGACGAGGGCCACCAGTGCGGCGAGGATGCCGGCGGCCGTCGCCCCGACGATGGGGATGAAGGCGCCGACGAAGACGATGACGGCGAGCGGCAGCGCCAGCGGAACCTGCAGGATCCACAGTCCGATCCCGATGAACAGGGCGTCGACGAACGCGACGATCGCCGTGCCGCGCACGTAGTTGCCGAATACCTCGACGCTGCTCACGCCGATGCGTGCGGCCCGCTCGTGCCGCTTGCCGGCGAGCGGCTGGATGAGGAAGCTCCAAATGTGAGGGCCGTCCTTCAGGAAATAGAAGAGCACGACGAGGCCGAGCACCACGCCGGCCACGATCTCGGCGGCCACGGAGACCCCGGCCAGGGCCCCGGACCCGAACTGGCTGCTGGTGGCGAAGTCGATGACCGACTCGCGCACCGAATCGATCTGAGCGGAATCGATCGGCAGCGTGCCGCTGGTGAGCAGTTCCTGCAGGCTGTCGAGCCCCTTGCTGGCCGAGGTGAAGAGGGTGTCCCACTCGCCACGGATGCCGAACACCACGAGGGTGACGACGCCACCGAAGACCGCGACGCTCAAGATCAGGGTGATCGCCGCGGCAAGGGATTCGTTCGCCCCGCGGGCCAGCAGGAACCGCATGAAGGGGCGCAGCGCCGACGCCACGATCAGGGCGATCAGGAGCGGGGTGAAGACCAGCTTGAGCTGCGTGATCCCGTAGAGGGCCACCACCAGCAGGGCGAGGACCAGCAGGGCCTGGCCGGAGCGGATGGCGGCCCGGCCGAGATAGTCCGTCCAGGACGAAGTGGGCGTGGTCATAGGGATCTCCAAACGAGGCGAACAACGGCTGAGCCACCCAGCCTAGCCAGACTGCCTCGGCAGACTGCCGGTAGCGCGTGTCGGCCGTGTGACGTACACTCCCTACATCGAACATTTGTTCTATCTATCACCCATCGACCTGCCCGCAGAGGAGTCACATGTTCGCACACCTCCACGTCGCGAGCGCCTACTCCACGCACTTCGGGGTCACTCTCCCCGAGTCACTGGTGGAGCAGACGCAGGCGCAGAACGGCTCCTTCCTGGCCCTCACCGACCGGGACGGTCTCTACGGCGCGGTCAAACACGTGCGCGCCTGCGCGGCAGCGGGCATCCGGGCGGGGCTGGGCGCCGACCTCGCGGTGCACGACGACGACGGGCATCCGTTGGGCCGGATCGTGGTGCTCGCCCACGGTGATATGAACGGTCGTGGCTATGCGGCCCTCTGCCGCGCGGTCAGCGCCGCCCACAACGGCGCCGCGCACAGCGCGTCGGGGCGCCCCAGCATCGCCCGCTCGCACCTCGCCGAGCTGGCCGGACTGCGCTGCCTCACCGTGCTGCTCGGCCCTGCCTCCGACGTGGGCCAATCGGTCGAGCGCCGCGACACCGATGCTGCCGGCGCCTGCCTCACCGCGTGGTTGCGCGCCCTGCCGCCGCAATCGGTGGTGGGTGAAATCGTCTGCCATCTGGCGGCGCCGGGCACTCCCGGCAGTGTGACGCCGGCCACCCGCATGCTCGCCCTCTTCGAGCACGCCGCACTGCCCGCCGTGCTCACCAACGCCGTGCGCTACGGCACCCCCGACGAGGCCGTCACCGCCGACCTGGCCGACGCGGCCCGCACCCTGACGGCGCTGGCGAACCTGGAGCAGCTGCAGACCAACGGCCAGGCCTGGCTGAAACCCGAAGTCGCCATGAGGCAGGTGGCGCGCATGGTCGTCGACGCCGGGCTGCACGACGACGGCGCCGTCGACCGACTGTTCCGCGACACCGAGCAGCTTGCCGAGCGGTGCAGCCTCGACCCGGACTCCGACATCGGCCTGGGTCGCCCGCGCATGCCGGAGGCGCGCATCATCGGCGTCAGCGGCGACCCGCTGACCGAGCTGCACGCCCGAGCCCGGGCCGGCATCGACGACCGCTACCCCGTCACGTCGCCGGCGGGCCGGTCGCTGGCGGATGCTGCGCACGCACGACTCGTGCACGAGCTGAAGACGGTGGAGCACCTCGGTTTCGCCGGCTACTTCCTCACCGTCGCCCGGGTGGCGGACATCATCCGGGAAATGGGCATCCGCATCCAGGCGCGCGGGTCCGGGGTGGGCTCGGTGCTCAACTACGCCCTGCACACCTCCTCCGTCGAGCCCATCTCCAACGGGCTGCTCTGGGAGCGGTTCCTCTCCCCCGAGCGGCAGACCCTGCCCGACATCGACCTCGACGTCGAGTCCGCCAGAAGGCACGACGTCTATCGCACGCTCTTTGACACCTTCGGCAGCGATCGGGTGTCGCTGATGTCCATGACGAACGCCTATCGCGGCCGCGGCGCCGTGCGCGACGCCGGCCTGGCCCTCGGTATGAATCACGAGCAGGTGGCCGCGGTCGCCAAGCAGATGTGGCGCTTCAACGCGCGCGACTTCCGCCGCGCCCTGGCCGAAAAGCCCGAGCTCGAGCCGTTGGCCGCCGAGGTGCGCGCCTCCTCGCAGCTCGACCTGCTGGTCGACCTGACCGCCAAACTCGACCGGCTTCCCCGGCACATCTCCGTGCACCCCTGCGGCGTCATCCTCTCCGACGCCTCCCTGCTCGACCGCACCCCGGTGCAGGCGTCCGGCATGGGGTTGCCCATGTCCCAGTTCGACAAGCACGACATGGACCCGATGGGCCTGATCAAGCTGGACATCCTCGGTGTGCGGATGCAGTCGGCCATGGCCCACGCCGTCGAGGAACATCACCGATTGTCGGGCGAGATCATTGACCTCGACCGAATCCCACTGAACGACCCGGACACCTTCGAACTGATCCGCTCCACTCGCACCCTCGGCATCTTCCAGATCGAATCTCCCGGCCAGATGGAGCTGGTCGGCAAGCTGCAGCCCGAGGTGTTCAACGATCTCACCGTGGAGATCTCCCTGTTCCGGCCCGGGCCGATGCAGAACAACATGCCCTTGAAATACCTTCAGGCCCGGCATGGGGAGGTGATGCCCGACTACATCCACCCCCGGTTCGAGCCGTTCCTCCGGGAGACCCAGGGTGTGGTGATCTTCCACGAGCAGGTGATGCGCCTGTTCGACGAACTCACCGGCTGCGGGCTCGGGCGGGCGGATGTCTTCCGCCGCCACCTAGGCAAACCGGAGCAGCTTCCCCGGATCGAGGAGTACGTGCGGATGCGTGCCCTCGAGCGCGGGTTCACTCCCGCCGTGATCGACCGCGCCTGGACGGTGCTCGCCGGGTTCGGCAGTTTCGGTTTCGCCAAGGCGCACGGGGCGGCGTTCGCCCTGCCCACCTACCAGTCCGCCTGGCTCAAGACCCACCACCCCGCGGTATTCCTGGCCGGACTCCTCACCCACGCCCCCGGTATGTGGCCGAAAGACCTGATCGTGGCCGAGGCTCGGCTGCTCGGCGTGCCGGTACTGGGCCTGGACGTGCAACACAGCGCCCTCGACTACCGGGTGGAGCAGATCGACGGCGAGCAGTCCGACGGCGGCCGGCGCGGCATCCGTCTCGCCCTGCCGGAACTCTCCGGCTGCACGGCCGCCGAACGCGCCCGCATCGTGCGCCACCAGCCGTTCACCTCGCTGCAGGACTTCCGGGACCGGGTGCGCCCGCGGCGCAGCACGTTCGAGGCGCTCGCCCGGGTGGGAGCACTCGACAGCTTCATCGGGTACGACCGCACCCGTCGGCACGAGCTGCTCGCCCACATCCAGTCTCTCCGCGGCACAGCGGTCACCGTCCACGACGACCAGCTCGCCTTCGACGTGCCTCTGCCGGTGCTCGAATACGAGGGGTCCCGGTTCAACGCGGTGACCTCGCTCGAGCTGCGCGGCCGCAGCCAGACCGACCTCGAACTCAGGGATCTGGGCCTGGCGGTGTCCGGGCACCAGATGGCCCGGTTCTACCCGCTGTTCACGGAGCTGGGCGTTACGCCGGCCTCCGAGCTGATCAACCTGCCCGGCGGCACCGAGGTGCTCCTGGCCGGGGTGCGCCGAGCCACGAACACGCCGCCGATGCGCAACGGGCGCCGGGTGGTCTTCGTCAGCCTCGACGACGGCACCGGACCGGTCTCGAACGTCGTGTTCTTCCACGACGCCCAGGAGCGCATCGGCGGCCCGGTGTTCCACACCGGCCAGCTGCTGGTGCGCGGCCGCACCCGTCGGTCCGGCGCGAAGGGCGTCTCCGTCACGGGCGAGAACCTGTGGGATCTCACGGATGTCGCCCGCCGGGTCAAGCTGCGTCACGCGGGCGAGGCGGCCGCCCGGAACGCCGACCGCGCCCACGACCTGGCCGACGAACTGGCCGAGGACCTGGCGGCCATGGCGACCACGAATGTGCACCATCTATGGCCCCGACGCACCGCCTGACCCGCGCCTACACTGTTGTCCATGACCGAGAAACAGCGCTACGACGTGCTTCGTCAGTACGCCGACTTCGAACTGCGTCACTATCCCCGCACCGTGCTGGTGCAGGTGGAGGTGGCCGGGGACTTCTCCGCGGCAGGCAACCGCGGCTTCGGGCCGCTCTTCCAATACATCAGCGGCAACAACC
Source organism: Cryobacterium sp. TMT2-18-2 (assembly GCF_004402245.1). NCBI lineage: Bacteria > Bacillati > Actinomycetota > Actinomycetes > Micrococcales > Microbacteriaceae > Cryobacterium > Cryobacterium sp. TMT2-18-2. Next base: position 72,292 of record NZ_SOFU01000038.1, read on the forward strand.
AGACCTCGACACGCCTCGCGATGACCGCGCCCGTGATCCAGGAGACCACGACCCCGCAGAGCCACACCGTCAGCTTCGTCCTCCCCGACGGGATGCCGCCCGCGGAGGTGCCCGTGCCCCGCAACGCGCAGGTCAGCACGAAGGAGGTCCCCGAGCGCACGGTCGCCGCCCGCCGCTTCAACGGCGGCTGGAGCGAGGAAAGATTCGCGCAGAACGGCACCCTCCTCGTCGACGCGGTGAGCCGCGAGGGTCTCCTGCTCGCAGGCCGACCCTACTTCGCCCGCTTCGACCCACCCTGGAAGCCGGGCTTCCTCAGGCACAACGAAGCGCTCGTCGCCGTCACCCGTTCCGGTTCCGGAAACCCCTAGTCGTCGGAACCGTCCGTCGGGCCGTCGGATACCCCGGTGTCCCCGACCGGAACAACCACCGGGGTCGGCCCAAGCTCGGCCAGCTCGTCTCCCCCATACTTCGCGTTCGCGACCGACATGACGTCCGGCCACATCCGGTGCCGGGCCGTGGCGGCCGGGCCGCTGGCGAATCTGATGGAGCGCTGCCGGGCCTCCCCGGTGACGCTGACGACGGCGGCGGCGGTCGCCACCTTCGAGCTGGCCCCGACCATCCAGGTGTCCTTACCTCCGTCCGTGGTGCCGGTCTTGCCGATCAGAGGCACCCGGGGCGTGGTGGCACCCCAGGACTGCTGAGCCGTGCCGTCGGTCATCACCCGACGCATCGCGTAGACCATGCCCTCGGCCACCGTCGGGTCCACCGAAGCGGCGCACTCCGATTCCGGCACGGGCACCTCGTCACCGTCAGCGCCCACGATGCGGTCGATCGCGATCGGTGAGCAGGTCACCCCGCGGTTGGCGATGCCCGCGAAGGCAACGGCCATGGTCAGCGGAGCCACCTCATTCGTTCCGATCACGGCCGCCGCGGTCTGCACGAGCGGGCTGCCGTCGGCGCGATGCACTCCGAAAGCCTCGGCCGTCTGACGGATGCCGCACAGGTCCAGTTTCTTCGCCATCCCGATGAAGCCCGTATTGATCGAGCCGAGGGTGGACTCGAGCGCGCTGTAGTTTCCGCCGCTCTCCCCGGCGTCGTTTCTCGGGTTCCAGTTCTGCGAATCATAGTTCTGCGGCCCCCGACAACTGTCGTCGAACGTGCCCCAGTTGGCCTTCCGCGCCGAGTCGACGCGCTCGTCCAGCCGGTGGCCCGTCCTCAACCATTCCGCCAGGGTGAAGGCCTTGTAGGTCGACCCCGGCTGGAACCCGCTCGAACCACCCTCGGCATAGTCGGTGTTGTAGTTGACCTCGGTGTAGGCGGCGCTGGTGGCCTGCACGGTCGGGTCCTGGCTGTATCGCTTGTTCTGTGCCATGGCCAGCACCCGCCCGGTGCCGACCTGCACGCTCGTGATGACGCTGCCCACGTCCCAGCCGGGGTACTCCATCGGCACATTGGCCGCCAGGGTCGCTTCCGCCGCCAACTGGAGGTCGAGGTCCAGGGTGGTGTACACGGCATAGCCGCCGCGCCGGAAGTTCTGCAGGCGCTTCCCGTCGTCCTCCCCGAACGCCGGGTCGTTCCGGAGCAGATGCGTCACGTAGTCGCAGAAGTAGGCGCTGCCCCCGGCGGTCTGGCAGCCGGTGCTCGGCTCCTGGATGGCCGGTTGAACCGGTGTGGCCACGGCAGCCTGGAATTCCGCTGGGGTGATTTTCTCATGCTTCACCATCTCGCGCAGGATGTAGTCCCGGCGCGCCTTGTTGACTGCGTAGCCGTTGCTCTCACTACCGGCATTGTCGAGGCGGAACTTGGCCGGGTTGTTCACGATCGCCACCAGGCTTGCGGCCTGCGGAAGGGTGAGCTCTGCGGCCGTCGTGCCGAAGTAGTAGTTCGCCGCGGCCTCGATGCCGTACACGGTGCCGCCGAAACCGGCGATGTTGAGGTACTGGCGCAGGATGTCGTTCTTGGGATATTTCTTCTCCACCCCGATTGCGAGGCGCATTTCCTTGATCTTACGGTCGGGGGTGGCGGCGGTGACGGCGTCGTAACATCGTTGCCGCAGCCGGTCGTCCGGCTCGAGTTCGCACTTCTGCACGCGCACGTTCTTGACGTACTGCTGGGTGATCGACGACCCACCCTGCGTGACTCCCCCGAGGGTGGTCGTCACCACCGCGCGCAGGGTGCCCTGGGCGTCGATCCCGCCGTGCTCGTAGAAGCGCGGGTCCTCGCTGGCGATGACGGCATCCCGGGCGTAGGGGCTGATCTCGTCCCAGTCGACCTCGATGCGGTTCTGATCGTAGAAGGAGGCCAGCAGCACGGACGTGCCGTCGTTCCGGGTGGCGTAGATGTTGCTCTTCTGGGAGAGCGGTTCGATGTCCAGGTAGCCCGGCAGATTCTCGAACACGGTGATCGTGTTGGTGGCACCGAGGCCGGAGAGCGCGATCACGGGGGTGATGGCCGCGGTGACGAGCAGCCCGGCCACGCCACTCAAGACCACGAGGGCCAGCAGGCCTCCCACAACGCCTCCGACAGTTCTGCGACCGGTGAATTTCGGCGTACCCATTGCACCACCCCTAGCGTCCATGACCCCGAAAGGGTCCGATGGCATGCAAACCTGAGCTGTACTCCGCGGCTAGGGGGTTGCGCACAGGTCGGCCGGAGGCATCTGCTGGTTTACCGCGCAGAAAAGGCGTGGCATCTGTAGAGATGCCACGCCTCGTCTGATCCGGGGGTGTGCGTCGAGCGGTGATTCCTGCTTAGAAGACCGTCAGGCCCCGCGCCGCGAACTGGGCCCGGACCCGCACCAGAAGTGCCTCATCCGGGGGGTGAGAGCCGTGCAGCGGATACGGGATGTTCAACCGGTCCCATTTGTCCTCACCCATCTGGTGGAAGGGCAGAACCTCGACGCGCTGCACGTTCGGCCAGCGCGACACGATCTCGGCGACGGCGTCGACGTTGTCGACGGCGTCGGTGAGCCCCGGGACCAGAACGAAACGCGCCCAGACGGGAATGTTCCGTTCGCTCAGGCGATCACCGAACGCGATCGTCGGAGCGAGGTCTCGGCCGGTCACCTCCTTGTAGGTCTCAGGGATGCCCGACTTGACGTCGAGCAGCACGAGGTCGAGGTTGTCCAGCAGCTTGTCGGACGCGCTCTTACCCAGGAACCCGGAGGTGTCCAGGGTGGTGTGCACGCCGAGCTTGTGACACTCCTCGAAGAGTCGCGTCACGAAGGCAGGCTGCATGAGTGGTTCCCCACCGGAGATGGTCAACCCGCCGCCGGTCGAGTCGAAGACGCCTTTGTAGCGCTTGACCCGGGCGACGAGGTCGTCCAGCGTGGTGAGCAGCCCGTCCTTCATCTTCCAGGTGTCCGGATTGTGGCAGTACTGGCAGCGCAGCAGACACCCGGAAAGAAAGAGTGTCATTCGCGTGCCGGGACCGTCAACGGCGGTGACCAGTTCCCACGAGTGGACGCTGGCGACCGACCCGTTGTGGATCGCTTCCATTTCGAGGTGGTGGAGTTCAGCCAGTTCGGCTTGTTCACTGCTCACGGATGAACCGTCCACCAGGGCGATGGCCGCGCCGGCGCTGGGCAGACCGAGGTTTACTGCTGGCATTGTCTCGTCCTACTCAGCGTCGCCGCGTCGATATCAGTGATCAGTGCGAGTGGAACGTGCGGCTGATGACATCCATCTGCTGCTCGCGGGTCAGGCGAACGAAGTTCACCGCGTAGCCGGAGACGCGAATCGTCAGCTGCGGGTAGTTCTCCGGGTGCGCCATGGCGTCTTCGAGAGTGTCGCGGTTGAGCACGTTCACGTTGATGTGGTAGCCGGTCGCCGACGTGAACGCGTCGATGAGGCCGACCAGGCTGGTGATCTGCTCTTCCTTGGTGTGGCCGAGGCCACTGGGAACGACCGTGTTGGTCAGCGAGATGCCGTCCTGCGCTTCACTGTAGGGAAGCTTGGCGACGCTGAGCGCCGACGCGAGCATTCCGTGGGTGTCGCGACCGTTCATCGGGTTGGCACCCGGAGCGAACGACTCGCCCTTGCGGCGGCCGTCCGGCGTGTTGCCGGTGGCCTTGCCGTAGACCACGTTGGACGTGATCGTCAGGATCGACTGGGTGTGGATGGCGTCGCGGTAGGTCGGGTGCTTGCGGATCATCGTCATGAACCGCTCCATCACGTCGACGGCGATGGTGTCGACGCGGTCGTCGTCGTTACCGAACTGGGGGAATTCGCCCTCGATCGTGTAGTCGATGACCAGACCGGTCTCGTCGCGGACCGGACGGACCGTGGCGTACTTGATGGCCGACAGGGAGTCGGCAACCACACTGAGGCCGGCAATGCCGCAGGCCAGCGTGCGGATGATGTCCTTGTCGTGCAGCGCCATTTCGAGGCGCTCGTAGGCGTACTTGTCGTGCATGTAGTGGATGCAGTTCAGGGCCGTGACGTAGGTCTCGGCGAGCCATTCGAGCGTTTCCAGGTAGGCCGGGAAGACGGTCTCGTAGGTGAGCACCTCTTCGGCGTTCGGAAGGGTGGCCGGGGCGACCTGCTTGCCGGACACCTCGTCCTTGCCGCCGTTGATCGAGTACAGCAGCGCTTTGACGGCGTTGACGCGTGCACCGAAGAACTGCATCTGCTTGCCGACGCGCATGGGCGAGACGCAGCAGGCGATCGCGGCATCGTCACCCATCTCGGCGCGGATGATCTCGTCGGACTCGAACTGGATGGCCGAAGTGTCGATCGACACCTGGGCGCAGAAACGCTTGAAGCCCTCGGGCAGAGCGTCGCTCCAGAGAACGGTGAGGTTCGGCTCGGGTGCTGCGCCGATGTTGTACAGCGTCTGCAGGAATCGGAACGTGGTCTTGGTGACGAGCGGGCGGCCGTCTTCACCGATGCCGGCGAGCGACTCGGTAACCCAGGTCGGGTCGCCGGCGAAGATCTCGTCGTATTCGGGGGTGCGCAGGAAGCGCACGATGCGCAGCTTGATGACGAGGTCGTCGATCAGCTCCTGGGCGCCCTCTTCGGTCAGGGTGCCGGCGACGAGTTCGCGCTCGATGAACGTGTCGAGGAAGGCCGCGTTGCGGCCGAACGACATTGCCGCACCGTTCTGCTCCTTGACGGCGCCGAGGTAGGCGAAGTAGAGCCACTGCACGGCTTCGCGCGCGGTGGTGGCCGGCTTGGAGATGTCGGAGCCGTAGGAGGCCGCCATCTGGATGAGTTCCTTGAGGGCCCGGATCTGCTCCGAGTTCTCCTCGCGGGCGCGGATGATGTCCTCGGTCGAGGGCTCCATGTCGAGTTCGGCGCGGTCGTTCTTCTTGCCGGCGATCAGGGCGTCGACGCCGTAGAGGGCGACGCGGCGGTAGTCGCCGATGATCCGGCCGCGGCCGTAGGCATCGGGCAGACCCGTGATCAGGTGACTGTTGCGCGCACGTCGAACGGCGGGGGTGTACGCGTCGAAGACGGCGGTGTTGTGGGTCTTGCGGTAATCGGTGAAGATCTTTTCGAGCTCAGGCGACACGGGGTAGCCGTAGGTCTCGAGCGAGGTGGCAACCATGCGCCACCCGCCGAAAGGCATAATGGCACGCTTGAGCGGAGCATCCGTCTGCAGTCCGACAATTACCTCGTTGGCCTGGTCGATGTAGCCCGGAGCGTGGGCCGTAATGGACGACGGCGTGGCGGCGTCGACGTCGTAGACGCCTTTACGGCGTTCCTCGGGGAACATCTCGGACAGCTTGGCCCAGATTCCCGTGGTGCGTGCGGTCGCGCCGACAAGGAAGCTCGAGTCGCCGACGTAGGGGGTGTAATTGCGCTGGATGAAGTCGCGCAGATTGATCGAATCCTGCCAGGGGCCGGAGGCGAAGTCAGTCTGACCGGCATCATCCGTTCCGCTGCGAACACCTTCAGTGATTGTCATGTAGATTGCTCTCCTCGTGGGATCGAGACACCCTCCGCGAAAGTGTCTCTCCCGCAGTCGGGCCGAGAGGGCAGGACCACGAGGCTCCGGCTAATGCAACGATGCACCGTGTGACTTGCCCTCTTTTCCAACACTACTCCCGTCAGACCCACCCGAACGCGAAATTCATGGAATTGCATCCATTGATGCATTTATTGATAGGTGCTTGAGTGACTAGGGTTGAGGGATGAGCTTCCTCCCGGTGTCCCGCGGAGCCGCCAGGCCCCCCGCCGCGGCCCCCTCCGCCGTCGACCGGATCTACACGACCGTCGCCGACGCCATCATCTCCGGCACCCTGGCCGCGAGCTCACTGATCACCGAGGGAGAGATTGCCGAGGCCCTGTCCACCAGCCGCACCCCCGTGCGGGAGGCCTTTCTCGAACTTCAGGCCCACGGGCTCCTGACGCTCTTCCCCAAGAAGGGCGCGGTCGTCACAGCCCTGGGCGACACGGAGACGGCCGAGCTGCTGCAGGTGCGCATCATGCTGGAGAACACGGCGGTGACCCTGCTCAGCGAGCGGCCGGACGACATCCCGGGCGTCGACGCCGAGCTGCAGGACCTTATTCGGGTCCAGTCCGACGCCGCCCTGGCCGGCGACCTGCTCACGTTCGCCCGCGCCGACCACCGGTTCCATGCCCGCATCGTCGACGAGACGCACAACCGGGTCATCGACGGAATCTACACCCGGCTCGGCCCCCGGCTTGAGCGCCTCGTGCACCGGGCAGCCCTGCGCGACCCGCGCAACCTCGACCGTCTGGTGGCCGAACACCGAATCCTTGCCCACCACCTGCGCGGCGGCGACACCCTCGCCTACGAGGTCGCTCTGCGCCAGCACGTCGAAGACGGTCATCACGCGCAGCTGGCGCCCTGATCGTCCCCCACCTACCCGCACCTGCTTTTCAGAAAAGACCCATGACTTTCCGCCGTACCGTTCCCGCCTGGCAGCTCGCCGCTCCTGCCCTGTTCGTCATGGCCTGGGGTGGGAACCACTTCACGCCCCTCCTGCATATGTACGAATCGCTCGGCCACTATTCCGTCGTCATGGCCGACCTCTTCCTCGGCTTCTACGTGGTGGGCCTGGTCCCCGGGCTGCTGCTCGCCGGCGCACTCTCGGACCGCTACGGGCGCAAAGCCCTGACCCTGGCAGGCGTCGTCCTGGGAATTCTCGCCAGCATCCTGTTGGGTCTGGGATTCTCAAGCGGGATCATGCTTTCCGCCGGGCGCCTGCTGGCGGGGCTGAGCGTCGCCGTGGCGATGGCAGTGGGAACCGCGTGGCTCAAGGAGCTGTCCAGCCCGCCGTTCGACAACCAGGCCGGCCGCACGGCAGGGGCACGGCGGCCTGCCCTCACCCTCACGGTCGGGTTCGGGCTCGGGGCCGGGGTGGCCGGAGTGCTCGCGCAGTGGGGGCCGATGCCGACCCTGTCCCCCTATGTCGTACACATCGTACTCAGCCTGCTTGTGCTCCCCCGCCTACTGAGGGCCCCGGAGACCGTGCCGCGCTACCGGGCACACCGGCCCTTCTGGCAGGACCTGGCGGTTCCGCTGGCCGGACACCGCCGCTTCGTGCGCGTGATCATTCCGTCAGCTCCCTGGGTCTTCGGCGCCGCGGGCATCGCCTACGCGATCATGCCCACTCTGGTCCGGGACCAACTCGGCAACCTCAACCTCGCCTACGCGACCCTGCTCACGGTCGTGACCCTCGGCACCGGCGCGCTCGTGCAACCGCAGGTGGCTCGGATCAACCGGGTCACCGCTGGGCGTGCACTCATTGTCGGGATGTCCGTAATGCTGCTGGGAGTGGGTCTCAGCGTGGCGACGGCGATCGTGCTGTCCCCGGTGCTCGCGTTCCTCACGGCCATCGTGCTCGGCGCCGCCTACGGTGTGTGCATCGTGGCCGGGCTCGTGGAGATCCAGAAGATCTCCACGGCAGCCGACCTGGCGGGCATCACCGGGGTCTACTACAGCCTCACCTACATCGGCTTCCTGCTGCCGGTCGCCTTCGCCTGGCTCACTGCCGTCTTCGATTACCCGGTGCTTCTGAGCATTCTGTTCGTGGTCTGCGCGCTCTGCCTGGCCTTGGTGGCGAACGGGATGCGCCGGCGCGTCACCGAGTAGGCGGCACCTGGATTATCGTCATCCCATGCCCTATTCGCTCCGCCATCTCCTTCCCACCGACGCCGCACCGGTGCTCGGACTCAACAACGCCGCCGTGCCTGCCGTCAACGCCCATGACGAGGCGAGCCTCTCCGCCCTGCTCGCGGCCAGCAGCCACGCCCTCGCGGTCGTGCACGACGAAGCGCCGGGTGAGGTGCTCGGCTTCGCCGTGTTGTTCGGGGTCGACGCCGACTACGCGAGCGAGAACTACCGGTGGTTCTCCGCCCGGTCGGAGTCCTTCCTCTACGTGGACCGCATCGTGGTGTCGGACCAGGCCCGCAACCAGGGTCTCGGGGCCCTGCTGTACACCGCGATTTTCGCGGCGGCCCGGGCGGGCGACGTCGGCCAGGTCTTCTGCGAAGTGAACATCACCCCTCCGAACCCTCGGTCGCTGGCGTTCCACTCCCGGCTCGGCTTCGAGCCGATCGGCGAGCAGTCGACGAAGGGGGGCACCGTCGTGGTGTCCCTGCTGTCGGCTCCCGTCGCCGCGGGCGCACGCTGAGGCCATGACTGTCGACGGTCGCGCAATCCCACTCCCGGATTACCTCAACCACTGGGTGGCGACGCAGCGATGGTTCGCCGACAAGGGCCGTGTGCCGAGACTGGTCAGCATCGGACGCTGGGTGCTTCCGAGCGAGGAAGCAGAGGTGGACATCCGCACTGAGCTCGTCTTTGATGCCGCAGCCCCGACCCGCACCCTCTACCAGTTGCCCCTGACCCAGCGGACCACTCCCCTGCCCGCAGACGGGCAGGGCCTCATCGTCACCCTCGCCGACGGCAGCGCGGTCTACGACGGCACCGCCGACCCGGCCTACGGGCGCGCTCTGCTGGGTTTCATCCTGCGCCAGGCCACCTCACCTGAGCCCGGAAACCTCGGCGCGCGGGCTCGCGGCGAACTCCTGTCGAGCGCAGATCCCGCCGAACGGCCGGCCCGAGTTGTCGCTGGCCGGGTGCTGCGCGGAGAACAGTCGAACACCTCGATCATTCTGGACTGCGTCGACGCCGCCGGGCGCCCGGCTCGTCCCGTCATCTGCAAGGTGTTCCGGATGCTGCATCCCGGCGAGAATCCGGACGTGTCCGTGCAGTCGGCCCTGGCCCGGGCCGGCTCACACTTCGTGCCGGAACCGGTGGGCTGCGTGGTCGGCCAGTGGACCGACCCGGAGCAACCGCGGGTCACCCTCACGGGCCATCTCGTCTTCGCCCAGGAGTTCCTGCCGGGCGCCCCGGATGCCTGGCGGGCAGCCCTGGTCTCTGCCGGGGCCGGGGAGGACTTCAGCGAACAGGCGCGGGCGCTGGGCGTGGCGACGGCAGCAGTGCACGCCGACCTGGCCGCCGTGATGCCCACTCACGACGCCACCCCCGCGGTCATCGCCGCCGAACTCGGCCGGATGCGCGAGCGCTACCGCAGCGCCGCCGCCGAGGTGCCCGCCCTGACCGGCTACGATACGGCCGTCGAGGCGATCTTCGAGCGGGCGGAGAGGGCGTGCTGGCCCCGGCTGCAGCGCATCCACGGCGATTTCCATCTCGGTCAGGCCCTCGAGGTCCCCGGCCGCGGCTGGGTGCTGGTGGATTTCGAGGGCGAACCGCTGCGCCCTCTTCTCGATCGCACTCAGCCGGATGTGCCGTTGAAGGACATTGCCGGGATGCTGCGGTCCTTCTCCTATGTGGCCGGCACGGTGGAGCGGTCATCGCCCGGCGACCAGACGGCGTCGGCCGAAGAGTGGGCCGCGGCATGCCGGCAGGCCTTCCTCGACGGCTACGCGCGGCAATCCGGCCAGAGCCTGGCCGGTCAGGAACCCCTGCTCGATGCGTTCGAGCTGGACAAGGCCCTCTACGAGGCCGTCTACGAGACCCGCAACCGACCCTCCTGGCTGCCGATCCCGCTCGCGGCCATCCGCGGCCTCGTCCTGGGGGTCTCCGCCGGATTACCGTGAGCGGCCGGAACGGCCGGTCAGCGTTTGAGCTCGGGGAATTGGTCGTCGCGCCACTCACCGGGGAGCCGGGTGTTCTCGGCGGCCGCGGCATCCTCGCGCATGCGCAGTTCCACCCGGCGGATCTTGCCGGAACTGGTCTTGGGCAGCTCGTAGAACTCGACCCGCCGCACCCGCATGTACGGGGGCAGACCGGTGCGGGCGTGGCGCAGCACCGAGAGCGCCGTTTCGCCGTTGGACTCCCAGCCCGCCGCCAGGGCGATGTAGGCCTTGGCGATGTTCAGCCGGGTGTCGTCGGGCGCGGGCACGACGGCCGCCTCGGCCACGGCCGGGTGCACCAGCAGCACGCTCTCGACCTCGAACGGGGAGACCTTGTAGTCGGAGGACTTGAAGATGTCGTCGGTGCGGCCAATGAACGTGATATAGCCTTCGGCGTCGCGGCTGGCGACATCACCGGTGTGGAAGTAGCCGTCCCGCACGGCCTCACGCGTGCGTTCGGGATCCCCGTGGTAGCCGGCCATCAGGTTGACCGCGGTGCGGGACAGGTCGAGGCAGATCTCGCCCTCGTCGCTCTCCTCACCGGTGATGGGGTCGAGCAGCGTGATCGCGACGCCCGGTAGGGGCATCCCCATCGAACCGGCCAGCAGAGCGGAACCCGGGGCGTTGCCCACGATCGCCGTGGTCTCGGTCTGGCCGTAGCCATCCCGGATGGTGAGTCCCCAGGAACGCTGGATCTGATGGATGACCTCCGGGTTGAGCGGCTCGCCGGCCGAGAGGATCTCGCGCAGTCCTACCGGCTTGGCGCCGACGTCGGATTGGATCAGCATGCGCCACACGGTCGGCGGGGCGCAGAAGGTGGTCACTTTCGCGCGGTGCAGCTGGTCGGCGAGGGCGAACGGGTCGAACCGGGCGTAGTTGTAGACGAAGACGGTGGCCTCGGCGATCCACGGGGCGAAGAAGCTGCTCCAGGCGTGCTTGCCCCAGCCGGGCGAGCTGATGGCAAGGTGCACGTCGTCCGGGCGCAGTCCGATCCAGTACATGGTGGTCAGGTGCCCCACGGGATAGGACGTCTGGGTGTGCACCACCATTTTCGGCTTGCTGGTGGTACCCGAGGTGAAGTAGATCAGGGACGGGTCGTCGGACGAGACGACCACGGCGGGCTTCTCGGCCGCGACGAGCGCGGCATCCGCGTAGTCGGCCCAGCCGGGGGTGGCCGCACCGACGCAGATGCGCGAGAAGTCGCCGGGCACCGCGTCGAACTTGGCGGCGTCGCCGGCGTTGGCGATGACGTGCTGCACCCCGCCGCGCAGAACCCGATCCGCCAGGTCGCCGGTCGCAAGCACCGTGGACGTGGGCAGGATGACCGCGCCCACTTTCATGATGGCGAGCATCAGCTCCCAGAGCTCGACCTGGTTGCCCAGCATCAGCATGACGTGGTCGCCGTGCCCGACGCCCCGGGAGACCAGCCAGGTGGCCACCTGGTCGGAGCGCGCCGACATCTCGCTGAAGGTCACCGTCAGTTCGCTGCCATCCTCCTCCACGATCCACAGGGCGGTCCTGTCGTTGCCCGCGGCCATGACGTCGAACCAGTCGACGGCCCAGTTAAAGTTCGCCCCCACATCCGGCCACTCGAACTCGGCCTGGGCGCGCGCATGATCGTCTCGCAACTGCAGGAGGTGGTCGCGCGCGCCTCGAAAGGCGGTGGTGCTCTGGGGGGTGGTCATCCGTCCCATTTTCCTCGGTTCAAATGCCCGAAACGGAATACGACCCCCGGCCGCGAGGCCGGCAGGTCCCGGAGGTTCCGCAGCTCGGTGCCGTTCGGGCCGAACGGCGCGAAGATCTTCCTCGGCGTGATGAAGCGCTTCAGGGAGTGGCGCGGATCGCGTCCACCAGGGCGGCGAAGCGGGCGTTGCCGGGCAGGTCGTCGATGAGCACGGACTTTCCGTCGGGGCCGGCCAGCGGGATGCGCCAGTTCGGGTACTCGTTCGAGGTCCCGGGCTGGTTCTGGGTCCGGCGCTCGCCGACCGCATCCACCAGAGCCACGCCAAGGAGCGACGAGGGCGTCAGTGCGGTGTACGCGTAGAGCGCCTCAACCGTCTCCTGCACGGTCGGGGCCGGCTCGGCGCCGAGGGGCGGCAGCAGGTCGCGTTCGCGAAGCGCGGCCAGCATGGCGGACTGCTCGGCGAGGTCCGCGGTGCGCTCCTCCTCGACCGATCGCCCGAGCAGACCGAGCGACTCGCGCAGGGCCACGTGGTCGCCGGCGAGATAGCCGGCCGTCGGAGGCAGATCGTGGGTGTTCACACTGGTCAGGCAGGCCTGGCGGTACCGTTCGGGGGCCAGCGGCACACCGTTGTCTCGTTCGAACCAGAGGATCGAGGTTCCGAAGATGCCGCGTTCGGCGAGGTACTCACGCACCCAGGGCTCGAATACGCCGAGGTCTTCGCCGATCACCACCGCGCCGGCGCGCTGGGCCTCGAGGGCCAGGATACCGATGAGTGCCTCGTGGTCGTAGTGCACGTAGGTGCCCTCTCCCGGTCCGGCGCCGACCGGGATCCACCACAGGCGGAACAGACCCAGAATGTGGTCCACCCGGATGCCGCCGGCATGGTGCAGGATGCTGCGGAGCATGTCCCGGTAGGCGACGTAGCCCGACTCGGCCAGCCGGCCGGGGTGCCACGGCGGCTGCGACCAGTTCTGGCCCTGCTGGTTGAACATGTCCGGCGGGGCTCCCACGGTCATGCCCGGGGCGAGAACGCCCTGCAGGGTCCAGGCGTCGGACCCGGTGATCTGTACCCCGACCGCGAGGTCGTGCACGATGCCGATGGTCATTCCGGCATCCGTCGCCGCGCGTTGAGCGGTCTCCAACTGCTGGTCGCAGAGCCACTGGAGCCAGCTGTGGAATTCAATGCGGTCCGCGAGCTGCTCCCGGTGCTCGGCGGCGAAGGGACCGCGGGGGCCGCGCGGCTCGATCGACCATTCCGGCGCATCCGTCGGGAACAGCTCGGCCAGGGCGCACCAGAGCGCGAAGTCGACCAGACCCTGACCCTGCTCGGCGCAGAATTCCTCGAACCGGTGGGCACGGGAGGGGGTCGGCCGCACCTGGTGCACGGCTTCCAGCGCGGTCAGTTTGGCAGCGTAGGCGCAGTCGCGGTCGAGGTGGTCCGCCTCCAGGTTGGCCGAGTGCTGCCGGTCCGCGAGGGACTCGACAACGGCTCGTGCCGCCGGGGCGAGGTAGCCGTATTCGGGCACGTCCTCGACCCGGATGTACAGCGGGTGGAAAAAGCGCCTGCTCGACGGCAGGTACGGGGAGGGCTCGACCGGCGGGGCAGGCTCGGACGCGTGCAGCGGATTGACCAGGACGAAGTCGGCTCCGTACTGGGAGCCGGAGATGGCGGCCAGGTCGGCAAGGTCGGCGAAGTCGCCGATCCCCCAGCTCCGGGAGGAGCGCACCGAGTAGAGCTGGGCCATCAGACCCCAGTCGCGATGCCCGGCCAGGTTTCGAGTGGTCTCGAGCCGGGGCGGGGTCACGACGAGGCCGCAGCGCGCCGTGTGGTCTCCGCTCTCTGCGTGCAGGGTGTGCCAGCCCAGCGGCAGGCCGGCCGGGATCTGGAACGTCGCCCGGCTCATCGGCCGACCGTCGACGGTGCGGGGTTTCTCCCAGAGCCCCGTCTGCAACACCTCGTGCCGGGTGCCGTCCTCGGCGACGATCCAGACGAGGGCCGTCGAACCGGCGCCGGTGTGCACGGGCACCTCGTCCTCGCCGCCCTCGCGGAGCACCACGACGGGAGGCAGGAGCCGGCGCCAGGGCGCGAGGCTCTGCTCGGTCAGCGCCGCATCAACCTCGGCAGGCGTGCCGGCGGGAACGCCGAGGGCACTCAGGACCTTACGCAGGGTGCCGACGTCGACCGCCCGTGAAGCACCGTCCCAGCCGGTGAAAGAGGTGTCAACCCCGAGTGATCGTGCCAGTTCCAGCAGCGCCGCCGCAGAACGGTCGGTTGGTTCGAGTTCCATGGGACCACTCTAGATCCGGGACCGGTCCCGGACCCGCGCCGGACCCGTGCCGGACCCCGCCGGCCCTACCTGCCGAAGCGCAGGACAAAGGCCTTCATCAGGTTGGCCGGCTCGGTGACGATGGATGCGTCGATCGCCGCGATGACGTCGTCCAGGGCGTCGGGATCGAAGTAGCCGTACTCGCGGTAGATGCGGATGCGGGTCAGGATGCCGGCGTTGGTCAGTTCCGGATGGAATTGCGTCGCGTAGACGTTGTTGCCGACCCGGAACGCCTGCACGGGACAGTTCTGCCCGGTCGCCAGCAAGACGGCGCCGGGCGGCAGCTCTGAACAGGCCTCTTTGTGCCCGACGAAAGCTTGAAAGGTGGGCGCGAGCGCGGCGAACAGCTGGTCGGCTGCGCCGGCCTCGGTGAGGGAGATCCAGGTCGGCCCGGCCTCCTCGGACCAGGTGCGGTCGAGCCTGCCACTCAGATGACTGGTGAGCAGTCCGACGCCGTAGCAGGCACCGAGGAAGGGGAAGTCCCGGGCCAGCACCTGGTCGAGGAGGGCGGCTAACTCGACCTCGACGCGGCGTTGCACGGACGACTTGACCTCGGCGGGATCGCTCGCGTTGAAGGGGCTGCCGCCCACGATGATGCCCGAGTATCCGTTCAGGTCGATCGGTGGCATCGGCGCAGCCTCGAGCCGCACCCGGTGGAGCTGGTCGGGTTCCAGATCGCCGGCCGCGAGGAATCCGGCGTACTCGTCATCGGCGGCTTCGTCCTCAGAACGGGTGGCGAGCAGCAGGAAGGGCTTCACAGCATCATCGTAGTGGTGGGCCTCGGCAGACGCTGCTGCATCTGCGCGGTGTCGAATGCGAACCCCACCACCGACCTATGCGGGTGCGCCGGCGATGTTGACCATCCAGCTCACGCCGAATTTATCGACGCACATGCCGAAGCTGTCGCCCCACGGCGACGGCTCGAGCGGCATGACGACGGTGCCCCCGGCCGCGAGCTTGTCCCAGTAGCCGCGCAGCACCGGTTCGTCGTCGCCGCTGAGCGACACGGAATAGTTGGTGCCCGGACGGTGCTCCAGCCGGTTCGGGGTGTCGGAAGCCATCAGCACCAGGCCGTCGTCGGTGGTCAGCATGGCGTGCATGATCTTGTCCTGCTCAGCCGTGTCGTCGCTCGCCTCGAACTCGGCGAACGTGCTCAGCGTCAGCTCGCCGCCGAACACCGTCCGGTAGAACTCCATCGCTTCCCGGGTCGTATCCCGGAACCCCAGGTAGGGATTGAGTTGGGTCGTCATGGTGGAGCCTCCTTCTGTCATGGGGCGAATGCTCCGATTATCGGCCCGACCCCGCGCCAGCACGAGGCGTGCGGGGAAGTCTTCTACGCTGGGACCATGGACTCCCCCAGGGCCGCCCTGCTGCGGCCGATTCTCACCCTCACCATCAACCCTGCTCTCGACGTGAGCACGTCAACCGAGCACGTGGTCAGCGAACACAAGATGCGCTGTGGCCGGTCCCGCCTCGACCCGGGTGGCGGCGGTGTGAACGTGGCTCGGGTAGTGCAACGTCTCGGCGGGCAGGCCCTGGCCGTGTACACCGCGGGCGGCCCCACCGGGGAGGCCTTCCGCCGGCTGATCGAAGCCGAACTCATCCCGACCCTGGCGGTGCCGATCCACGGCAGCACCCGCGAGAGCTTCACCGTCGACGAGACGGGCACCGGCAAGCAGTTCCGCTTCGTGCTGGAAGGCCCCGAGCTCAGTGAAACCGAGTGGCGGGCCTGTCTCGCGGTCGTCGGAGAGTCGATTCCGGTCGGCGGCTATGTGGTCGCCAGCGGCAGCCTGCCGCCGGGAGTCCCGGACGATTTCTACGCCCGGGTCACCCGTCTGGCGCACGGGCGCGACGCCCGCTGCATCGTGGACACGTCCGGTCCCGCGCTCGCGGCCGCGCTCGACGAGGGGGTCTACCTGGTCAAACCGAGCGGGCGTGAGCTGGGAGAGCTTGTCGGCGCAACCCTCGACACCGAACAGAGCAAGATCGACGCGGCCGCCGAGCTCGTCGCCCGCGGGTCCGCGGAAGTCGTCGCGCTGACGCTCGGCGGAGCGGGAGCCGTGCTCGCCTCGGCGAGCGGGATCATCCGTCTGGGGGTGCCGCAGGTCACGGTGCAGAGCACCGTCGGGGCCGGCGACAGCTTTCTCGGTGCGTTCGTGCTGCGGATCGCGCAGGGGTTCCCGGTGGACCGGGCGTTCCGGGCCGCCGTCGCCGCCGGCACCGCCACCGCGATGACACCGGCCACGGAACTCTGCCACCGGGTCGATGTGGAACGCCTGGAGGCCGAACTGGTGGCACTCGCGTGAAGCTCACCGACATTGATCCACCCAGCCGCAGCTTTTCCCGGTGGCTCACCGACGAAGAGGTGGGGCAGGTGCTCGCCTCCAGCCGCGGCTGGAGGCTTGCGCCGGACGGCGGCGTGATGGCCGGCAAGATTCGCAAGTCCCGGATCGCGCCGTCTCTGACCGCGCTCGGCGCCACCGCGGCCGCCGAGCGGTGGATCAGCCGCGCGGCGGCGCCCGGCAGGGACGGCAGCGGCCCGACGCACATCATGTGGGGCATCTTCAACGCCCGAACGGACGCCGAGATCGCGGCTAAAGTCGATTCATGACCGCTGACGTTGCCACCGGCACCCTCCGCACCTCGATCCCCCGCTTGATCGGCCGATTGGCTCTGGGGGCGTTCCTGCTCGTCGCCGGAATCAGCCACCTCGCGTGGAACCGTGAGGCGTTCCTCGCCCAGGTGCCCACCTGGTTGCCGCTCGAGGGTGATTTCGTCGTGGTTGCGTCGGGCCTGGTCGAGATCGCTCTGGGCCTGTCACTGCTGCTGCTGGCCAGGCGCACGGTGCAGGTGGGCTGGGTCGTGGCCCTGTTCTTCCTGGCAATCTTCCCCGGCAACATCTCCCAGTTCGTCACGGCCACCGATTCGTTCGGCCTGGATTCGGACCTGTCCCGCGGCATCCGCCTGCTCTTCCAGCCGGTGCTCGTGGCGTGGGCGCTGTGGTCGACCGGTGCGTGGCGCGCCTGGCGGGCACGCCGTGCAGCGTAACTGATACCCCATGGGGTATGTTGGGCGGACGAGTTCAACGAAAGGGTTCAACGGATGTGCCGTCAAGTTACGTGTAAGAAGTGTGGAAAAACGACCTGGGCCGGGTGCGGCCAGCACGTCGACCAGGTGATGCGAGGCGTTCCGGGGGCACAGCGGTGCCGCGGACACGAGAAAGACGCCCCGACCCCCGGCTTCTTCGCTCGGTTCTTCTCCCGCAGCTGAGTCCGGAGTCAGTAGTCGCTGGCGGACAGGTCGGTCGCGGCGTCATGCTTGAGCTTCAAAAGGGCGAGGTCGATGTGCAGGAACACCTCGGTGCGGGCCTCCCGCCGGGCCTCGTAATCGGGGTCATGCCAGTCTATGTTCAGCCTGATCAGGCGTGATGACACCGCGTCACTGACCTCGTCGCTGGCGGCCCGCTGAGCCCGCCGCACGAGACGCGCGACCTTGTCGTCGTCGGCGGCCACGGCCTCGAGGGCCTCGGCGAGCTTCTCGTGCACGCGGCGGCGCAGTTTGAGCTGAATGATGTCGTGATGCTGGTCTTCCGTGAGATCGGAGGTCCACCGTGACCTGGTCAGTTCTTTGCGCTGGTCCTTGACCCGGCGGGCGTACTGCTCGTTCTGCCGGGTGAGCAGGTGCAGCTCGTGACGGGCGGTCGCCGCGTAGCGTTCCGGATCGTAGTCGGCGTGATCACCGAGAGCGCCCACGATGATGTCGTTCTTCACCGCCATCCGGACGGCGGAAAGCGCGATCTTGAGCCCCTCGTCGACGATCACCTTAATTGCGGCCACGCTACAAAATCTTACTGTGCGGGCCCGCCGAAACCAGGGCTTCCCCTGTCGCGGTTGGGCCCTGCGCGAAGCTTAACCCGAACGCACCGGCGACGAGAGCGGCGTGATGTAGGAGAACCCGGTGCTGTTGTTCTTGGTCATCGAGAGCACCAGCTCCATGTGCGGCTCAAGCGCGGTGACCTTGTCGAGCGGGGAACCGATGATGAGCTGAAAGCCAAGCCCCTTCCACGCCGACACGGCACGGCCGGCGAACTCGGAGTCCGATTTCACGAAACCCTCATCGAGGAAGACCGGCGCGAAGCGCGGGCGGGTGCGACTCTCGTCGCCGAGCTGGAACCGCAGGGCGGCTCCCACGACGAACGCCACCAGTTCCTGGGACTCGCCACCGCTCTTGCCGCCGAGCGACGAGTAGGTGCTGACTTCCACGCCCTCCGGGGTGGTGCGCACGGCGGTGATCTCCACGTGCCGGCGCACGTCGAGCAGCAGATCGCGCTGGGATTCCTGGCGCGGACCGTCGGCGGACTTACGGATCAGGTTCATGAACGCCTGCAACCGGGTGAACCGGCTTTCGGTCTGCTCGTCGGTGAAGGCGTCCGTGGATCCGGAGGACAGCACCTTGAGTTCCGTGCGAAACGCGGTGGCGTCGTCGCGGTGGAGGCGACGCAACGCGATCTTGAGGCGGTCGCGCCCGGCTCCGAACGGCAGCGTGGTGAGGATCTCATTGATAGGACGGAGGCGATCTTCGATTTCCTCGATGGAGGAGGTGAATGCCCCGACCAGGGGAACCAGGTCCTGGCCGCTCCAGAGCGCGAGGCGGCGCTTCCACTCCTGACGCCGCTCGTGCAGGCCGAGTGTGTAGACGGCATCAAGGATGTCCCGGTAGCTCGGGTAGGAATCCAGCGAGACGCCGATGTTCGGGTCGGGCCAGCGGCTCTGAAAGGTCTCGAAGATGCCGACCAGAGTGTTGCGGGCGCCCGCGGCGCTGTCCCGGTCCTGGCTGGACTGCTCGGTGAGGCGCTCGCGCAGCCGCCTGATGGCCCCGTCGAACGCGTCGAGGTCATGCTGGTCGGCGACAGCCGCGAACTGGGCGTCGAGGTGGGTGGTGTGCTCCTCCGAAAGTGACAGCGCGGTCTCCGGATCACCATCGATGCGGTCGAGGCGGCTGCTCACCGCATCCTGCCGGTCCACGATGCGGCCCTGCTCGGCGACGAGGGACTGCAGGGCAACCTCCGTGGCGTGCTTCAGCTTCTGGGCTGTTTCCAGTTCGGCGGCCAGCCGCTCTTCCTCATCTTTCAGGGCGCGCAGCACGTCACTGTCGGCGAGCACGCGCTCGCGCTCGGCTCGCTTCTCAGCGATGCGGACATCCGCGGCTTGCACGTCGATGGCCGGCCAGGCCGCGTCGACGACGAACTGGTGTGCGGCCCTGCGGGCCCGGAGGTTGGCGAGGCTCGCACCATGCGCGGAGGCTTCACGCGCGAGGCTGTCGGCCTCCAGCCGCAGGCGGGCCAGCTCCTCGTCGATGTCGTGCAGGCGGGTGCGACTGGAGAAGCCGATGATCGACTTCTGGTCGCTGTTCCAGCCATGGGCGCAGCGGGAACCGTTGCGGGTCTGCCCACTCGGGGTGACCCTCGGGCCGTCCCCGACGAGGTCGGCGGCCGTGGCGACGCACTCCGCGTCGAGATTCGCGGCCTGTACCCGGTCCCGCACCCAACCGCTGAAGGGCGAGTCCTTGAAGACGAGCTTTCCCGACACGAAGCGCGGGTCACCGTCGATCTGCTCGTGCGAGCGCAGCGGCACCCCGTCGAAGTGGATGCGCACGGGGATGCGGAGCGGGTCGATGGCCAGGCTCAGCGCGCGCAGACGAGTCTCGTCGACGAGCAGGACGCGCACGACGGATGCCAAGGTGACCTCGGCCGCCTGGCGCCAGGCGTCCTCGCCGGGGGCCAGATCGATCAGTTCGGCGAGGAAGGGCAGCTCCTCGGCGGGGATGCCCGACGCCTCGGCGATCAGCAGGCGTGCGCTGTGCAGGTGCTGGGGAACCAGGCTCGCCCGCCCGGACAGGAACTGGTGCTCCTGCCCCAGGGTGCGGAGGTTCTCCTCGACCGGGTAGGCCGTGCGTTGCAGCGCGCTTCTCGTGTTCTCGAGGTCGGTCTCGGCAGTGGGAAAGCCGGACAGGAACCCGTCGGCCGCGGCGCGGGCCCGATCGAAGTCGTCGCCGGAGTCGATGGAGAGGCCGAGAGGCCGGATGCGCTCGTCGAACTTGGAGCGCTCGGCGGCCACGTCGTCGCGTTTGTCGGTGAGCTGGCCAAGCTCGTTCTGCAGGCTGACGAGCACGTCGCCACCGTTGTCACGCTGCTGGCGCTGCAGGTCGGCGACGCGCGCTTTCAACGCGGTCTCGGCATCCCGGGCCGTCGTGGAGCGCAGCTGGGTGTCGCGCCGCTGCACCCGGTTGACGTCGGCTGCTTCCTCGAGCAGGCTCTGCTCCGTGCGGAGTTGCCACAGCACGAATGGGGTGTCGCCGGAGCGGTGCACGCCAAAGGTGTCGATCAGGTCGGCCTTATCGGTCGCCGTCTCGTAGACGCGATGCAGGTCGGGCAGGCGTTCCAGCACCTTGGCCTTCTGCGCCTCGGCGACCATGGCGCCGTAGGACCGTTCGAGGTCTTCGAAGTGGGCGACGGCCTTGTCGGCGGCCGCGTAGGTGGACGGTTCCTCCAGCACCATCGACTTGTAGAGCCCGTCGACCGTCTTCACCTGCTGGCCGGCCTGGATGCGTGCGAGCAGCCGGAGCGCCTTGCCGCCCTCACCGTTGGCGCCGATGCCCAGGCGGGTGTACAGGGTCTGGGCGAACGCCGCATAGGTGTCGAAGACATCCAGTTCGGGGAACCGGGATTTGAGAGCGCGCTTGTCGAACCGGGACTCGGTCACCTCGGCCAGGTCGCGCAGGTCGAGGTATCCGTCGATCGTGGCCATCTTCATGGTGATGTCGCCGAACCGGGTGCTGCCGCGGGGCACGAAGTAGGCCCGCAACACGGTGAAACGGCGCTGGTTGTCATCGATGAAGGTCATCGACACGGCACCCCAGGTGGACTCGTGGGCACCGCGGAGCACCTGGTCCTGCAGCTCGCCCGTGCCGGCCTCCCGGTTGGCGTCGGTCTTGCCCTTGAGGTAGGTCATCAGGCTGCGCTGGTCGGCGCTGCGCGCCCGCCCGGAACCGGCGTCGTTGGAGGCGCCGTTGAAGGGGGTGTCCGACGGCATCATCAGGGCGAGGTAGGCGTCGAGCAGGCTGCTCTTGCCGGTTCCGGACGCCCCGGACACCAGGGTGGCGCTGGGCGCGAAAGCAACCTCGTGGTGGCCCTGAAAGCCACCCCAGTTCACCATCTGGAACGACTCGGCGCGCCACTGCGTGGTGCCCTCGGTGAGGCCATCGACATAAAAGAGCGGGGAATCGTTCATGACAGGGCCTCCGGCAGGGCTTCGGACAGGAGACGCAGATCGTCGAGATCGGTGGCTTCCGAGCCGGAATCGGAGTTCTGGGTGACCAGCCACTCCAGCAGTTCGCTCAGTCGTTCCACCGGCAGCAGCACCTCGATCACGGCGGAGATGCGGAATCGGTCGGGGTCGCTGGTCTTCAGCAGCACCCGCGCCTTCGCGAGGCTGTCGACGGCGGCCGTGGCCTTTCGGGCGTCGCCCCAGCGGTCGGTGGCGTGTTCGGGCCGGAAATGACCGACGTTCTCCACCAGGTTGTCGCGGTCCACGATGACGATGTCATGGCCGTTGGCACGCTCGCTGCGGAATCGCTGCCGCAGCAGCACGAGCAGAATGGTCTCCTCCCGCGTGTAGGACACGTCGTGCAGCAGGGTCGGGAATCGGTCTCCGCCCTCGGCGACCGCCTGCCGTTTGAATGCCACCTCGTAGTGCAGGTCGACATGCAGATCGAGGAACATGTCGTTCAGTCGCGATTTGAGCAGGCTCTGGGAGCGCAGCAGTGTCTGCCATTCGGCCGGCTGCAGCGCGGCGGAGATGTAACGGTGCTTCAGCAGCAGCACCAGGGTGCGACGCTGCTCCACGGTGAGCCCGCCCTCGTCGCCCTCGAAGAGGGACAAGCTGGGCGAATCGATGTCGGTGTGCTCGGCGGTGGGCTCGTCAGTCATTGTCGGATCCGTAGTTCAGGGCGGACAGCGCCGCAGTTTCGTCGTCGCTGAGCATGATTCGGGGCACCTCGAAGCTGCGGGTGGAGCCGTCGGGTCGCACGGTTTCGAAGCGTTCGAGCGTCTGGGACCGGCTGACCGCATCGATCTGGGTGGCGATCTGCAGCATCCCCAGGATCTCGACCGGGCGGCGCAGGGTGACGTCGAGGTCGTTGAAGGCGTCACCGACGGATGCGGCGTCGCCGTGGTTGAAGGCCGTCACGATCGCGTCGCGCAGCTCCCCCAGCAGCGGGCCGCCCTGCGTGCGCATCTCGTCGAGACTCGGTGGCGGTGGGGCGTCGTCGGAGACATCCTGCAGCTCGGGCGGCGCGCGGTGGGCGCCCGGGTCGTAGAAGCGTTCGCGGAGGTGCGGGGCGTCGAGGGTTCCCGGCATGAGTTCGGCGGTGACCGTGCTGCGGGGCCCGGCGGTCTGCATCCAGGTCGCGAGTTCCTTGTTGATCTCGCGCAGCAGGCGCTCGAGTTCGCGGTCCTTGACCACGTCGTGGTTGACGATGTGCTCGCGCAGGGTGGTCGTCAACCCGTTGCGTTGGGTGAGCACATCATCGATGCCCTTGCGGATCAGGCGCACGGTGCCCATGAAGCTGCGGCGGTCGGTGGCGCTGAGTTCGAGGGCGAACGGATGCAGCAGGATCGTCTCCAGGTCGTCCCCCAGCTCCCGCAGCAGGTCGTCGTCGCGCAGCAGGGTGAAGGCCCCCTCGAAGGCGCGACCTTCCGGGGTCGAGGTCATCAGGGCATCCGTTTTCACGAGGTACTCGTCGAGTACCTCGCTGATCGGGCGTTCCTCGCCGCGGAAATCGTTGACGATCTGCCGGTGCATGGCGGCGACGGATTCCTCGACGCGTTTAAAATCGCTGGGCAGCTGGCCGATCAGGTCGACCAGGTCGGCGTAGCCCTCGCGCATCTGCTCGTTCGAGACGGGCGCGATCTCGCCGCCGGCTGCGAGGCGGTCACGCTCGGCGGCGTTCTCGGCGATCGCCCGGTCGAGGCGACGGATGCGCTCCTCCCGATCAGGGTTGGCCTGCGTGGCGCGGTGACGCACCGTATCGACGATCGTGGTGAGACGGGATTCGCTGATCAAAGCCCGATCGCGGGACAGGCTCTCGACCAGGAGCAGCGCCTCGAGGGCGTGCGAGGTGAGCGAGTAGTGTTCTTCGTCGCCCTCCCCCGTTTCGCGGAAAAGCCACTGGTCGTTCATCCACTGCACGCAGAGGGCCCGACCGGTCTTGCCCGGCACATCGCTGCCGACCGAGCGCAGGTCGGCAAGGTAGGCGTCGACCTGAGTGTGCAGCAGATCGGCCCGCACGCTGCGCCGGTCGCGGCTGAAGGAGGACTTGAACACGACGAGCACGAACGGCGCCCACTTGCGGTCCAGCAGGCGCAGGGTGGGTTTGTCGAAGGCTTCGCGCACCCGCGCCAGTTCACCCGCAAGCTCGCTCATATCGAAGTTCCTTCCCGGGCCTCCTCAAGGGTAACGGTCCCCGCGTGCGGGCCGGCACGCGGGCAGGCGCTCGTGGCGCGTGTGAGACTGGCAGGACAAGCTGAAGGAGCGACACGTGACCGACCCGCGCGCGAACATGGAGGGCAACAACCTGCTCAATCTCGGTGCGCCGCACCTGGACTGGTCGAAGACGCCCGGCCGGGTGCCGGGTTTCTGGGTGTCGGTCGTCAGCGTCGTCCTCGCGGTGCTGCTGCCGTTTCCCGCGCTGTTCGTTGCCCTGATCGGGCTTTCCCTTTCACTGCGGGCTTTCAGTGTAATCCCGGCCGGCGCCCGAGGGCGAGGGCTGGTGCTCGCGTCGCTGGCTCTGTCGGGAGTCGCGATTCTGGCTGTCGTCGTGCGGCTGGTTCTGGTCTTCGTCTAGCCGTCATGTTCTAGCCGTCGTGTTCCGCTCCGCGTCCTGAACGAATTCGACGGTGAATCTGGCCGAAATGTCCCAAAACCCGGCCGAAAAGCACTGTGCTCCAAAATCTCCGTCGATTGGTTCACCACGTCACGGCTTCAGCCGGCCCACCCCGGGGAGGAAGCGGCCGGCGCGGGCGCCGTAAGCGGCGTAGTCCGGTTGCTCGGCCACGAGCATCCGCTCTTCCCAGCGCGCCTTGCCCGCCAGCAACAGCACGAGGGCGAGCCAGGCTACGAGATGCCAGACCGATGCGCCGAGCAGCACGAGCCCCAGGCCGCCGACCATCAGACCGGTGTAGATGGGGCTGCGCACGAGACCGTATACACCGGTGGTGACCAGCGGCGCGTGCTCCCGCGGAATCGGACTCGCGGTGAGGGCCGGTCCGAGGCCGAGCACGCCGAGCACGGCGAAGACCGCGCCTACGACAGCGAGCACGATCGCGGCGACGACAACGGCGAGGTTCGCCGGCCACAGTGTGCCGTGGGGAATGAGGGCCAGCGCCAGGAGCAGCAGGAACTGGGCCGACACCAGGGCAATTGCGAGCGCGCGCTTCATGGCTTAAGGCTACGCCCTGGGCTCGCGTGAGCACGAGAGGGAGCTTCCGCAGACATTGTGACCCTGAACGCCGGCCCGAGAAGGGCGGTGGGTCGTCGACGGCGCCCGGAGGCTCGAAGGATATTGCCGGATCGGACCTGTAGTGGAGACCGCTGGGCGCAGTCCAGTGGAGCTCGCCGCCCGGCGACTGGGTCACCGTCCAGTTGGTTTGGGTCTTCAACCGGTGGTCGGGCGCACAGAGGCTGGCGAGGTTGTCGTACCGAGTGATGCCGTCTTCTCGCCATTCGTGGCTGTGGTCCATCTCGGCGCGGACCGCCGGTCGGTTGCAGCCGGCGAATCGGCAGGTTTCGTCTCGAATAACAAGGAGCCGTCGGAGGTCCTTCGGTACCCGGTACTGATGTCGGCCAACCGACAGCATCACGCCGGTCTCGGGATGGACGAGAATGCGGGCAAAGCTCGGCGCTCCGGCCGCCAGTTCCCGGGCCGTCTCGGGATCGATCGGCCCGCACCCCTCAAGGTGACCCGGCTCGTCGCCGCGGCCGAGGAGGGTGAGCACCGGCACCGGCACCGGCACCGGCACCGGCACGTTCACGGTGGCGCGAATGCCCCGGCCGAGCCCCGCGGGGGTGACGCCGTCGACTACCAGTGCCGCGAAGGCATCCGCTCTGAGCTGGGCCAGGACGCTCATTCTGCGAGCGAGGGACGCCGCGTCGCCGGACGTCTCGGCCGTCACGACGCCGAGCGCGCCACCGTCGTCAAGCTCCTTGATGTCGAAGTTCTGACGGTCGAAGTCCTCGATGTCGCTGAGATCGGCCAGGTTTTCCATACCCCAATTTCAGCACTGATGAAATCTCAGTTCTAGTAGCGCGCCGCAAATGTGCGCGACTTTTCGAAGATGTTGACCATCAATACCAGCCCGAGGCCACCGACTTGTTCCACGCTCCACAGGGGTCGCCGTAGCGCTCCGCGATGTAGTTCAGACCCCAGGAGATCTGGGTGGCCGGGTTGGTCGCCCAGTCGGCGCCGGCCGAGGCCATCTTGCTGCCGGGCAGGGCCTGCGGGATGCCGGTGGCACCGCTCGAGGCGTTGTAGGCGTTGACGTTCCAGCCGGACTCCTTGTTCCAGAGGCTGACCAGGCATCCGAGCTGGTCGGCGCCCCAGCCGTACTTGGACGCCATCATGTCCCGGGCGATCGCCTGGGCTCCGCTGGGGTTCGTGGGGGCGGCGGGGCGGGGCGGTGCCGGGGCAGGAGCGACCGGCTTCGGTGCTGCCGGCTTCGGAGCCGCCGCCTGGGCAGCAGCCTGCGCCTGGGCATCCGCGGCAGCCTGAGCAGCTGCGGCAGCCGCTGTGGCAGCCGCAGCCTGCTCCGCGGCGAGGCGATCGGCCTCAGCGGTCGAGGCCTTCACGACCTCGGCTTGGGCAGTGACAGTCTCCACAAGATCGAAAACTCGTTCGGGGGCCAGAAGCGTGTACTCGCTGAGCGAGGCGACGGTGCTCGAGAGGGCCGAGACATCCGTCTTGCCCTGGGCCGCCGCGATCACGCCGGTGGCACCGGCAAGGGTGGTGCGGGCGCTCGCGGAGGCGTGGGCCGGGACGACTCCCTCGAGACTGCCTGCTTGCTCGGGATGAGGGCCGGTGGCGGCTGCCAGAGCTGCGGTGGCAATGATGCGTTTCTTTTGCTCGGCCTCGGCAGCCTGCGACGCAGACTGGGCGGAGAATCCACTGCCCACGATGGCGCCGACGGCGATGACGGCACCGGCCACGAAAAGGCGACTTCGTCCACGCCGGCGACGCGTTTCCTGATGGCGGGTGAATCCGATGTCGGTGCCGATTGCGGCTGCCGCACGGATCGGCATGGCGTCCGATTCAGGTTTTGAACTGGGGAAAAGGTCGGACGAAGGGGAAGACGAGTCTGAGTTTGGCATAACTTTCACAGGGCGAAGCGCGCGCGCGGCTGCGCTCACGATTCTTTTTTGACGTTCCACGGTCGGGGATCCGGCCGGGCGAAGTTTCAAGACTGCCCGGAATTTCTGGACGTATCCTCATTTTAAGCTGGCAGAGTGCTGGCAAAGCGGGGTGGCGGGATTGCTCAAGAGTTGATCTGGTGGGCCGAAATCCGGATGGTCGTGATGCAATGGTCCGTGATGTCACAACGCACCGCACCACCGCACCGCTTCGTCTATTCGGCCGATGGAGTCAACCTGGCCACCTACGAATTCGGAGATTCGAGCGCCCCCACCGTGCTCGCCGTGCACGGCTTCGCCTCCAGCGCCGTCGCCAATTGGCACGTCACCGGCTGGACGCGCGATCTCATCCGCGCCGGCTTCCACGTGATCGCGATCGACCAGCGCGGGCACGGCCTGAGCGACAAGCCCCGCTCCCCCGCCGACTACACGATGGAGGCGTTGGTCGACGACGTGTTGCGGGTACTCGACGCCTACCTGCTCGACGAGGTCGCCTACGCGGGATACTCCCTCGGCGCCCGCGTGGGCTGGCAGGCCGCCCGCGAACTGGAGGGACGCATCTCGCGGGCCGTGCTCGGCGGCATACCCGACGGTGACCCCCTCAAACGCTTCAAGGTCACGGATGCCCGCGCTCATATCGAGCACGGCACCGAGGTCGCCGACCGCCTTACCGGCGCCTACCTGACCATGGCCCGCGCGCTGCCCGGCAACGACCTCAAAGCCCTCGTGGCCCTCGTCGAGGGAATGCGCGGCGGCCCCCAACCCGGCGCGGACAACGCGCCGACGCAGCCCCTGCTCTTCGCCACCGGGACCAAAGACAGCATCCTCGAGGCCTCCAAGGCACTCGCCGCGGCCACACCGAGCGGAGAATTCTTCGAGGTCCCCGGGCGCAATCACTTCAACGCCCCGACGTCACGCGCGTTCCGGGAGGCGGCGATCGAGTTCTTCCGCAGCGGAAGCAGCAGCGGGAGGGTCGAGGTTCCCCTGCTCTGCTAGTCTGCGCTCATGGGGGCAAAGACTTTCGATCGCGGCGTCGGCGTCGTCATCGGGCTTGTGGCTGGAGGCGCAGCGGCCCTCCTCTGGTTCGTCGTCGCCGCCGGAACGCCGACGGCGGGCGAAATGCCCTCCCAAGGGCTGCTGCTCGGAATGTGGCGGGTGCTTTATGATTTGGCGGCACCGACGCCGCGGGTCATCCTCGGCGCCGTTGCTCTGGCTTTCCTCTTCGCCGCAGGAATTGCAATGCTCGAACGAGGAACGTCCAGCAAGGCCCGTCGATCCTTAAACCAGCGCACCACGCCCCTCTCGGCGGGAGTCGTAATGGCACGAACGCGCGGAGTCTTCGCCGGCGCCGTGACCGTCACCGTTCTGGTGCCCGCGCACAACGAAGAGGCTTCGATCTTCGCGACACTCTCATCGCTGCTCGCCCAGTCGCACCGCCCGGAACGCGTCGTGGTCGTGGCGGATAACTGCACCGACGGGACCGTCGACATTGCCCGCTCGCTGGGGGTGGAGATCTTCGAATCTCGCCGGAACACATTCAAGAAAGCCGGGGCACTTAATCAGATCCTGAAGGTGCTCCTACCGGGCCAGGGCGACAACGACCTCATCATGGTCCTGGATGCCGACACACGTCTCGACGACGGCTTCTTGGAGGCCGCCGTCGGTCGCTTCACCAGCGATCGTGCGCTGATGGCGGTCGGTGGGTTGTTCTACGGCGAGGAAGGTTCCGGGCTTCTCGGTCAGTTCCAGCGCAACGAGTACATTCGGTACTCCCGTGACATTCGCCGTCGCCGGGGCCACGTCTTCGTTCTCACGGGCACCGCTTCGCTATTCCGGCCCGCCGCCTTGCGTACGGTGGCTGAAAGTCGCGGCGACACGATTCCCGGTGCCAGCGGGGATGTCTATGACACGGCTGCGCTCACGGAAGACAACGAGCTCACCATTGCCCTGAAGTCGCTGGGCGCGCTCATCATCTCTCCCTCGGAGTGCACGGTCGTCACCGAGGTAATGCCAACCGTTCGCACTCTGTGGGTGCAACGTCTGCGCTGGCAACGGGGCGCGTTGGAGAACATCGGGGCGTACGGCGTCTCACCGTCCACCTTCCGGTACTGGGCCCAGCAGTTGGGCCTGGGCTACAGCGTCATCGCGCTCAGCGCGTTCCTGCTGCTCGTGCTCGTGACGGTTCTGGCGATCGATTCGTGGGTTTGGTTTCCGTTCTGGCTGGGCCTCGGTCTCGTTTTCATCGCCGAACGTGTCGTGTCGGTCTGGGCGGGCGGCCGACGGGCACGCCTGCTGGCGCTTACGCTTTTCCCCGAGCTGATCTTCGATGTGTTCCTCGACCTCGTCTACGTCAAGGGGATCATCGACATCACCCTGGGCCGGCAGGCACAGTGGGGCCATGTCGTCCACTCCGCACCCCACGACGAACTGCGAAGGGTGGACTGATCCATCATGGTTGGTGCTCTCCCCGCCCTGGTTCCGGTCGGAATCCTCCTTCCGTCAACGGTGCTTCAATCGGACGAATTCGCCATCCTTGCGGCGTTCGTCGCCATCAATACGGTCATGTTCGCCGCACTCGCGGTTGCGAAGATCCTCCCGAAGGTGCACCCCACGGACTGGTTTCGCGGACGCAACCGCCGGGGTGCAACCAGGAGCATCCATCCGGACGAACGCCTCTAGCGTGGAACACCTGAGCTCTCAGGCGGCCGCGGCCGCCTGAGAAGTGAGCGCAGCACGACGGTCGAGGTGGATCCCGGCGAGCATGCACCGCACTGAGCCGCCGGCGAGTTCGATCGTGGGCACGTCAAGCGGCAGGATCGCGCAGCTCTGCTCGATGATCCGGCGCTGCTCGGCAGTCAGACTGCCGAGGGCGCGGCGGGAGAGCGCCAGCATCCGTCCGTTCCGGCCGTGCAGTTCGATCGCGTTGCCGGCGTAGTTGCGGATCTGATCGCGGTCGAGGGCGATCACCTGACGATCCTGCGCGGCCAGGCGCTCCACGACGTGGCTGCGCCGGGCCGGCGACTCGATCAGGTCGAGACCGACCAGGGCGAAGTCCGTGGCGATGCACATCATGACGTTGGTGTGGTAGATCGGCGTGCCGTTCTCGTCAGACGCGTCGAAGACGATGGGCTCGTAGCCGAAGTTGGTGCAGAACCGTTCGAGCGCGATCGGGTCGGCCCGCCGCGACCGGGCCACATAGGCGATGCGCGCCGCATGGTCGAGAACCATGGCGCCGGTTCCCTCGAGGAAGACGTCGTCAAGTTCGAGACCGGAGTAGTCGACGACATCCTGCACGCGGTAGCGCTGCTTGAGCATCTCGACGATGTCACCCCGACGCTCGGTGCGCCGGTTCGGCGCGTGCATCGGATAGAGCGCCACGTGACCCCCGGCGTGGGTCGAGATCCAGTTGTTGGGGAACACGCTGTCGGGGCGGCCCGGCCCGTCGTCATCGAACAGGTGCACCGCGATGCCCTGCGCCTCCAGGGTGCCTGCTACCTGGGTCACCTCGGCGTAGGCGGCCTCGGCCACCAGGGCGGCGTCGTGCCCGGCGTCCCGTGACTGGAAAGCGTTGTCATGGGCCGTCTCGGGGTTCGGCGAGAAGAAATGTGGCCGGATGAGCACCACGGCCGACGGGGCCTGCACGGACACCGGGGTCAGACGAGGACGGGCGCGCCCGCGGTGACCAGACCGAAGAGGTCTTTCGGGTCATCGGGGTCGGCGACGAGGTCGATGTCGGTGTAGAACGAGGTCTGGTCGACGGCATCCTGCAGGAAGCGGAGCGCCGAGAAGTCCTCGATGGCGAAGCCTACGGAGTCGAAGACCGTGATCTGCTCTGCCGAGGTGCGGCCGGCGGCCTCGCCGAGGAGCACCTGCCAGATCTCGGTGACCGGGAATTCGGGGTGCATCTGCTGGATTTCGCCCTCGATACGGGTCTGCGCGGTGAATTCCACGAAGACGTCGGCGCGGTGCAGGATGCCCGCGTCGAGCTCCGTCTTGCCCGGGCAGTCGCCGCCGATGGCGTTGATGTGCACGCCGGGGCCGGCCATGGCGTCGGTGAGTACGGTGGCATTCGCCTTGTCCGCGGTGCAGGTCGTGATGATGTCGGCACCGGTCACGGCATCCGTCGCCCCGGTGGCGACCAGGATCTCGAAACCGAGCGGAGTCAGGTTGCGCACGAATTTGGCGAGGGCATCGGGATCGGTGTCCCAGACGCGGAGCCGGTTGATGCCGAGGAGCCCGCGAAAGGCGAGCGCCTGAAACTCCGACTGGGTGCCCGTGCCGATCATGGCCATGGTGTGGGCGTCGGGGCGGGCCAGCGCGCGGGCGACCATGGCCGAGGTCGCGGCGGTGCGGAAGGCCGTGAGCACGGTCATCTCGGACCAGAACGTGGGGTAGCCGCTCTGCACGTCGGCGAGGACGCCGAAGGCGGTGACGGTCTGCAGGCCGCGCGACGGGTTCGACGGATGACCGTTGACGTACTTGAAGCCGTAGGTGACGCCGTCGCTCGTGGGCATGAGTTCGATCACGCCGAGCGGTGAGTGGCTGGCCACGCGCGGTGCCTTGTCGAAGGTAGGCCAGCGGCGGAAGTCCCGCTCGAGGTACTCGACCATGTCGGTGAGGATGCGTTCCACACCGGTCGCGGCGGCCCACCGGTTGATGTTTCCTACGTCTACAAAGCGCACCACGCGCGTCTCCCCTCGTTCAGGGTTACAACACTATGCGTGGGCAATGTGCAGCCGCCATTCGATTATTGCCGCATTCTGCCCAGGTGACTATGCATTATGCCCTCTGGATACATACACTATGTGCAATGTATCCCCTTGATGACTCGACCGCCGCCTGCTCTCCGCCCTCCGCGTGAACGCCGCGAGCCCGTGGCCAGCCTCGCCCGCGACCTCGGTGTCACCCGGTCCACGGTCGACAGCAGGCTCGAGAGGCTGACCGATTCGGGAACCGTCGTGGGTTTCGGCGTGCGGATCAGGGAGGACCGCGACCCGAACTCGATTTGGGCGATCACCCTGATCGAGGTGGAGGGGCGCGTGAACACGAAGGTGATCCACGCCCTTCGCGGCTTTCCGGAGGTGAAGGCCCTGCACTCGACGTCGAAACCTCCCTGATGGTGCGTGGACGCACGTCCGTCGACCGGATGCGGGAGGTGGAGGCAGGCTACCGGGAGGTCAGCCGGGAGCTGACGCCGCCGGACCGGAGCACCGAGCCCCCCAGCAAGACCATGCTCGACGGCCTCGCGCGGCTGACCTCGGCGCGGCAGGAGCCTGCCGCCGGGGTGGGGCTAGTCGCGCGTGATCTTCCAGATGCCGTCGGCGAGGTCCTTGTCGGGGTGCTGCACCGAAGCGAACAGCTCCTTCGGGTTCTTGCCGAAGTAGATCCCGGTGGTCTCGGCGCCTTCATCCGTCAGCGAGGCGAAGAGCTCGACGCTGTCGGACGCTCCGTCGTGGTCCCGGTCTTTTTCGGCCCGGAAGATGTCGCTGAAACTGTTGTCTTCCGTGATCCAGAGGGCGCCATCGGGGCCCTCTGCAAGGTTGTCCGGGTTGTTGAACCCGCTGACCCCGGCGGCCTTGTCCTCGACCGGCACGTTCACGCCGGCCTCGACGAAGCTGCTGACGGTGAGCTTCGAGAGGTCGATAGCGACCACGCGCTCCTCGGACGTGTTGGCCACGTACAGGGTCTGGCCGATGACCTCGACGTCTTCCGGGCGACCGAATTCGGTGGCGCTCACCGCGTTGGCCGCGGCATCCGCGTCGACGCGCACCTGCGCCTGGTCGAGGGCCACCCATTCGAAGGCGCCCACCTTCTCGGTGAAGGTGGTCTGGTTCCACTTTTGAGCGGCATCCGTCAGCCCGGTGATCTTGAGGGCGTGCATCTGGCCCTGGGAGAGGTCGCCGCGAACGGTCGGCACGAACTTGAAGATTGAGCCGCCATTGAGTTCGTCGATGACGATGACGGACCCGTCGGCCGTGACGTCGATGCCCTCGTGACGTTGGGCTCCGAGCTCGGTGCGCTCCTCGATACGCTCGACCGTGGTCGGGTCGTTCTTCGCGAAGAACAGTTCGAAGACCTTGCCGCCGGTGGTCTCTTCCGTGACGAGGAGGCTGCCCCAGGGGGTCCAGCGGATGCCGTCGAGACGGTTCCAGTCCGCGCGCTGCGCGATGACGCTGACCGCACCGGTCTTCAGGTCGGTCACAGAGACGGCGCCGTTCGAGCCGACCTCGTAGGTGTTGTAGAGGTAGCGGCCGGCCTGGGCACCGGTCTCGTTCTGGGTATTCATGTCATGCAGGTCGTCCACGCCGGGGTAGACGTCGAGCACGGTTTCGTCGTGCACGAGGGTCTGGGTAAAACCCTCCGGGAGCAGGTACGGCTGGGTCCAGTCGGTGCTGCCCATGCCGTAGGCGGAACCGGCGAGAGGCACGAAATCGAACGGGCCGGTCGCGGCGAGCGCGGCAGGGGCGATGCCGACGACTGCGGTGGCAGTGGCGGTGGCGGTAAGGGCAAAGACAGCGATCTTCTTGCGCAAGGCGCGACTCCTTCATAGGGGGTAGATACAACGCCATCGAATCTATGAGCCTCAAGCTGACGCCCGGAGGTCTCCCGGTCTCCAGCCGGTGTCGGCCCGGTGAACACTCGGTGTCCCCGTCTCGGCGCGTGACAGAAACCAGACTTCACCCGCCGCTCGGTATTCTGGAGCACATGAAGCTGACAGCACTGGCCACCCTGATCCTGGTGGGAGCGCTGGCCTTGAGCGGATGCACCACCGGCGCACCCGAGACCGACACCACCCCCGCCGCCTCCTCCGCCACCGCCTCCGCCTCCGCCACCGCCGCTCCGGCCGACGGGGCCTGTGCCGGCGTGAGCGTCGTCGTCGACTTCGGCGCGCTCGACGCCCCCGAGATCAGGGACTGCGTCGCCACCGCCACCGCCACCGCCACCGCCGAGACGATCGCGGCCAGCACGGTCCTGGAGACCGCCGGTGTGGCAACCGAGGGCACCGCGGAGTGGGGCGACCAGGTGGTCTGCCGCGTAAGTGGCCGCCCGGCCGCCGACGAAACCATCGACGTGGCCGGCGAAACCCCGTTCACCGAATCCTGCGCGTCCATGCCCGCCGCCGCCGCTTACTGGGCGCTCTGGGTCAAGCCCACCGCCGACGCGGAGTGGGAGTACGCCGAGGAGGGCCTCGGCAGCCTCGAGCTGGAACCAGGCCAGTCCGTCGGCCTTGTCTTCACGACCGGCACCGAGACGCCCACCCCCGGAAGCTAGTGCTGCGCTTCCGGTTTTCCCCCCTGCGCTCGGCGGCGTTGCTCGCCGGAGCGTTCGTGGGCATCCGGGTGATCTACCGGGTGGCCTTCGGCGGGGCATCCGGCGGTGGCCTGTTGCTGCTCGACCTCCCGCGCCTGCCGCTCGATGGGCCGTTCAACCACATTGCGCTGTTCGGGCCCGTCACGACCGGAGGCCTCGGCAATGCCGCCCTGAGCGCGCTGCCCTTCGCTCTGGTGATCCTCGGGTTCGGTGTGCTCAACGCGCTCGTCGACGTGCGCCGCTTCTTCGCCCGCGGCGCTAACCGGGGCCCGCTGCGCGCCCTGTCGCGGTCGCTCGTGATCGCCTGGGCGACGTTCCCGGCACTGATCGACGCGGTGCGCCGGGTGCGCACGGCCGGTGCGTTGCGCGGCGAACGGTCGGCACCGGCCCTGCTGGTGCCGGTCTTCGAGCAGACCGTGGAACGGGCGCTCGGCCTTGCTGCGTCCATGGAGTCCCGCGGGTTCGCCGCCACCCGGGCGGCAGCCGGCGGGTGTGAGAAGCCGGTCGTGATGACGGATGCCGCACTTGGCTTCGAGGGTGAGCGCTGGCACCTCGAGGGACTCACCCTCGACCTCGCTCCCGGCACGCTGACCGTGATCGTCGGTCCGACCGGATCGGGAAAGACCAGCCTGCTGCACAGCATGAGCGGTCTCTTCCAGCACTTCGCCGATGGCACCCAGCACGGCTCGATCGAGGTGGGCGGCGCCGATCGCGCCGCCACTCCCCCGCGCGAAACGGCCGGCTTCGTCGGACTTGTCACCCAGAACGTGCGGCTCTCCTTCGTGGCCGAAACCGTGCCGGACGAGATCGGCTTCGCCCTCGCGGTGCGCGGCATCGCACCGGTCCTCGTGGAGCAGCGGGTGCGCGAGGTGGCCGAGCGGCTGGGGATCGAGCATCTGCTCGGCCGCGGCACCTCGGAGCTCTCGGCGGGCGAGGCCAGTCTCGTCGCCATCGGCGCCGCCCTGGTCGACCAGCCGATCCTGCTGCTCGTGGACGAGCCTCTGGCCGATCTCGACACCCCGGCCCGGGAGCGGGTGGTGCAGGTGCTCGACCGCCTGGCCCACGAGACCCAGGTCTGCGTCGTGGTCGCCGAGCACAACACCCGGGAGTGGTCGAATGCGGCGGATGCCTGGCTCGAGCTCCGCGGTGCGCGCGTGCATGCGCTCGGCCCGGGCGAGCGGCCGAGTGCGCTGGTCGCGGCACAGCAGGCGGCACAGCGGGCGGCACAGCAGGGTCAGAGCACCCTGACCACCCCCGGCACCGGGCCTGCGGGACCGCTCGCGAGTATCCGTCACCTCACGGTCCTGCACGGGAGCGAGCGGGCGGTCGACGATGTGTCGCTGGACCTCTACGCGGGCGACCTGGTGGCGCTCGAGGGTCGGAACGGCGCGGGCAAGAGCAGCCTGCTGCGCGCGATCGCCCTCTCGGCGACGCGAGGCAGCGTACTCGTGGCCGGGCGGGACGTGGCGCAGCTGCGCCCCCGATACCGCCGCACGGCCGTGGCCCTGGTACCGGAGAATTTCGACGATCTACTCTTCGCCGTCACGGTGGCCGAGGAGTGCCGCCGGGCCGACCGCCGGCTGAAGACCCCGGCCGGGAGGGGAACCGGGATCGGGACCGCGCTCCGGTTCGCGAACCTGCTCGGGCTCGGCACCGTGGCGGAGGCGGCGCACCTGATGCGGCGGCATCCGCGGGACCTCTCGGCCGGCGAACGCCTCTGCCTCGTGATGGCCATCCAGCTGGCCGCCGAGCCGCGGGTGCTGCTGGTGGACGAACCGACGCGCGGCCTCGATCCACAGGCCCGGGCGCTCGTCGCCGCCGCGCTAGTGCGCGCCTCGAGTGACACGTCGGCGGTCCTGTTCGCCACCCACGACCGCGACTTCGCCCGCTCCCTGGCGACGAAGACGGTCATCATGGCCGCCGGCCTGCTCACCGAACCGGAACCGGTGCGGTCATGAGGCGCACCGGCGGGACGGGCTGGACCGCCTGGGTGCTCGGCGGCGGCAGTATCCTCGCCGCCGCCGGCTTCGCCTGGCCGTTCTTCGCCTCGGCGCTGCCGGAGAACGCCCAGGCGGCCGCGCCGGTCGTGGCCTTCGCGCTCGTGCCGGCCCTGATCGTGGCCCTCGCGCTCACCCTCGACGGGGAGATGTACACGGCCAAGACCGTGGCCCTGCTGGGGGTGCTCTCCGCGGTCGGCGCCGCCGTGCGCATCGCGGGCACCGGCGTCGGCGGCGTCGAGGCTGTGTTCATCCTGCTGATCCTGGCCGGTCGCGCCTACGGGGCCCGCTTCGGGTTCCTGCTCGGCCTGCTCACCATCGCGGTGTCCTCGGCCCTGTGGGGTGGATTCGGCCCGTGGACCCCGTTCCAGATGTTCGCCTGCGGCTGGGTGGGAGCCGGGGCGGCGCTGCTGCCGCGCATCCGTTCCGCACCTATCGGCGCGGCCCGCCTCGAGATCGCGATGCTCGTGGCCTACGGCATCGTGGCGTCCTACCTCTTCGGACTGGTGATGAACCTCTGGTTCTGGCCGTTCGCGGTGGGCTCGGGCACCGACATCTCCTATGCGGCCGATGCCCCGCTCGGCGAGAACCTCGCCTCCTTCGCCCTGTACACGCTCGTGACGTCGACCCTCACCTGGGACACCGTGCGCGCCATCACCACGACGGTCGGGATCGTGCTGGTGGGCCCGGCCGCACTGGCCGCGCTCCGGCGAGCGAAGCTGGGCCGGCCGGGCAGGGCCACCCGACCACCCCAGGCCGAACCGGCTACACCGAGAAGTACTTCGCTTCCGGGTGGTGGAACACGAACGCATCCGTCGACTGCTCCGGGTGCAGCTGCAGTTCCTCCGACAGCACCACACCCATCCGCTCGGGCCTGAGCAGTTCAACCACCGTACGGCGGTCCTCCATCTCGGGGCAGGCCGGGTAGCCCAGCGAGAACCGGGCGCCGCGGTACTCGAGCTTGAACATGCCGGCCAGTTCGGCCGGGTCTTCGGCACCCAGGCCGAGCTCCTCCCGCACCCGGGAGTGCCAGTATTCGGCCAGCGCCTCGGTGAGCTGCATGGTCAGCCCGTTGAGCTCCATGTAGTCACGGTACTTGTTCTCGGCAAAGAGCTTCGCCGTGACCGTGTCGACGTTGGCTCCGCCCGTGACCAGCTGAAGGGCGACGACATCCGTCTGGCCGGATTCGCGTGGGCGAAGGAAGTCCGCCAGGCACAGGTGCCGGTCGCGCCGCTGCCGGGGGAAAACGAATCGCAGGCGTTCGGAACCCACGGGGCCGCCGGAGCCGCCGTCGGGGGCGAGCAGGCCGGCGACCCCCAGCACGCCCGACAGGTCGTCGCCGTGGTGCAGCACGACGAGGTCGTTGCCCTCGCTGTAGGCCGGGAAGTAGCCGTAGGCGACGGAGGCGTCGAGCATACCCTCGGAGAGGATGCGGTCGAGCCAGTAGCGCAGCCGGGGTCGGCCCTCGGTTTCCACCAGATGCTGGTAGCTCTTGCCGTCGCCGCGGCTGGGCTTCAGACCCCACTGCCCCATGAACGTGGCCCGCTCGTCGAGGAACGCGGAGTACTCGGCCAGCGCGATCCCCTTGACGATGCGGGTGCCCCAGAACGGCGGAATGGGCACGGGGTTGTTGGCGACCACATCGGAGCGGGCCGGCATGGCGTCCGGCTCCGTGACGGTGAGCAGGCTGCGCTTGTGGATGCGCTTTTTGAGCGGCGGCAGACTCACGGATGCCGGGTCGGCGCCCCGCGCGACGGCGACCAGCGGTTCCATCAATGCCAAGCCCTCGAAGGCATCCCGCGCGTAGCGCACCGTGCCGTCGAACAATGCGGCAAGGTCCTCCTCGACGTAGGAGCGGGTGAGGGCCGCGCCGCCGAGCAGAATCGGCCATTTGTCGGCGAAACCGCGGGACTCGAGCTCGAGCAGGTTCTCTTTCATGACCACCGTGGACTTCACGAGCAGCCCGCTCATACCGATGACATCGGCGTTGTTCTCCTCGGCGACCCGGATGAACTCGGCAATCGGCTGCTTGATGCCGATATTGATCACGTCGTAGCCGTTGTTGGTGAGGATGATGTCGACGAGGTTCTTGCCGATGTCGTGCACATCACCGCGCACGGTGCCGAGCACGATCGTGCCCTTGCCGGCCGCTTCAGATTTCTCCATGTGCGGCTCGAGCAGGGCCACGGCGGCTTTCATCACCTCGGCGGATTGCAGCACGAACGGCAGCTGCATCTCGCCGCTGCCGAACCGGGCACCGACGACCTGCATGCCAACGAGCAGGTGCACGTTGACAATATCGAGGGCGCTCAACCCCCCGGCACGGGCGAGGTCGAGGTCAGCCTCGAGCCCCTTGACCTCACCGTCGATGATGCGTCGTTCCAGGCGTTCGCCCACCGGCAGGGCGGCGAGCTCGGCGGCGCGCTCGTCTTTCAGGGCGGCGGAGTCGACGCCGGCGAACAGGTCGAGCAGGGCCACCAACGGGTCGTAGGTGAGGGTGCCCTCGGCGTCGTATTCGCGGCGGTCCCAGACCAGGTCGAGCGCCACCTTGCGGCGGTCGGCGGGCACCGAAGCGAGCGGCACGATTTTGGCCGAGTTCACGATGGCCGAGTCGAGGCCCGCCTCCGTGGCTTCGTGCAGAAAGACCGAGTTGAGCACCGAGCGGGCCGCGGGGTTGAGCCCGAAGGACACGTTCGAGACGCCGAGCGTCGTGTGGATGCCGGGATACTTCGCCTTGATCTGGCGAATCGCGTCGATGGTCTCGATGCCATCGCGACGGGTTTCTTCCTGGCCGGTCGCGATGGGAAAGGTCAACGCGTCGACGATGATGTCCTCGACCCGCATGCCCCAGGTGCTCACGAGGGTGTCCACCAGACGGGTGGCGATGCGCACCTTGTGTTCGGCGGTGCGGGCCTGGCCCTCCTCGTCGATGGTCAGAGCGATCACGGCCGCGCCGTGCTCCTTGACCAGCGGCATGATGCGGCCGAACCGCGACGTGGGCCCCTCGCCGTCTTCGAAGTTGACCGAGTTCACGACCGGACGCCCACCGATGAGTTCCATGCCGGCCTGCAGCACGGCCGGCTCAGTGGAGTCGACGACGAGCGGCAAGGTCGAGGCGCCGACCAGTCGGGAGAGGACCTGCTTCATGTCGGCGACGCCATCGCGACCGACGTAGTCGATGCAGACGTCGAGCAGGTGAGCGCCGTCACGCACCTGGCTGCGGGCGATGTCGACGCAGTCGTCCCAGTTTTCAGCAAGCATGGCATCACGAAAAGCGCGCGATCCATTGGCGTTGGTACGCTCTCCAATGGCCAAAAATGCGCTGTCCTGGTCGAAACTGACGTGCTGGTACAGACTCGCGACACCCGCGTCCTGTTCGAGGGTGCGGGGTTTCACCGTGACACTACGTAACCTTTCGACCACGGCGGTCATGTGCGCGGGCGTGGTGCCGCAGCATCCGCCGACCAGGCCCAGCCCGAACTCCTTGACGAACTGTTCGTGCGCCGTGGCCAGCTGTTCGGGGGTGAGCGGGTAGCTCGCACCGGTGGCGGTCAACTGGGGCAGGCCGGCGTTGGGCATGCACATCACGGGCACAGGCGAATACTTGGAGAGGTGGCGGAGGTGCTCGCTCATCTCGGTCGGGCCGGTGGCGCAGTTGAGGCCGATGGCGTCGATGCCGAGCGGCTCCAGGGCCGTGAGCGCCGCGCCGATTTCGCTGCCCATCAGCATGGTGCCGGTGGTCTCGACCGTGACCAGGGCGAAGATCGGCAGCCGGATGCCCGTCTCAGCGATCGCCTGCTTACACCCGTTCACCGCGGACTTGGTCTGCAGCAGGTCCTGGGAGGTCTCGATCAGGAAGGCGTCGGCGCCGCCGCGGATGAGACCGTGCGCCTGTTCGGCGAACGTCGCCTTGAGGTGGGCGTAGGTGGTGTGGCCGAGGCTGGGCAGTTTCGTGCCGGGGCCCATCGAGCCGAGCACCCAGCGCATTCGGCCGTCACGGGCCTCGAAGGCCTCCACGCTCCGGCGGGCGATTTCCGCTCCCAGCCGGGCGAGCTCTTCGATGCGGTCTTCGATCCCGTAGTCCGAGAGGTTCGACCAGTTCGCGCCGAAGGTGTTGCTCTCCACCGCGTCGATGCCGGTCTCGAGGTAGGCATCGTGGATGGCTTCGATCATGTCGGGCCGGCTGACGTTGAGGATCTCGTTGCAGCCCTCGAGCTGCTGGTAGTCCAGGAGGGTGGGATTGTGCTCCTGCAGCATGGTGCCCATGGCGCCGTCGGCGATGACGACCCGGATGGCCAACGCATCGAGCAGAGCCAGGGACCGGACCGGGCGCACGGCGTCGAATTGCGTGGCGTCGTGTGCACGGGGTTCGCTCATCGGCCCAGCTTAACCGGGCCTCTCGCCGCGCGGCTGCGTGTTACGCGCCGTGGCCTCGGGCACCGCAGCGGACGCGACTGCGTCAGGCCGTCGAGCCGCCGGCGATCTCGTAGGACCACAGCTCGCTGCTGATGCCCACGGGCCGCGCCGGCGCCGCACCATCGGTGGGGTCGTCGCCGCGGTGACCCTGCGCGAAGGACGGCGAGGTCAGCCAGGCCTGGAAGGACTCTTCGTCGGCCCAGCGGGTGACGACCAGCCAGGTGCTGCGGTCATCCGTGGGCTTGAGCAGTTCGAAACCCTCGAAACCCGGTCGGTCGTCGACCGCACCGGCTCGGGCGGCGAACCGGCGAGCCAGCTCGTCGCCGTTGTCGCCGGGTACCGTGATGGCGTTGATTTTGACGATCGTCATGGGGTTTCTCCCTCTCGTGGATGCACTGCCTGCTCCCCCCATGCTGTCACCCTCGGCTGCGAAGACCTCACCCTGCGGACGCTCGCCGACCGCGATGCCTATGCTGGGGGCATAATGCGACTCTTCCTGATCCGCCACGGCCAGACGCCCGCGAATGTGCTCGGCCAGCTCGACACCGCTCACCCCGGTCCCGGCCTGACCGAGCTCGGGTCCCGGCAGGCCTCGGTGATTCCGGATGCCCTGCGCCTCGAGTCCATCGACGTCATCTTCGCGTCGACGCTCGTACGCACCCAGCTCACGGCCGAGCCGCTGGCGACCGCGTTGCAGCTCGACGTTCAGGTGGCCACCGGGCTGCACGAGATCGAAGCGGGCGCGCTCGAGGGACTCAGTGACCGGGCATCCATTCGCACCTATTTTGAAACCGTGCTGACCTGGGTCACCGGGGACCTGACAGCCAGGATGCCTGAAGGCCTGGACGGGAACAGCTTCTTCTCCCGGTTCGACGCCGATATCGCGTCTGCCGCCGCCGGTGCCGACACGGCGGCGGTGTTCAGCCACGGCGCGGCGATCCGCGTGTGGACCGCGGCCCGCGCCAGCAATGTGTCGCCCCTGTTCGCGGGCACGACCGACCTCGAGAACACGGGGATGGTCGAGTTGTCCGGCTCTCCCGAAGGCGGTTGGACCCTCGTGTCGTGGGCCGGCCTCAGCGTGGGCTCACCGGGCGGACCGCAGCTGCTGGCGCTCTAGGTGCACCAACCAGCTAGCGGCCCTCAATACCGAATACAACTTTCATCGGCCGAGTGTTGCGTCGCGGCGCGGTGCCACCGTGATCGCGGCGCGTTCCGTGACCGTCGGGTGAGCCGGATCACCGCCATCGACGACTCCGGACGCCCAGGAGAGCCGCAGCCCATCGGGGGTGTCGGCGACGGTCGCCAGGCAGTTGTCGAACCAGGGCCCGATGATGCCCGACCAGTGGAACGGCGGAGGAGGAACCCCCACCGACCGGGACAGCAGCGCGCTCAGCCGGGTGGACATTCCATAGGAGAGGACGGCGGAAACGGACCGCAACAGGATGGGCAGCGGGTTGCGAATCGGCGAACAGACGGCCTGGATGATGCGACTGCCCGAGGTGCGGTCCACCTCCGACACGTAGGAGTAGTGCACGTCGCCCGACAGGAACGTCACGGTCTGCGGAGCCGCGCCCCGTTTGCC
This sequence comes from Cryobacterium sp. TMT2-18-2, assembly GCF_004402245.1. Taxonomy (NCBI): domain Bacteria; kingdom Bacillati; phylum Actinomycetota; class Actinomycetes; order Micrococcales; family Microbacteriaceae; genus Cryobacterium; species Cryobacterium sp. TMT2-18-2. The sequence continues at coordinate 114,140 of NZ_SOFU01000038.1, forward strand.
GTCAGCGACGTCGGTGATGATGTCCGCCACGCCCGGTGGGAGCAGGAACGGCAGGGAGGTCGCCACCACCAGGTGCCGGAACCCGCTCTGCATCCGTTCGTCAAACCAGGCCGTCTCCTGCTCGTCCACCAGCGCCCGCCGCCGGGGATCGAGTTCGCGCGCCGCGCGGGAGTCGAGGACGATCAGTCGGTCCTCACCGAAGTCGCGGCAATAGCTCCACCGGTAGGTGGTCGGCTCCCGGTCGCACCGCTCGGCGAACCCGTCGAGCACCGAGCTGAGGTCGAGTTCTTCGGCGCCGTCATGCGTCTGGATTGCCTGCCACACCTCGTCGTGGGCACGCTCCCCGGGTGAGAGATTGCCCAGATGCTGGTAGACCCAGTACGAGGCCAGCCCGGCCACGATCCGTCCGTGCCACCAGGACGTGGCTTCCATCCGGCGCTTCCAGCTGAGCGACGCATTCCAGTCGTCGCGCACATCGTGGTCGTCGAAGATCATCGCGACGGGCACGGTGGCCAACAGCCATCGGTTCGCCGTGTCCGACCAGGCCAGGTTGTAGAGGTGCGCGTATTCCTCGAAGTCCGCCAGCTCTTCGCCGGGCGGCTCTCTGATGTCGCGGCGATCGCGGATGAACTCCTGCATCGCCTCACTGGTGAGGTCGGCGTAGACCTGGTCGCCGAGAAACAGCATCAGGTCCGGCCAGGAAAGGATTCCGTCGCCCTCCGCCATCTGCAGGGCGTACGCCCTGAGGGCATCCACCCCGTGCGTGCGCGTGCCCTTCTTGTCGTGGGGCACGCTGGTGCGGCAGGATCCGAAAGACAGCCGTAGGGGTGCGCCCGGCGTCAGCGTCGTGATGACGGAGGCCGGGTAGACCGAATCAGGCGGGGGCCAGACCTGTGCCCCGTCGATTGACACGGTGTAGGGCGTGACGGTGCCCGGTCCCAGGCCGTCGACGTGCACCAGCGCGTAATGGTGGCCGTGCACAGCGAAGGTCCGCGCCGTCCACGATCGGTTCCCGGCGTCGACCCCGACGGATGCCGTGCCCCGGGTCTCGACCCAGATGCTCGCCGAAACCGTGTCCACGTACCGCAACATGGGACCCAGCACGAGAGGTGTCGTCGTCATGCCACAGTTCTACCGCTCCCTCCGGGCGACGGCTACACGTGGTCGCGCCAGCTGTGCTCCGGTGCGTAGCCGAGCATCCGTCGGGCCTTGTCGATGGAGAGCAAGGTGTCGTTCTCGCCGACCTCCCGGAGTTCGACGCCGGGGAAGACCTCGGCGGCCAGCTCGGCGTTGGGCCGGCTCATCACCGTGTCGGCGGCGGCGATGATGAACGTCTCGAAGCCCGGCTTCGCGTTCTGCAGCGCCCGCAGCACGGCCTGGGCGCCGTCACGGCCGTCGATGTAGCCCCACAGGTTCCACTTGCGCAGGGTGGCGTCGGCGTCGAAGGCGGGAAAGACCGCGTAGTCCTCCGGGTCCTTCACGTTGGAGAAGCGCAGGGCCGTGATGCTCAGTTCGGGATCCCACCGGGTGAGCTGGATCGCCATCTGCTCCTCGAGGTGCTTCACCAGCGAGTACGTGCTCTCGGGGCGGGCCGGGTACTCCTCGTCCACGGGAATGTAAGGCGGGTCGATGTCGAACGGCAGACCGAGCACGGTCTCGCTGGACGCATAGACCAGCTTCGTGATGCCCGCACGCCGGGCCGCCTGGAAAACGTTGTAGGTGGAGAGGATGTTGTTGTGGAACGTGGCCACGTCGGGAACCAGGCCAGGGGCCGGGATCGCGCCCAGGTGCACGATGGCGTCGAACCCGCTGTGCCGGTCGTCAATACCGAGGACCGCGTCGACGACCTGGCCGTAGTCTGTGAGGTCCACGACCACCAGGTCATGGCTGCGGGCACCGTCACGGTCGAGGTTCAGCACCTCGTGACCTTCGGCGACAAGGTACTTCACGACGGTCCGGCCGAGCTTTCCGCTTCCACCTGTGACAACGATCTTCATGCGGGACTCCTCTTCATGGTCGGCGAGCTGCTGCATCCGTGCCGATGTCGGCGGCGGTGGCAACAAGAACAAGCGTACGACTGCGTGCACTAGCCTCCAGACATGCAAACGTGGGATGTCGTCGTGGTCGGTGCCGGTGTGTGCGGGCTGACGGTCGCCCAGAACCTTCAGGAGCGCGGCCGTTCGGTGCTGCTCCTCGACAAGGGCTCCCGTCCGGGCGGTCGACTGTCCAGCCGGCCCCTCGACGGCCGGCTGCTGAACCCGTCCGTCGACACGGTTCGCAGCCACGACCCTGAGGTGACGCAGGAGATCATGCACCGAACGGGCGCCCGGTTCACGCCTGTGACCGAGGGCCGCGCGGACGGGGCTTTCGACGAGCCCGCGGGCGACATCGCCAAGCGGTGGGCGGCCGGCACGACGCTGCGGAGCACCTTCGTCACTCACCTGGTCGTGCAGGAGTCCGGGCTCATCCACGTGGTGCCGCACGGCTCCGGGGCACCGTTCGCCGGCCGGGCGGTGGTTCTCACCGCACCGGTTCCGCAGAGTGTGAAGATCCTGCGCGGAAGCGGGCTTCTCGTGGCTCCCGAGCTGCACGAGGTGACCTACGACAAACGGGCCGTTCTGCTCTGCGTCGTCGACGGTGGCGCTCAGGGTGATCTCCCGGGTCACCTCGTGGGCCGGTCGACTCCCGACGGCGTCATCGAGGCGGTTCGGGTCAGGCACCGGGACGACGCCGGCCAGCTCTGGCTCGAGGTCTTCGCAAGCCCGCAGTGGACCGAGGCGACCTGGGAAGCCGACGCCACATTCGCGCAGGCGGCGCTCCTGTTCGAGCTGATCCGCCTGCTGCCCGGAGCGCCCGTCGTGGATTCGGAGCTCAAGCGCTGGCGGTACGCGAATGCGGTGGAGTCGGTGCCTGATGCCACGTTCTCCCGCCGCGCGGACCAGCCGGGCATTTTCGTGGCGGGAGACGGTTTCGGGCGGCTGCACGGGCAGCCGTCGGGGGTCTCCCGTGCCGTGCGCTCCGGGCTGGACGTGGCCCGGGCGCTCACCTAGCCCGCCTGGGCCCGGCGCCCGCATCGGTCACGGCGCACCGTGTAGAAGCAGGCGCACGTTCTGCCCTGCGCCCACTTCCACACCCTGCGCCACGAGCCTCGTTACCGGCCAGGCCTCGAACTAGAGCAGCACGCCCCACAGCACCTGCCCGGTCAGCAGCGTGGTGCCGAGCGTGACGAGGGCGATCTGGACGATCTCCACTCGGTGCGGATGCGCCCACGCGCCGTCGCCTGTCCGCCCGAGCCACGCGTTGGTCCAGACCAGGGCCGCCACCGCGAGCAGCGAAAGGGTGACGGTGCGCACGAAAAGTTCGGGCACGTCACCGCGAAGTCCGGCGCCGATCTGATAGAACGCGATGATTCCCCACGGCACGATGCCCACCATGGCCCCGAAGACGAAGGGCCGAAGCGAGCCGCCTGCCGGTTCGCGCTCCGTGAGGGCGAGGAAGAGCGTGGCACCGGCCGTGACGGCGTAGAGCGCCACCAGCGTGCCCACCTCCGTGACGCCGTTGAGCTGGGCGACCAGGAACACGGTGATCGCGGAGACCTGCGAGTACTCGACCCAGCGCAGCGGGTTGCGTGCGGCGGCCAGACCGCGCCGGTAACTGCCGGCGAACGTCGGGGTCACGGCGGCGAGGCGCAGGAACCCGGAAAAGGCGAGCAGGATGGCGACGGCTACCCCGAGGTTCACGGCGGCCAGGTCGACGACCTGCGGTTCGGCCTGGGAATCCACCGACCCGCCGGGGAAGCCGGCCGTGACCGGCAGCAGCACCGGGGCGCTCTGGGCCAGGACGACCACGGAGACCAGAACGGCCTGTGCCAGCAGGAGGAGGCCGACGACGAGGTTCACGGCGCGCAGGCGGGTGAACCGGGCATCCGTCATAATGTTCTCGGGTGCCGTCGTCATCATCTCAGAATACCGGCGCGGGTCCGCCGGGCCTCCCTCGAAGTCCGTGTCGAACCAGCTACTGCACGGCGAGGAAGACCGGATCGCCGCCGATGTAGGACACGCCCCACAGGCCGGCCTCCGGACCGGTCGCGGGCACCTCGATGATCACGTTTGCGGTTGCGGTGGCATCCGTGTAGAGATCAGCGACATCCGAAAGCTGCCCATCCATCGAGACGAATCCGCCGTCGTACGACCGACCATCCGAGGACACATACGTGAAGTCGAGACTGAAGTTCGGGTTGCCGGATTCCGCTCCGATGTACTTCACAGTAGCGGGTACGATCGCGTACGCATTTCCCGGCTCCGGGTCCGGGTTGAACTCGTTCGCAGCTTTCACCTGATCCGTCGCGTTCAACGTGGCCGCACCAAGCGTGACCTCCCACGTCGGGGTGCCGAACTCCTCAATGGTCACCGTCGAACCGACGGGGGCCGGGTTGGCACGGGTGCCCACGTCGCCCGCCTCGACGGGTTCCGCTGCATCGTCGGCTGCGGCTACGCCTGGTTCCGTCACGCTGGATTCGCTCTGGATCGCGTCATCGACGGCGGTGATGAAGGCCGCCGCATAGACGATCGACATGATGATCGCCACGATGATGGAGATCAGCGAAACAGCGGTGCCGGAAATTGCGACACCCCTCGACCTTCCTTTGCGGAAGATGGCGATGACGCCGAGGACCAGGCCAACAAAGCCGATGAAGCCGGCCACCAGGCTGATGGCCGGAATGAACGCGAACAGCAGCGCGACGAGACCGACGATCAGAGCGGCGAGGCCGAGACCGTTGCCGGACTTCTTCACCGGCATCGGGCTTCCAGGGACGTGGGGCGGGACGGGGGTCTGCTGTGCCGGGGCTGCTGGCGGCTGTGAAATGGACATGTGCAATACGCTGCCATAGGGAAGGGACACTGCCCGCAGCGACAGCATCCCCAGTGCTAGTGCCCCCTGAAAAAACGGCCCGAACGCTCGGGGCTTCCCTCGAACGGGCCCAGCCTCAGAGCCCCGGCAGAACCTGCTCGCGCACCTGCTTGCGCAGGATCTTGCCGAGCATGGAGCGGGGCATGTCCTCGATCGAAACGATCCGGCGCGGGATCTTGTAGGCGGCGAGGTGCTCGCGGCAGTGCTCCCGCAATGAATCCTCATCGAGCGGCACTCCGGGCTTCAGCTCGACTGCCGCGACGACCATTTCCCCGCCGCGTTCGAGAGCCTTGCCGACGACGGCGGCGTCGACGACATCCGTGTGCAGTCGCAGCACCGCCTCGACCTCCGAGGGCGAGACGTTGAAGCCACCGGTGATGACGAGTTCCTTGGCGCGGTCCACGATCGTGGTGAAGCCGTCTGCGTCGACGGTCACGATGTCCCCCGTGCGCAGCCAGCCGCCGGGGAGGAGGGCCTTTGCGGTCTCCTCGGGGTTGTTCCAGTAGCCCTGGAAAACCTGGGGGCCCTTCAGCAGCAGCTCTCCGGGCCGGCCCTGAACCACCTCTACGGCGGGGTCGTCCAGGTCGACCACCTTCATCAGCGTGGAGGGAAAGGGCACGCCGACCGTGCCGGGCCGGCGGGTGGGGTGGAACGGGTTGCCGAGGGCCACCGGCGACGTCTCCGTCATGCCATAGCCCTCCACCAGCAGCCCGCCCGACACCGACTCCCACAGTTCCACGACATGGTCGGGCAGGTTCATCGCACCCGAGATGCAGTACTTGCAGGACCGCAGCGAGATTCCGCGCTCCTTCGCCACCACGGCCGTGCGCTCGTAGATCGGCGGCACCGCGCAATACACCGTGGCGGGAGACTTCTTCATGGCGTCGAGGATCAAGTTGGGGTCGAACTTGGGGAACAAGACGAGCAGACCCTGCTTGCGGATGCCGTAGGTCAGGTACAGGGTCATGCCGAACGCGTGGAACATCGGCAGGATCGCGTAGAAGACCTCTTTGCGGTACTCGGCCCCGTGCATCCATGCCTCGCCCTGCAGGGCGTTGGAGTACAGGTTGAAGTGGGTGAGCATGGCGCCCTTGGGCTGGCCCGTGGTGCCCGAGGTGTACTGGAGGGCCGCGAGGTCGTCGACCGAGGGGCGCGGATGCCCGGGATCGATCGGGTCATGGCTGAGCAGTTCCTTCCACGAGATCGTGCCCGGCGCGGCAATCGTGAGGGCCTCGCGGGATTCGCGCAGTTTCTTCACCGGCAGGTGCAGGGCGAGGCGCTTGAGGGTCGGGAACGCCAGGAGCAGGTTCACGGACACGATGTGGTCGATCTCGATGTCGCGCGGGAAGGCGCGAACGGAGGCGACGGACTTGTCCCAGGCGATCACGATGCGCGCCTGGTGGTCCTCGAACTGGTGGCGGAGTTCCCGCGAGGTGTACAGCGGGTTGTGCTCGACCACCACGGCGCCCAGGCGCAGCACCGCGTAGAAGGCGACGACGTGCTGAGGGCAGTTCGGCAGGATCAGGGCCACCCGGTCTCCCGCTCGCACCCCAAGGTGCCGCAGACCCTCCGCAACCCGGTCGACCTGGTCGCCGAGCTCGGTGTACGTCGTGCGGCGCCCGAAGAACTCGAGTGCGGGGTGGTCACCGGCCTCGATCACGGACCGCTCGAGCATCGCGACGAGCGACTCCGTGGGGAGCTCGATCTCGGCCGGGACGCCCGGCTGATAGTTCTTCACCCAGGGTTGCTGCTGCGTTGTCGACATGGTCTTATCCTCCCGCACGAACGGGGCGCACTCTCCGATGGATTACCGTTGTAGTATGCACACCCCTGACACGACCCCCACGCAGAGCGAGGCAGATACTGCCCGCGACACGAAAACCTTCGCCGACCTCGGGCTCAATGATGCGATGCTCAAGGCGCTCAAGGACGTCGGGTACGAAACTCCCTCCGCCATCCAGGCCGCCACCATCCCCCCGCTTCTTGCCGGGCGCGACGTCGTCGGCCTCGCCCAGACCGGAACCGGCAAGACTGCCGCGTTCGCGCTGCCGATTCTTTCGCGCCTCGACATGGCGCAGAAGACCCCGCAGGCACTCGTGCTCTCCCCGACCCGTGAGCTTGCCTTACAGGTCTGTGAGGCATTCGAGAAGTACGCCGGTCACATGCGCGGCGTGCACGTGCTCCCCGTCTACGGCGGCCAGGGCTATGGCGTGCAGCTCTCCGCGCTGCGCCGTGGGGTGCACATCGTCGTCGGTACGCCCGGCCGCATCATGGACCACCTCGAAAAGGGCACGCTCGACCTGTCGCAGCTGAAGTACCTGGTGCTCGACGAGGCCGATGAGATGCTCAAGATGGGCTTCGCCGAGGACGTCGAGACGATCCTCGCCGACACCCCGAACGACAAGCAGGTCGCCCTGTTCTCGGCGACCATGCCGCCGCAGATCAGGCGGATTTCGAAGAAGTACCTGAACGACCCCGAAGAGATCACGATCAAGAACAAGACCACGACCTCCGCGAACACGACCCAGCGCTACCTGATGGTGTCGTACCCGCAGAAGGTCGACGCGCTCACCCGCATCCTCGAAGTGGAGAACTTCGAGGGCATGATCGTCTTCACCCGCACCAAGAACGAGACCGAATTGCTCGCCGAGAAGCTGCGCGCACGCGGCTACTCCGCCGCTGCCATCAACGGCGATGTGGCCCAAGTGCAGCGCGAGCGCACCGTCAACCAGCTCAAGTCCGGCAAGCTGGACATCCTGGTCGCAACGGATGTCGCCGCGCGCGGCCTCGACGTCGACCGCATCAGCCACGTCGTCAACTACGACATCCCGATCGACACCGAGTCGTACGTACACCGCATCGGCCGCACCGGCCGCGCCGGCCGCAGCGGCGCAGCGATCAGCTTCGTCACGCCGCGCGAGCGACACCTGCTCAACGCCATCGAGCGGGCGACCCGCCAGCCGCTGACGCAGATGCAGCTGCCCAGCTTCGAAGACGTCAATGTCACCCGTCTGGCACGCTTCGACGACGCCATCACCGAGGCCCTCGGCCAGTCCGAACGGATCGGCGCCTTCCGCGACATCATCGGTCACTACGTCGCCCATCACGACGTGCCCGAAGCGGATGTCGCGGCGGCCCTGGCGGTCGTCGCCCAGGGGGAGACTCCCCTGTTGCTCACCCAGGCGGATGCCCGCGCGCAGCGGCCCGAGCGTGCCGACCGCGGCGACCGGGCAGAGCGCGCCCGCGCCGACGCCGGTCGCGGCGACCGCCGTGACGAACGCGCAGAGCGAGGCGAACGGGTGGAACGGGTGGAACGCCGCCCCCGCGACAACAACCGCGCGATGGCCTCGTACCGCATCGAGGTCGGCAAGCGCCACAAGGTGGAACCGCGCCAGATCGTCGGCGCTCTCGCCAACGAGGGTGGCCTGAGCCGCGAAGACTTCGGTCACATCCAGATCAACCCGGAATACTCGCTCGTCGAGCTGCCGGCCGACATGCCGGGCGACGTGCTCGGCCGACTGGAGAACACCCGCATCAGCGGCAAGCTCATCGAAATCCGTGCCGACGGCGGCGGACCGGTCCGTCGCGAGGGTCGCACCGAGCGCCCGCCGCGCCAGCCGCGCAGCTACTAGGCACCTGCCTCGGCAGGGCACGGGGTATCCGCGCCCCGCTGCCCTGCCGAGGGCTATCCGGTTCCCGTGGGTTGCCGGTTGGGTGGACGCTCAGGTGCCCGGACGGCGTCAGCGGCTCCGCGTCGCCGGGAACAGCGGCCTGCAGGTCGTGCAGACCTCGCCGTCCTCGTCGTTTTCACTCCGGTCGTTGACGGCACGGTGCTCACTGCCCAGGCGTTCGAGCAGCGCCCACACCAGTAGCGCGATCGCGGCGACGGCGACGACCGGGCGAACCGCGCCGGCGATAAGCGGCACGGCCTCCCACAGTTCGGTGGTGAGGTAGACCGCGATCAGGCCGAGCACGGGCCAGCGCACGTCACACCGGGTGGCTTCCCCGCCGATCGGGGCGTCGAAGTAGCTGGCGACAACCAGGCCGATCAGCCCGGCCCCGACGACCGTGACCGCATAGGCCCAGACGGCACCGGGGAACATCAGTGATCCGCCGGCCACGGCAACGGAGCCCGAGGCGAGGGTCAGCGCGGTGAACGCCGCCGCGCCGATGCCGGCTGCGACCATCCGTCTTCGACGAGGCCAAGTGCGGAGTTCGGTGAACGCTGCCGAAATTCTCATGGTGTGGCTGATTCCTCGATTGTCATTGAGAGTTGATACCCCATGGGGTATTTTATACACATGAAGTCAGACCCGACAAAGCCAGATGATCTGCGCAAGACCATGAACCGGCTCAAGCGAGCCCAGGGGCAACTCGCCGCGGTGATCGCCGCCGTCGAATCAGGCGCCGACTGCCGGGCGGTCGTCACCCAGCTGGCCGCCGTCTCCAGCGCCATCGACCGCGCCGGCTTCACGGTCATCAGCTCCGCGATGAAGGAGTGTCTCACCGACCAGGGCGACACCGGTGACAAGAAGCCCCTCCGCGTGGAGGAACTCGAGAAACTGTTCCTGGCCCTGTCCTAGTCGACCAGCACGATCACGGCCTGCACGGCCACGTAGACCGCGACGATCAGGACGAGAACGGCGAATCCGCGTTTCAGCACCGTGTCGGACAGTCCGCGGGCGAGCCGGCCGGCGATCAGTGACGCCGCCATGGCCGTCACGGCGAACGCGCCGGTCACGGCCCAGTCGATCTGCACGTCACCCAGGTGCGCGGTGAACCCGGCCATCGAGTTGATGACGATGATGACCAGCGAGGTTCCCACGGTCACGCTCATGGGCAGGCCGAGAATGAGGGTGAGCGCGGGCACGATGAGGAAGCCTCCGCCGACGCCGAGCAGCCCGGTCAGAAAACCGACCACCGCACCGGTGGCGAGCGCGCGGGGCAGGCAGCTGCGCCACCTGATTCCCCCGCCCGGGAGCGCACAGGGGCCGCCGCCACCCCGGATCGGCATGAGCATGCGGATGCCGGCGATCACCATGATCACGGCGAAGGCCAGGAGCAGACTCCCCGGGTCGAGCAGCCGGTTGACCATGGTGCCGAGGTAGGCAGTCGCCACCCCGGCGGAGCCGACGATCAAGGCCAGCCGCCAGTTGACGCCGCGACGGAGCCGCGGGAGAACGGCGACGGCGGAGGCCGCTCCGACCACGATCAGGGAGGTGGGGATCGCCTCCTCCAACGGCAGGCCGACCCCGTAGACGAGGGCCGGCACGGCGATGATTGCCCCGCCGCCGCCGACCAGGCCCAGCAGGGACCCGACGATGAGCCCCAGGACGAGTGCGGCAATGATCACGGTTGCTGAGGCAGAACAGTCGGCAGCCGCTCAGCGGTCCACTCGAGCATCCCGCCCGTCATATTGATCGTGTCGAACCCGGCGGCAGCGAGGTAGTCGGCGGCGCTGGCGCTGCGACTCCCGCTGCGACAGACCAGGATTACGGGTCGCTGCGGGTCCAGAGCGGCGGTGTTCTCCGTGATCGTGCTGAGCGGAATGTGCCGGGCTCCGGCGATCATGCCGTCGAGAAGCTCGGGGGCTTCCCGAACATCGACTATCTGTGCCGCGGCCAGGCGGCTGAAGACCTGCTGCGGGGTGAGTTCCATCATGAGTGCCTTTCCAGGGACAGACTAGGGCGGAATCGAGCCCACAGAGCCAGGAGGAGTCCGGTCAGCGCGAAAACGCCGAACAGGACCGGTCCCCGGAAGGTGAGGTCGACGGCCGTGAGCATTTGGAGGGTTCCGCCGCCGATGCCGAGGTCGGTGAACATGGCCATCAGGCCCATCCCGCCGACGAAGAAGGCGACGAAGACGGATACGCCGGTGACGATCAGATTGTAATGAACCTTCCGCAGCGGGTCGGCGGAGGCCCACTGGTAGACGTGGTTCATCAGGATTCCATCCGCGCTGTCGACGAGGGTCATGCCGGCCGTGAAGACGACGGGGAGCACCAGGGCCGCGTACCAGGGCAGGCCCGGCGTGAGCACCCCGGCGAAGACGAAGAGGCTGATCGAGGCGGCGGTGTCAAGGCCGAGGCCGAAGAGCAGGCCGATCGGCAGCATCTTCCAGGGCCGGTCCACGAGCCGGGACATCGGCCGGAGCAGCCGGTTGATCACGCCGCGATTTTCGAGGTGCCCATCGAGCTCGCTCTGCACGAAGCTCCCGGTCCGCACGTCGCGCAGCACCTGGCGCAGCCCTTTCAGGGAGGACAGGTTGAGCGCGCCCATCAGGATCAGGAAGACGCCGGAGACGGCGGCACCCCACACGCCGGTGACCTGCCGGAGAGCGGAAGTGTCGTCCGCGAGGCCTCCGGCGAAGGCGTTGACGCCGAGCACCAGCAGGACCACGGAGACCACGACGACGGAGGAATGCCCCAGGGCGAACCAGAACCCGACCGACACCGATCGGCGGCCGGCGCCGACCAGGCGACGGGTGGTGTTGTCGATCGCGACGATGTGGTCGGCGTCGACGGCGTGCCGCACCCCCAACAGGTAGGCGCTGACCGCCAGTCCGAGCATCACCGCGGTGTCGCCGCCCGTGCGCGACAGCTGCGGCAACACCAGCAGGAACAGGGTTCCCCAGCCGCCCAGGTGGAGGGCCACCACGGCGGCGCCCATGCCGAGCAGACTGCGCTTCTCGGCCGGGTGGATCGCCGTTCGCTTCCCCGTCATGGGGTTAGACGGTCAGCTCGGCCAGGGTGAGTCCGGCAGCCGCGGCCTCGTCGAAGTTCCCGTCGACGTGCACGACCTCACGGCCGGCGCGCTGCAGAAGGCTGGCGGCGACCCCGGCACGGTAGCCGGAACCGCAGTGCACCCAGATTGTGCCGGCCGGGACCTCGTCCATCCGGGAGAGCAACTCGTGCAGCGGAACATTCACCGCACCGAGTAGGTGGGAACCGGCGAACTCGTCGGCGCGACGGGTGTCCAGGAGGACATCCTGTTCGGCGCGGCCCTGCAGCAGACCGACCCAGCCCACACGCGGGTAGGAGGCGACCGGGGCATCCGGGGCCAGGGCGTGCGGCTCGGTGCCGATGGCGGCATCCGGCGAGTCGATGCCGATGCGCGACAGGTCACGGATGGCGTCCTCGACGTCTGCGCGGTCGCCGACCAGGGTGAGCTGCTCGTTCCAGGGCAGAACCCAGCCCAGGTAGGTCGTGAAGTTCGAGCCGTTGCCGTATTCGAAGCTCACGGCACCCTGCAGGTGGTTGCTCGAGAACGCGACCCGGTTGCGCAGGTCGACGACCCACTCCCCCTCGGCCAGGCGCCGGGTGAGCTCGGCGGCGTCGAGGGACTCGGGCACCTGCAGGTTCGCGGGGCCGGGACCCTGCGTGTTCGCGGGGGCCATGTGCGCGTAGTAGGAGGGGTAGGCGGTGAGGTTGGCGATCAGGTCGCGCACGAAGTGCTCCTCATCGGAGTCGGTCAGGGCGTGGTTCGCCGTGAGCTGTTCGCCGATGGTGGATGCGCCGGCGCCGGTGGCGGGTCCGCTGGAGCAGAAGGAGCCGAACCCGTGGGTCGGGAAGAGCGCGGCGTCGTGCTCGGCCTTGTGCACGAGCCGGCGTACCGAGGCGTACTGGTCGTGGGTGAGCCCGACCGTGTCGGTCGTGGCTACCAGGTCGGTGCGTCCGACCGAGCCGAACAGCAGGCTGCCGCCGGAGAAGACCGCCTCTTCGCTGCCGTCGCTGACGATGTAGGACACGTGCGTGTGGGTGTGCCCCGGCGTGGCCACCACGGTGACGGTCAGGCCGCCGATAGGGATGACCTGGCCGTCGGTGACCGGCTCCCGCTCGAAAGTGACGGTGTCGGCGGCGTTGACCAGGTACTTCGCGCCGTGCACCCGGGCGAGCTCTAAGCCGCCGGTCACGTAGTCGTTGTGCAGGTGGGTCTCGGCGACGTGGGTGATGGTGACCCCGGCCTCGCGTGCCGCGCCCTCCACCCGGTCGGTGTCGCGCTGCGGGTCGATGACCAGCGCGACCGCGCCGTCGTGCACCAGGTAGCTGCGGTCTCCCAGCTGCGGGGTTTCGATAACGATAACGTCCATGGTTCGAAGTCCTCCAAGTCGTGCGTGCGTCGTGCTGACGTTTTGCCTGCGTCGTGCGTGCGATCGGATCGCACGTTGAACACGATACCCCCAGGGGTATCTGAAAAGCAACCTGGCGCTCCGCCCCGGGCGTCGTCCGCCGCTTGACCAGAATACCCCATGGGGTATATTCTGGAGTCATGGCAACCATTGACACCACCGAGAAAACCTTCGACCAGACCATCACCGACAACTCCATCGTGCTGGTGGACTTCTGGGCGGCCTGGTGCGGCCCGTGCCGCATGTTCGCGCCCACCTTCACCGCCGCGTCCGAGAAGCACCCCGACATCGTGTTCGCCAAGGTCGACACCGAGGCCGAGCAGAGCCTGGCCGCGGCCGCAGGCATCCGTTCGATCCCAACGCTGATGGCCTTCCGCGACAAGGTGCTGGTGTTCTCCCAGCCCGGCGCCCTGAACGCCGCCTCCCTGGAAGAGGTCATCACCGCCGTGCGGAGCCTCGACATGGACGAGGTGCACGCCAGCATCGCCGCCCGCCAGGCCGCCGACCGGGCGTCTGCCTGACCGGCCCCTCCGCCCTACCGATGACACAATGAAGGGCACCCACGCTCGTGGGTGCCCTTCGCGGTGTTGTGAGTGCTGCCGGTGGTGCGGGTACTACGGGGTCGTGACGATCGGGAGACCGGTGGAGACGGTGGCGGCAGACATGGCGCCGGCATCCGTCACCGAGGTGAACCCGAGATCGGCCAGACGGGCCGCCGCGGCGGCCGAGCGGCTGCCCGAGCGGCAGTACACGATGTAGTCGCCGTCGGTCGGCAACGCCGAGGCCTGGCTGTCGAAGTCGGATGACTGCACATCGATGTTCAGCGCGCCTTTGAGGTGACCGGCGGCGTACTCCCCGGGGGTGCGCACGTCGATCACGACGGTGTCGGCCGCCATGGCGGACTCAGCCGCCGGGGCGGCCGGAGCGGAGCACGCGGTGAGGCCGAACAGGGCCGCACCGGCCAGGACGAGTGCTGCGACGAGGTTCTTCATGCCTCGTTGCAGGCGCAGCGCTGAGCGGGCGGGATGTCGGCCATGACGCTGTCGACGTGCTCGCCGCAGCCGGTCCAGGTGATCTTGCCGCAACGGTTACAACGAATGGGGCTGCACATAGGTAACTCCTTCTCGATTCAATGAAAGTATTAATATACCCCCTAGGGTATCACGAGCGCCACCATCGGCCTCGGTATCCTTCCCGGCAGCCCGTGCCCCCAGACCACGGCCCGGCCCAACGAATTCGACGGAGATTTTCCGATTGTGGGCCGGTGTTGGCCTGGGCTCCAGAGCCAAAATCTCCGTGAATTCGCTAGGGGCGATAGGTGGGGTGCGAGTCGTGGGCGAGCTGGGTGGCCAGTTCGCCGAGGGCGGTGATGGTGTGGTCGGGTGCCGCGAAGAAGCTGGGGTAGGTCTCATCGGCGCGGTTCAGCCACGCGGTGCGGAGGCCTGCCTGCGCGGCCCCGTGGATGTCCCAGGGGTGCACGGCCACCAGGAGAAGGTCGCCCGACTTCACTCCGCAGACATCCGCGGCGTAGTCGTAGGCGGCCCGAACCGGCTTCCAGGCCGGGGCGTCTTCCACCGTGAGCAGAGCCTCGAACTCGCCTCGGAGACCCGCCCGGGTCAGGAGGGACTCGGCCACCTGCGCGGATCCGTTGGAGAAGGTCACCAGGCGCAACCCCGCAGTTTTCAGATCACGGATGCCGTCGGCAATGTCCGAATGCAGGCTCAACGTCTCGAAGCCGGCCATCACGTGGTGCACCGAGTCGTCGAGGCTACGGGTCAGGTCGACGTTGCGGAGGACCCCGCGCAGGATCTCGGATCCGATCGTGGAGAATTGTGCGGTTCCGCCCGCGGCGGCGAGGGCGAAGCCGTCCCGCAGCAGCGAGGCGAACCAGACCCGGGCCAGGTAGGCCGGGGCTCCGATCTCCACGAACCGGGCGCTCAGCGGGGACATATCGGAGAGGGTTTCGTTGACGTCGAAAACGATCACTGAGGGTGTGCTGTTCATAGCGATTTCCTTTGCTTGGTGAGGTTCTGCCGCCGTGCCTTTCCCGCGAGGAATATTCCAGCCACGGTCAGGGCTCGGCTGGTCCTCCTGTCAAAGTTTTCTTCCGCGCAATACCCTAGTCGCGCGGGGAGGGATCCACCGGGGTGGCCTTCCCGCCGATCCCACCTGGGTCGTCGATTTCGACATATTCCCGGACCCGGACCGGCTCACTCCGGGATTTCTTCTCAAACGCAGAAGAACCACAAAAGTTCTGCTGGGGATCGTGAAGAAGACCGCTTGTTATTGCAGCAGTCTTCAAGTAGCAGCCGATAACGGGCCGCCGGAAGCCGTCCAACGCTCTGCACAATTCAACGTCGAAGGAATGCACATGACCATCTATCAAGACGACACCCAGGCTGTCGAAGCTCTCAAGAACGCGGCCGGAAGCAGCTGGGACGCGATCAACCCTGAGTCGGTCGCCCGCATGCGTGCACAGAACCGTTTCAAGACCGGCCTCGAAATCGCCCAGTACACCGCCGACATCATGCGCAAGGACATGGCGGAGTACGACGCTGACTCCTCCGTCTACACACAGTCCCTGGGAGTCTGGCACGGCTTCATCGGCCAGCAGAAGATGATTTCGATCAAGAAGCACCTGAAGACCACGAATAAGCGCTACCTGTACCTGTCCGGCTGGATGGTCGCTGCTCTGCGAAGCGACTTCGGCCCGCTGCCCGACCAGTCCATGCACGAGAAGACAGCCGTTCCCGCGCTGGTCGAGGAGCTCTACACCTTTCTCCGCCAGGCCGACGCCCGCGAGCTGGATCTGCTTTTCACCGCCGTGGACGGGGCCCGTACCGCCGGCAACGACGCCAGGGCCGCGGACATCCAGGAACAGATCGACAACTACGAGACCCACGTCGTGCCGATCATCGCGGACATCGACGCCGGTTTCGGTAACCCCGAGGCGACGTACCTTCTGGCCAAGAAGATGATCGAGGCAGGCGCCTGCGCCATCCAGATCGAGAATCAGGTCTCGGACGAGAAGCAGTGCGGCCACCAGGACGGCAAGGTCACCGTTCCCCACGAGGACTTCATCGCGAAGATCAACGCCGTGCGGTACGCGTTCCTCGAGCTCGGCATCGACAACGGCATCATCGTCTCGCGTACCGACTCGCTCGGTGCCGGCCTGACGCAGAAGCTCGCCGTGACCTACCAGCCCGGGGACCTCGGCGACCAGTACAATTCCTTCCTCGACGTCGACGAGATCACCGAGGCCGAGTTGGGTAACGGGGATGTCGTCATCAAGCGCGACGGCAAGCTGCTGCGCCCCAAGCGCCTGGCCAGCAACCTGTTCCAGTTCCGTCAGGGAACCGGTGAAGCCCGCTGCGTGCTCGACAGCATCACCTCGCTGCAGAACGGCGCGGACCTGCTCTGGATTGAGACGGAGAAGCCGCACGTCGCCCAGATCGCCGGGATGATGAACGAGGTGCGCAAGGTCATCCCGAACGCCAAGTTGGTCTACAACAACAGCCCGTCGTTCAACTGGACGCTCAACTTCCGTCAGCAGGCGTACGATAACCTGCTCGCCGAGGGCAAGGACGTGTCGGCCTACGACCGCGCGAAGCTGATGAGCGTCGCCTACGACGAGACCGAGCTCGCTCAGATCGCCGACGAGAGCATCCGCACCTTCCAGCGCGACGGCTCGGCCGAGGCCGGCATCTTCCACCACCTCATCACTTTGCCGACCTACCACACGGCCGCGCTGTCCACCGATGACCTGGCCAAGGGCTACTTCGCCGACCAGGGCATGCTCGCCTACGTCAAGGGTGTGCAGCGTCGCGAGATCCGTGAGGGGATCGCCACGGTCAAGCACCAGAACATGTCCGGCTCCGACATCGGTGACAACCACAAGGAGTACTTCGCCGGCGAGGCCGCGCTGAAGGCCGGCGGCACCAACAACACGATGAACCAGTTCGAGGAACCGGCACTGAGCCACTAGTCCGAGTTCTGCAGAAGTCGTAATGAAGAAGCCCCAGTCGCAGGACTGGGGCTTCTTCGCTGACCCTCCACCGTGGCCGTCGGGCCGACGTTGTGCCTATCCTTGCCCGCAATGGCTTCCACCTGGTCGTCGCCCGCTCGAGCCTGGCCGACCGCCTGCCGATGCCGATTGAGCAGCGGTCACCGGTGCCCCGTTCTTCGCCGCGTCGCGTCCGAATCCCGTCAGCATGTCCGCGTGCGCGGCGCCCGGCGCGGCGTGGTTGCTGATGCAGGGTCATCCGCAGCTCGCCCGACTATGCTGACCGCGGCGGCAGCGCGTTGCCAATGCGGAAATGGCGGTGGCGATGAAGCCTTCGGGGTTCGACCTGGATGCCCGGTTGCGGCGCTACCCGTGGGTGTCGCGGGCCATGAACGCGGAGGCCGTCTACGGCACTGTGCTGACCGCGGGTCTCATTTCCGCGTTCTCCCTGTACAACCCCGGCCTGCCGGCCCTCATCGCCCGTACCGTGGGAACCGTCCTGGTGTTCTGGGGCGCGCATGTGTACGCCGAGGTCGTCGGCAATCGGGACATGAGCTGGCGGGAGGCGATCCGTGAGGCGCTACAACGCTCAGCCGGGCTGTTATGGGCGCTCATCGTTCCGGTAGCCTGCCTGATCGTCGCGGCACTCCTCGGGTGGTCGATGGATGCGGCCGTAGACCTCTCACTGTGGGCTGCTGTGGTCACCCTCGCGGTGCTGGGTTGGTGGGCTGCCCGGCAACGGCAGGCCGGTTCACGCGCGAAGCTCGCCACCGCGGCGGGAACAGCGGGTATGGGCTTGGCACTGATCGCACTCAAGGCGCTGGTGCACTGAGCGAGGCGCGACCGCCGGCGACGGCGCTCCGGTCAGGCGCTGCCGTCTTCGGCGAGAAGCCTGTCGATCTGCCCCAGGGCCTGGCGCATACCCTCCTCCATACCCATCTCGGAAATCTGTTGCATTTGCTCGAGGCTCGCAAACGTCGACACCGTGGTCATGCGGGTACGATCGTCGGCCTCCTCCAGAGTCACCACGGCCCGCACCGAGCCCATCTCGAGAATCGGGTCACCGTTCTCGTCGGCGAAGCCGTCCTCGAATTCCAACCGGCGCGGCGGCTGGATCAGCGTGGTCACCCACCAGCCGGGCCCCTTCTCGCCGTCCGGGCCGGTCATGTAGTAGTTCGACCGGCCGCCGGGCACGAAGTCGTGCCGCTCGAAGGTGGCCGGCCAGGTCGGCGGGCCCCACCAGCGCTCGAGCTGACGCGGGTCCTCCCAGAGCTGCCACACCCGCTCCGGGCTCGCGTCGAAATCGGCCACGAAGGTGAGGGTCAGCGCCTCGGTGTCGGTGTTCGAACTGATGACGGTCATGATGTCTCCTTCGGGGTTTTCGCTTCCTGGTCTCAGAACAGGATGTCGCTTATGGCTTCCGTGGTGAATACCCCGTGGGTATGAAAATAGCCCGGCTCGAGCACCGGGCCTAGAAGCCGACCACCCGCAAGCGCTGCGCGACCGCCGCCTCACCGTAGGGATAGTCGGAAACGACCGGTGAACTGAGTGCGCCTAACAGTTCCAGGTGCTTTGGGCTCAGTTGCACGTCGGCCGCGGACAGGTTTTCCGCCAGCTGCTTCACGCTCCGCGCCCCGAGGATGACCGAGGTCACCGCCGGTTGCACCTCAAGCCAGGCGAGGGACACCTGCGCGCTCGTGGCACCGATCTCGGCTGCAACCTCAGCGACGGCGTCAATGATGCGCCAGGTGCGTTCCTGCTTGTTGCGCGGACCCCAGGCTTCCATTCCGCGCGCGGGATCCTCGCCGAGGCGCGTGGCTCCGGTGGGGTGCGTGTCGCGCCGGTACTTACCCGACAACCAGCCTCCGCCGAGGGGCGACCAGGGCAGAAGCCCCAGGCCCGCGTCGAGCGCAGCCGGCACAATCTCCGATTCGATTTCGCGCACAAGGAGGCTGTACTGCGGCTGCAGGGTGACCGGCGGCGTGAAACCGAGCGCTCGCGCCACGTACACGGCCTTCGTCAGCTGCCAACCCAGAAAGTTGGAGAAGCCGTAGTAGCCGATTTTCCCGCTCCGGATGGCGTCGTCGAGAAAGCGCAGGGTCTCCTCCAGCGGCGTCAACGCGTCCCAGGCGTGCAGTTGATACAGGTCGACGTGATCCGTGCCCAGCCGGCGTAGCGAATCGTCGAGTGCCCGGTTCAGATGCCGGCGGCTGGTTCCCCGATCGTTGGGTCCGGTGCCCATCGGAAACCGGCCCTTGGTCGCGAGAACGATCTGCTCACGCTCGGTCGGGTGCGATGCCAGCCAGCACCCGATCATTTCCTCCGAGACCCCGGCGCTGTAGACATCCGCGGTGTCGACGAAGTTGCCGCCTGCCTCTACATATGTGTCCAGGAGTGTGTGTGCCATCTCCTGATCGGCCTCCGCGCCGAAAGTCATGGTGCCGAGGGCGTAGGTCGAAACGACCGCGCCGCTGTTGCCGAGTGTGCGATATTCCATGTGCGATTCCTGTTCTTATTCGAGGCGGGGTGCCCGAGACCCTGCCATCAGTCTCACACGCTCGACTACGTCGAGACCGCCCGTCCGTTGACCTGAGGGCCACCCCGGGCACCCCTGTTCGACACCTGCCCTGAGCCTGAATCCACCAATCGACCTGAGGTTTTGACGGCGCATTAAACCAAGACTGCCCATCTGATCAAGCAATATTGGACTCGTCTGAAGTTCAAATTTACCAAACAGATGAGCATCTTGTAGAAGCAAGCTGCCCGCACCAACCGCGCCGTTTCTGCATCGTTCACCGAGGTTCCGTTCACCCCGTTTACGTCCCGCAAGAAGGCCGAGCAGAACACCGTGCGCCTGGTCGTGCGACGGATCCCGGAACTGAACAAGAAAAACTTCGGCCAACCGACCCTGTTCGACACCCATCGATTCCATGCCTACTTCACCACCAGCACCGTCGACACCGTCGACACCGTCGCCGCCGACACAACCCACCGCGCTCACGCCGCGATAGCGCTCGTGAATGCCGGCCTAGATGAGTGAGTCCTAATCTTTTGGCTTGGATGGCGCCCGGTTAGTTGGACCTGATTTGCCCCGCGTGGACGCTGTTAATCGAAGGCGGAAGGTGTTAAACCCTGTTTGTGAAGACAGATCTAAACACCCTCCTGACCACACTGTACGTCCATCTAGACGACCGGATCATCCCCGCGCTGGGGTTCTCCAGACAGGGCCGGCCCGGGCGCCCACCGGCCCTGACCCATATTGAGCTGCTCTGCCTTATCGTCGCCCAACACTTGCTCGGCATCGCCTCGGACCGAAAATGGATCCGCTACGCGAACACGCATCTGAAGAGCATATTCCCGCGATTGCCCCAACAATCCGGGTGGGGCAAACGCGTCTGCCAAGCCACCGGGCTCCTCTCCGCAGTGATCACCGAACTGGCCCGGGATACCCCGTCCTGGGGCGAGATCACGCGGCTAATCGACTCCACCCCGGTGCCCTGCGGCAAGTCCCGAGAGAGCGTGAACTGCTCCGACCTCGCCGGACACGTCGGCTACGGATACTGCGCTTCCCACTCCCGCTACTTCTGGGGATTCCGCCTCTATCTGATCTGCACCCGCGACGGAATGCCCGTCGTCTGGGGCCTGGCCAACCCCAAAATCGGCGAACGCGAAGCTGCCCAAGCCATGCTCCGCCACGACCGACACCTGATCCAGCAGGGCCAAGTCATCGTCGGAGACAAAGGGTTCGCCGGCCGCGAGTTCGAAGGGTTCATCACCGACGAACTCGGCGCACACCTGATCCGACCCGGCCGCAAGGACGAGAAGAAACGCTTCGGGAAACTCGGCGGAATCCGCCAGTGGGTCGAGGAGGTCTCCGACACCCTCAAAGGCCAACTCACCCTCGAAGACCACGGCGGACGCACCATCCCGGGCCTTTACTCCCGCGTCGCCGGCCGACTACTCGCCCTCGCAGCCGGAATCTGGCACAACTGGCTCCTCGGAACCCCCAACAAACGATCCCTCATCGCCTACGACCATTAGGACTCACTCATCTAGAGCACCGCCTTGGGCGCCGCGGTCACGCAGAGGCTCGCGACGGGGGCTCGTAGCCCGCATCGTTGCGGCGATCCTCTTCAGCTTCGTTGTGCTGTTCCCGCTGTACTGGATGCTTGTTGTCGCGTTCTCGTCGCGGTCCGAGCTGCTGGGTCGCACACTGCGTGTCTGGCCGCGTACCCTTACGATCGGAAACTTTGAGCGCGTCCTCCCAGGATTCCCGATCGCCACATGGTTTAGCAATTCCTTGGCGATCTCGATTACGGTGGCAGTTCTCACGATGCTCGTCAACCTGTGAGGCGGGTATGCCTTGGCGCATCTCAAGTTTCGCGGTTCGTACGTCGCTTTTCTTATCGCCCTGACAACGTTGATGATCCCCGTGCAGGTGATTATGGTGCCGCTGTTTCGGCTCGTGACGAACCACGGGCTTTACGGCAGCTACTGGGCGGTCATCCTGCCCACGGCCGCGAGTGCTTGCGGGTTTTCTTTGCCCGCCAATACATTCTCGCCCTCCCGCGCGACCTGATCGAGGCGGCGCGCATCGAGGGGGCTAGTCACTTTAGAGTGCTCGCGACTATAGTTTTGCCGCTCTTAAAGCCGCTGATCGCTGTGCTGTATTTTATGACACTGCTGCAGTCCTGGAATGATTTCGCCTGGCCACTTATCGCCCTCAAGCAGAACGAACTCTTCACCCTGCCGATCGGCCTGCTCTACTTGCAGGGCAAATTCGGGTCAGATTTCGGTGCATCAATGGCGTTCGCCCTTATCAACGTGGTGCCCATGGTGGTGCTGTTTCTGGTGTTCCAACGCTTCTTCGTGCAGGGATTCGCGCGCAGCGGCATCAAATAGGTGTGGCTTGTGAATTTCTCGAGTCTCCGATCCGATGTGGCCGGGCTGGGACGAAGTCGAGGCGGCGATCCGTCCGACGTTGCGCGAATCTATGAATGCTGTTCGTGGCTAACCACGGTGACGTCAGCGCTTCGGGTCCGGCTGCGGCACCCGCACGTGTCGAGCCGGCCATTGTTTGAGGCGATCACGCCGGGTAAGCAAGTGTGGCCGCGGCGTCCGCGGGCCAGCACCGACCTGGCTGATCACCGTTCCGCGTCAGAGGTGGTGGGCGCTGGTCTGCGCAACCCGGAGAACCGGTGGCGGAACGCGTGTGAGTCGGCATCCCTGGCGGAGGCACCCTCGGCCAAGGGTGGCTTGAGAACTCGTCGAATATCCGACGACTTTTACCCGGCACCCCGGCTAGGGCACCTGGAACAACTACCCGCCCCGCCCGGGCGCAGACTGTGAAGATTCTCACCAAGGCGACGGAAGTGGACGCATAATCGCGGTACTCTCGCTGTTGGTGAGCGATGGTCAAGCGAAAGTCGAACTCGCGGTTGCCCACGGAAAACGCGGGTACTGGAGTCGCTAGGCGCTGCGTGAACGCCAGGACGACCACGAGGCGGCACGAGCAGGTCTCGCGCACCGCAGACTCGGCGACTGAACGGCGTTCGCCGAGTCTGCGGCGGGTCTAGCCGATACGGATGAGTTTCTTGTTCACGAACTCGCTGGCACCGTATCGTCCGAGTTCGCGCCCCATGCCGCTTCTTTTCACCCCGCCGAACGGCAGCTCTGCGCTGCCGGCGTCGACGAGGTTGACATAAACCATGCCAGCCTCGATACGGTCGGCGACCCGCAGTGCCTGTTCGGGATCGGTCGTGAACAGGTAGGAGCCGAGCCCGAACGGAGTGTCGTTCGCGAGGGCGATGGCTTCATCTTCTGAGCCTGCCCGGTAGACGGATGCTACGGGGCCGAAAAACTCCTCATGGTACGTGTCGTTGTCCTTCGTGACACCGGTGAGCACGGCAGGCGGGTAGAAGGCACCCGAGCGTTTGCCAGTGGCCGCCAGGGTCGCTCCCTGCGCGACCGCGCGCTCGACCTGCTCCTCGAGATGCTCGGCCGCGCCGAGGGACGAGAGGGGTCCGAAGACGGCACCGTGAACGGTCGGGTCTCCGGGTGAGTTCGCAAGGATGGCGGCGGTGAACTTCTCCGTGAACTCATCGTAAAGTTCATCAATCACGATAAATCGCTTAGCTGCGTCGCAGGCCT
Source organism: Cryobacterium sp. TMT2-18-2 (assembly GCF_004402245.1). Taxonomy (NCBI): domain Bacteria; kingdom Bacillati; phylum Actinomycetota; class Actinomycetes; order Micrococcales; family Microbacteriaceae; genus Cryobacterium; species Cryobacterium sp. TMT2-18-2. The sequence goes on from NZ_SOFU01000038.1 coordinate 137,331, forward strand.
GCCCGCTATTGCGGAGGCGACCGGCGACGGCGGCAGCCACTGTCGCGGCCATGTCGTCGGTGCTCAGCAGGATGAACGGGTCTGACCCACCCAGTTCCAGCACGACCTTCTTGAGGTGGCGACCGGCCACCTCGGCGACGGCAGCGCCGGCGCCCTCCGAACCGGTGAGAGAGACGCCCTGTACCCGCGGGTCGGCGATGATCGTGGCGACCTGCTCGCTGTCCGCATACACATTTGTGTAAGCGCCAGCCGGGAAGCCTGCATCATGGAAGATTTGCTCAATCGCTGCGGCCGACTCCGGGCATTGGGCGGCATTCTTGAGGATGATCGTGTTGCCGATCATGAGGTTAGGTCCAGCGAAGCGCGCAACCTGGTAGTAGGGGAAATTCCATGGCATGACGCCAATCAGCACGCCAAGAGAGTTGGAGCGCATGAACGCGGAACCCTTGCCGCTGAGAAGGGTGATCGGTTCGTCCTTCAGAAATTCCTGCGCATTGTCGGCGTAGTAACGGTAGATGTCGGCGGAGTAATCGATCTCGCCGAGCGCTTGGTCGATGGGTTTTCCCATCTCGCGCACGATGATGGCCGCCAGCTTGTCGCGGCGCTCCTCATGCAGATCACCGACCCTGCGCAGGAGTGTGGCCCGCTCGTTGGTTGAAGAGCTGCGTGACCAGCCGTGGTGGGCCTCATCCGCCGATGCGATAACCTGCTCGATTTCATCAGCAGAAAGCTGGGGGTAAGTTTTGATGGTTTCGCCTGTGGCGGGGTTGACAACGGCATGGTGGCTCATGAGCCACCTCCTTTCACGGTTGGACTACTGTTCCGGAAATTGGCACTGCCACGAGCCAACCATGTTCGCGGCATTTGTCAAGGCGAATGAGGCCAGCGGAAGTTGCGGCGGCTCGTTTCGTCTCGGTGTGGTCTTTTCAGCCTGAATCCACGGATCAACGTGAGATTTTACGGGGGCGCTATACCGAGAATACCTAGCTGATCTGCTTAAATATGACTTGTCTAAAGTGTTAATTTACCAAACAGATGAGCATCTTGTAGTTGCCAGCTACTCAGACCAACCCCGCCGTTTCTGCATCATTCACCGACCCTAATCTTGTGTCGTGCGCCGGGTTGGTCCCGAACATGAAATTGGCCGCCCGAGGGAGCTGGCGACCCTGGCCGATCAGTGGCTGACCGTCCCCACCGACAAGGGTGCCAAGGCCGGCTTCAAAGTCACCTCGCTGGTCGGAGGGATGGTCGCCGGCGCAGCCTCGATCGACGACTTTGCGATTCTTCGTCACGGCGGCATGGGGAAGGTCTTCACCAAGTGTTACGCGCCATCGACGTTGGGGTCGTTCTAGCGCGAGTTCACGTTCGGTCACGTCCGGCAGCTCGACGCCTTCGCCTCACGCTTCGTGGGTGGCCTCGCGGCCGAAATCCCACTACTCGTGCACGACACCGACGGCTACATCTTCCTCGACATTGACGACACCATCATCGAAGTCCACGGGTACCAGAAGGAAGGATCCGGCTACGGCTACTCCGGAGTGCGCCGCCTCAACGTGTTCATCGCGACCGTGAAAACAGACCTGTCAGCACCGGGCATCAACAGTCAACGACTGCGCTGCGGTGCCTGCGGGTCGCCGCGCGGCGCCGCCCACTTGATCCGCGACGCCCGCGCCACGATCAAACGTCTCCGCGGAGCAAAAAACGTCCGCGTGCTCCTCCGCGCCGACACCGCCTGCTACGGTTACGCCTCGATCAATGCAGCCCTCACAGCCGGTGCCGACGTCTCCGTCACCGCGCGCATGGATCCCGCCATCAAACGTGCGATCGGAACGATCCCCGACAGTGCCTGGACAGCGATTTGATACACCAGCGCGATCTATAACGAAGGCACCAAAATGCGGATCAGTAACGCTGTAGTCGCCGAGGTCCCGTTCACCGCGTTCACGTCCCGCAAGAAGGCAGAGGACAGCACCGGGCGCCTGGCTGCCTGTGTTCGCGGGGCGTGACACGGGCGGCAGGGCGGCACCGTCAAACGCACCACCGCGCAGGTGAGCCCCCGGGTCTTCCGAGTCGCGGCACTACCCATTCCCACTGATCGCGAGAAGTCGCAGCTGTACATCCAGCGTTACCTGGAGCATTTCCCCGCGGCCGGCGAGGTGGTCCTCTTTGACCGCAGCGTGAACAAACATGCGGGCGTGGAGCGGGTGATGGGTTTCTGCACTCTGGATCAGACCGAGCACTTCCTGCGGATGACGCCGCTGGGCGAGCAGTCGATGGTCGACTCCGGAATCATCCTGCTCATGTATTGGCTTGAGGTCAGTAAAAATGATCAGACTCGGCGGCTCGAGAGTCGAATCAACAATCCGCGCAAGACGTGGAAGCCCTCGCCGATGGATCACGATTCTTACAGCCGCTGATCCGACTACGCCCGCGCGAGGAACGCCATGTTTGCGGCGACCGACACCGCCTGGGCACCCTTGGCATGTCGCGCACACCGACGACAAGAAGAGGGCCCGCCTCAACGTCATCAGCCACCTCCTCAGCAATCTGCCGTACGTGCCGTTCCCCGGGCTCGACGTCAGGCTCCCCCGGCGACGGAACCGCGGTGACGACCGGGGGCCGAAGCTGACGGTTCGACAGATTCCGACCCCGTTCTGAGTCACGTCGCGATGCCCGTCGCGATGGGGATCCGGTGTTGCGAGCCATAGCCGCAGCATCCACTGCCCCGGCGCCGGCCGCCACCTGAACCAGCTTTCCTGAACTAGCCTTGACCTGCACGGTCCAACGGCGGGTGGGGGTAGATGTGACTTTGCTTGAAGGTTCGATCATCCTCATTGCCGGGCTCGCCGCGGGAGTCATCAACGTGGTCGCCGGCGCCGGAACACTCATCACCTTCCCTGTTCTTCTGGCGTTGGGCGTGCCGCCGATCACGGCGAACGTGTCCAATACCGTGGGCCTGATCCCTGCGTCCATTGCCGGCGCCCACGGCTACCGACGCGAGTTGCGGTCGCAGTGGCGCCCCGTAGCTGTGATGGCGATCTTCTCCGCCGTGGGCGGCATCGTCGGCGGTCTGCTCCTGCTCACCCTGCCCGCACAGGCGTTCGCCGGCGTCGTGCCCTTCCTGCTGCTGCTGGCCGCGGTGCTCTCGGCAATCCAGCCCCGAGTGGCCGGCTTCGTGCGACGCAAGGCGGCGGCGCCCGCCGGCACACTGCTGACCAAAACGGATACGCGTCCCCTCACCCTCGGGCTCATCCTCGGGGTGCTCGCGACGGGCGTGTACGGCGGGTATTTCGGTGCCGCCCAGGGGGTCGTGTTGCTCGCGCTGCTGGGCATACTCTGGTCCACGGACATGCACCGGGCCAACGGCGCCAAGAACGTGCTCGCCGGGGTCGCGAACATCGTGTCGGCGATCATCTTCATCTCCAGCGGAACCGTGGACTGGAAAATCGCGCTCCTCATCGGCATCGGCTCCGCGGCGGGCGGCTGGCTGGGTGCCCGTATCGGCCGCACGCTCTCCGCGCCGGTACTGCGCACCATCCTGGTCGTGGTCGCGGTGACCGCCGCGGTGGTGCTCCTCCTGAGCTAGGGAGCGGAGCCGCCCGGGCCCGGCGCCGAACCAATTCGACGGAGATTTTGAGGCAGCGCGCAATTGTGGGCAGGTTTGGAGCCGTGTTGTCCAAATCTCCGTCGACTTCGTCAGGGAGACCGGATGCCGCAGTCTGGCGCAGGCGGGTGGCGCGCCACCGTCTGAGACGGGCGGCGCGCCACCGCGTGTCACCTGAGGATGCGAATGAGCTTCTTGTTGGCAAACTCCGCGATGCCGAAGCGTCCCAGTTCACGGCCGAAGCCAGACCTCTTCACTCCACCGAAGGGCAGCTCTGCTCCGTCGAGGAGCGAGCCGTTGATGAAGACCATTCCGGCGTCGATCTGGTCCGCCACGCGCAGGGCCTGTTCCGGGTCGGTGGTGAAGAGATACGAACCCAGGCCGTACGGGACGTCGTTGGCCACCTGCACGGCCTCGGCCTCGTCCGCCACGCGATAGACGGCGGCGACCGGGCCGAAGAACTCCTCCCGGTAAGCGTCACTCTGAGGGGACACGTCGGTCAGGACCGTCGGCGAGAAGAAGGCGCCCCTGCGATTTCCCCGCGCGGTGACGGTTGCGCCCTGGGCTTCGGCGCGCTGGAGCTGTTCCTCGAGGTCCTCGGCGGCACCGAGGGAGGACAGCGGGCCGAGCGTGGTGTCCGGCGACGTGGGGTCTCCGGGAACGTTGCCGGTGATCTTCGCCGTGAAGCTCGCCAGGAAGGCGTCGTACAGGCCGTCGATCACGATGAAGCGCTTAGCCGCGTTGCAGGACTGGCCGGAGTTGTCGAGGCGAGCGTCGACGGCGGCGTCGACCGCTTCGTCCATATTGTCCGTGCTGAGCAGGATGAAGGGGTCGGATCCGCCCAGTTCGAGCACGACCTTCTTGAGGTTGCGGCCGGCGGCCTCCGCGACCGCCGCACCCGCGCCTTCAGAACCGGTCAGCGACACACCGCAGACCCGGGGGTCTGGAATGATGATGTCGGAGATCTGAGCGCTGGAGGCGTAGACGTTGCGGTATGCGCCGTCGGGAAAACCGGCATCCGTGAAGATCGCCTCGATCGCGGCAGCGGACTCGGGGCACTGCGAGGCGTGCTTGAGCAGGATCGTGTTGCCGAGAACCAGGTTCGGACCGGCGAAGCGGGCGACCTGGTAGTAGGGGAAGTTCCACGGCATGATCCCGACGAGCACTCCGAGGGAGGCACTCCGAATGAACGCCGAGCCTTCACCACCGAGCAGCTCGATCGGTTCGTCGGCGAGGAAGGCCTCGCCGTGGGTCGCGTAGTACGCGTAGATGTCGGCCGCGAAGTCGACCTCGCCGAGGGCCTGCGCGACGGGCTTGCCCATCTCGCGCACGATGAGCTCGGCCAGATGCTCACGCCGCTCGGTGTGCAGGTCCGCGACACGCTGCATCAGGGCCGCGCGCTCGGCGACCGACGTGCGGCGAGAGAACTCGCTGTGGGCACGGTCTGCGGCTCCGATGGCCTCGGTCACCTCAGCATCCGTTGCCAGAGTAAAACTCGGTCCGCTGTCCCCGGTGGCGGGGTTCGTGACTGTGTACTTGTTCATATTTTCTCCCCAGGCTTGCTTCGTTGACGCCGATTGAGACGGGACCGCTGCTGCCGGAGCCGGTCCCGCCCGTGTCGTTACAGTCTGCCGCTGTCAGGGGTTTTGGGCAGCCATTGTGGTGAACCTTTTTCGGCCTTCCGGGTCTGCCACCGGATTCCGTTCAGCTGTCAGGCTGCACAGCGCAGAGCGCCGCGAGCTCGGCGCGGGGGTGATCACGCACGTCGCGCACGCTACCAACCGCCCTGCAGCACCTCGTCGAGCCGGTCGACGAAGAAGTCCGCGCTCTCCCGACTCAAGCACAGGGGCGGCTTGATCTTCAGCACGTTCTGTCTCTCCGAGGTGGGCTGCACGATCACGCCGAGTTTCAGCATCCGTTCGCAGATGGCGGCGGTCTCGCTGGCCGCCGGCTCCAGGGTGTCCCGGTCGCGCACGAGTTCCACCCCCATGTACAGGCCCAGGCCGTGCACCATCCCGATCAACGGATGCCGTTCCGCGAGCTCTGCCAGCCGGCCTGCCAGGTGCCGGCCGACGGCATCCGCATTCTGCTGGAGGGATTCGTCCCGGATGACGTCGAGCACGGCCAGCCCCGCGACGCAGCTGACCGGGCTGCCGCCGGCCGAGGAGAAGAAGTTGCCCTCTCCGGCCAGAGATTCGGCGATGTCCCGGCGGGTGAGCACCGCGCCGAGCGGGTATCCGTTGCCCATCGCCTTGGCCACCGTGAGGATGTCGGGCACGACACCCTGCTGCTGCACGCCCCAGAAGTGGCTGCCCAGCCGGCCGTAGCCGACCTGCACCTCGTCGGCGATGCACAGCGCGCCGCGTGCACGGACCTGCTCGTAGACACGGGCGAGGTACCCTGCCGGGGGCACGACGCCGCCGGCATTGCCCAGCACGGGCTCGCAGATGAACGCGGCCAGGTCCTCCCCCGGGCCGTCCGGATCGGCCAGCAGCCGGGCCAGGTCGGCCGCGTACTCCCCTGCCGCCCCGGCACCGCGATGCGTCCCGCGATAGGAGTTCGGAACATCCGCGATGTGCACCCAGTCGGGCCGGGAGGCCAAGGAGAAGGGGTTGTCGAAGGCAGAGGTCGACACCGCGTCGGAGGCCGACGTCCAGCCGTGGTAGCCCTCTCGTAAGGCGACGACGTTGCTGCGGCCGGTGTGGATCCGGGCCAGGCGCAGGGCCAGGTCCACGGCCTCGCTGCCGCTGTTGACCAGAAGCACGGTGTCGAGGATGGGATCCGGTGATGTCGCCACAATGTGTTCGCAGAGGTCGGCCAGCGCCGAGTAGAGGAACCGGGAGTTCGTGTTGAGCAACGCCAGCTGATCGCTCACGGCACGGGTGAACCGGGGGTGGCTGTGCCCGATCACGGCGACGTTGTTGACCATGTCGACGTAGGAGCGCCCGTGAGTGTCGATCAGCAGTTCCTGCCAGCCGCGTTCGATCTGCGGCGGCCGTTCATAGTACTTCTCCTGCGCCGCGGCCATCACGGCACCGCGCCGGGCAAGTTCGATCGCCGGGTCGACGACGGATGCCTGCGGCGCCAACCCAAGCAGCCGCGCCGGGTCCGGTGCGAGAGTTGCCCACGCGGCGGCCCGGGAGGCCTGGGCGAAGTGCGGGGCCGTCAGACCCGGGCGAGCGAGCTTCTGCACGGTCACCCGAGCAACCGGGCCCGCAACACCCACGGGCTCCCCCGCGGCGACCGCGGCCCCCGGCACGAGGTTCGACACGATACCGCCGATGCGCAGCCCGAAACCGGCCAGCGTCAGAAGCAGGGTGTCGCCTCCGATCTCGGTGACCGAGGCAGCCGCCGGCGCGACGATCACCGAACCGGCAGGCAGGAAGACCTCGGTGACCAGCGCGAACGTGTCGGGTTCCCGGCGCGAGTGTGGCGGGGTTCGGGTGAGCCGGAACTGGCCGTAGGGGGCGACGGCGGCGCCGCGTCGGGCGAGGGCGGCCTGCGCGAGCCGCCACTCGGCATCCGTTGTCTGCCAGAGGCCGTCGGCCAGGGCCGGGCTGGTCACGGCGAAGTCGAGCATTTCGTAGTCGCCGTCGGCGAGCGCGGAGATCATCGGCACGGTCGTCTCGGGCACGGTCGTGTGTTCGGCACCAGTATGCCGCCGCCGGCCGAGCGCCTGCCGTATGGCCGCGTCCGCTTCCTCCCAGCCGACCGCGCTGGCGGCGGCGAAGACCTGCCACTCGGCGTCCATCCGGTGCCTCGCGTAGTCGTTGTCCGCGTCGATCTGCACCTGCTGCTCGCCGCTGGCCACCAGCACCGCCCCGCGCAGCACGATCAGCGGCCAGAGCGCGGTGATCTCGGCCTCGGTCAGGGGAACGACCTCGTCGAAGGCGACGATCGCCTCGAGGGCCGCTAGCGGATCGTCCGGCATGTGGTGCAGAACGGATGCCGCCGTGACCGCCAGCTCCGCGACCAGCCAGCCGGTGGCCAGATCGCCGAAGTCGATGACCCCCTCGGGCACGTGGTGGCCGTTCGGCAGCACCCGGCAGATCACGTTGTCGTCGGTGATGTCCCCGTGGATGGTCTGTAGCCGCAGCGCGGACGCCACAGTCGCCAGGCGTGCGGCGGCGCTGTCGGCGATGGCGCGGAGCTGATCCCGGGTCTCTTCCGCCGGCACCCAGCGCACCAGCAGGTCGATCACGGCTTTCGCGTTGCGCAGGTCCCACTGCAGCGTGCGGTCGAGGCCGTCCGCCGCGAAGTCACGCAGGTGGAGCGACGTGGTGCCCGAGAGCCGGCCGAGCGCCCGGACCACCGGCGGGGCCAGATAGCCCCGCGCCTCGAGTGACGGGCCCTCGACGAAGGTGAGCAGCCGCACCGGGAGGAGGGTGGCATCCGTTGCGTGCCAGTGCTGGCGGCTGAGGCCGTTCAGCCCCCGCACGGGCTGTGGCACGCGCATGCCGCGCTCAGTCAGGAACACCATCACCGCGTCCTGCGCGGCCAGCTCGGCGGCGGAGAAGGCCGGGTTGTCGACCTTGAGCACGTAGCGCTGCGTCGCTCCACCCGCGGAGTCACCGGTGGGGGCAGTGGTGGCGGCAGTGGCGGCAGCAGTGGTGGTGATCAAAAAGTTGCGGTCCTGCTGGCTGCCGAGTTCGCGGGCCGTGCCGGTGATCCCGAAGAGCGAGGACGCCATCGATTCGGCGTCGGCCGCGGTGATATCCGGGCGCACGAGCCCCTGGCCGCTGAAGAAATCAAAACCAGGCACGTCGACGCTCCTCGCAGATAGTGCAATGAATCCTGTCAGTTTGGCACCAGGGCCGCTCGTTCTATGCGCCCAACGCTCAGTCCGCGCGCAACTCGGCTCTCGGCGAGCAGGGATGACATCATCAAGAGAGACAGCGTCGTCGTCACAGACCGAGGGACGCACGCGAACACTCGTCGTTTCCGGGATCGAACAACGACCGAAAGCCGCCGCAGTGACCCACCCAGCAGAGCCCTCCGACATCCGTCTCATCGTTTCAGACATGGATGGCACTCTTCTCGACGACGACGGCAACGTGCCCGACGCGTTCTGGCCGCTCCTCGACGACCTCCATCGGGCCGGAATCCTGTTCGTGCCGGCCAGCGGACGCCAGTATCAGACACTGCACGGCATCTTCGGCGAGCACGACGGACTCATCTACATCGCGGAAAACGGAACCAACGTGGTGCAGGACGGCATCAGCATCGACGTCGAACCCGTCGTGTCCGAGATCATCGGCCCCATCGTGGACTGGGTGCGCGGCACCGCCGCCACGGGCGCCGACTTGGGGCTCGTCGTCTGCGGCGCCCGGAGCGCCTACGTCGAGCGCAGCGATGAGCACTTCGTCGACCAGGTTCGCCGGTACTACGCAGCGGTCGAGGTCGTAGCGGATGTGCATGCAGCCGCTCTCGACGATGTCATCTTGAAACTGGCGATCTACGACCCTGCCCGCGCCGAACAGCGGAGCGGACCGGCCTTGCGCGGCCTTGGGCTGCCCGCGGAGGTCGTGGTCTCGGGCGAGAACTGGGTCGATGTGATGCGCCAGGGAGCGAACAAGGGTCGAGCGTTGGAGCGGCTCCAGCAGCAGCTCGGAATCAGCCGGGCCCAGACGATGGCGTTCGGCGACTACCTCAACGACGCCGAGATGCTCGATGCCGCCGGGCACTCCTACGCCATGGCCAACGGCCACCCGAGCATCCTGGCGCGCGCCGCGAACATCGCGCCGTCGAGCTCGGAAGCCGGCGTGGTCAGCAGCATCCTCGCCGCCCTACCGCACCTGCACAGTGCGCACGTGACCGCCTGATCGCCCGGTAGCTCCCTGCCGCACCTCCGTCCCGAACGAAGTCGACGGAGTTTTAGCCCCTATCGGGCCCGAACACGACGGAATGGCTGTTGTCAACTAGATTCTCCGTCGAATTGGTTCGCCGCCTCCCATCTGGTCCTGGCCGACCGAATGATATATGATCCAAGAAGCGATAATAGAACTTTGTGTTCGATTATCGAACACGTCAGGACATGCACGTTGCGACAGTGATGTCCGATTCACCCACGCAGAGCCCACAAAGAAGTGAGGAAGCCGTGCAGTTTCACCACCACGGATACGTGTCCACCGATCCCCGCATCCAGGATGCCGCCGGGGTCGGCCTCAATCGCCCACGCGAGCTCCCCGAGAACGTCGACGTGCTCATCGTCGGAACGGGCCCGGCCGGCATGATCACCGCCGCGCAGCTCTCCCAGTTCCCCGGTATCACGACCCGCATCGTGGAGCGCCGCGGTGAGCGCCTCGCGATCGGGCAAGCTGACGGCATCCAGGCCCGCAGCGTCGAGACCTTCCACGCGTTCGGTTTCGCGGAGCGCATCATCGCCGAGGCCTACCGCATCACCGAAATGGCATTCTGGACACCGGACCCCGCCGACGTGACCCGCATCATCCGTTCGGCCCGTGCCGTAGACGACCCCACCGGCATCAGCGAATTCCCGCACCTGATCGTCAACCAGGCGCGTGTGCTCGACTACTTCGCCGAGGTGATGGCGCACTCCCCCACGCGGATGGAGCCGGATTTCGGCTTCGACTTCCGCAGCCTGGAGAACACCGACAAGGGCGAGTATCCCGTCACGGTGACGCTCGTGCACACCATCGGGGAGAAGCAGGGCCAGGAACGGGTCGTGCACGCCAAGTACGTGGTGGGCGCCGACGGTGCCCGCAGCGCTGTGCGCGACTCGATCGGCTGTACGCTCGCCGGCGACCAGGCATTCCACGCCTGGGGCGTGATGGACGTACTCGCGGTCACCGACTTCCCGGACATCCGCATGAAGTGCGCGATCCAGTCCGAATCCGGCGGAAACATCCTGCTCATCCCGCGCGAGGGCGGATACCTGTTCCGCATGTATGTGGATCTCGGCGAGGTGGCCGCTGACGACAACGGCGCAGTGCGCACGACGACGATCGAGGAGATCATCGCGAAGGCCAACGGCATCCTCCACCCGTATACCCTCGACGTGAAGAATGTCGCCTGGCACAGCGTGTACGAGGTCGCCCATCGTCTCACCGACCGGTTCGACGACCTCCTCCCCCACGAGATCGGCACACGTACTCCGCGGGTGTTCATCACCGGGGACGCCTGCCACACGCACAGCGCCAAGGCCGGCCAGGGCATGAACGTGTCGATGCAGGACGGCTTCAACCTGGCCTGGAAACTCGGCTACGTGATCGAAGGCCGCAGCCCCGAATCTCTGCTCGGCACCTACTCTGCCGAGCGCCAGGTCATCGCGAAGAACCTGATCGATTTCGACAAGACCTGGTCGACCCTGATGGCGACGAAGTCGGAGGACCTGGAGGTTCCACTGGAGGAGTTCTACACGAAGACGGCCGAGTTCCCATCGGGCTTCATGACGGAATACCCGCCGTCGATGCTGACCGGCGAGGCAACACACCAGAACCTCGCCACGGGATTCCCGCTCGGTAAGCGCTTCAAGTCCGCGCCGGTGGTGCGCGTCGGAGATGCCAACCCCGTGCAACTCGGCCACCACCACCGCGCCGACGGCCGGTGGCGCCTGTACGCGTTCGCGGATGCCGCTGTGTCCGGCGACGCCTCGGCGCTGACCGAGTGGGCCGAGTGGATCCGCACCTCACTCGAGTCGCCGCTGCTCGCGCACACCCCCACCGGGAGCGACATCGACAGTGTCTTCGACATCAAGGTGGTCTACCAGCAAGAGCACACCGGGGTGGACATCGGCCGGGTCCCGGGCGTTTTCCTGCCGACAACAGGCCCCTTTGAGCTGATCGACTACGAGAAGCTCTATGCGACCGACCCGGCGCGCGACATCTTCGAGCTGCGCGGGATCGACCGCGGGGGCGCCATCGTGGTGGTGCGCCCGGACATGTATGTGGCGAACGTGCTGCCGCTGACCGCGACCGCTGAGCTCGCGGCGTTCTTCCGACAGATGCTGCTGGTGCGGTAGGTCCTCGTTGCGGGCTCCCCGCTGCGGGGCACCCCGTCGGCCGCGAGTGCGGGTGAAACGTCGGCTTCGGCTGGGCCAAACGGCGATTCACCCGCACTCGCGGCTACTCGGCGGACGGCCGCTGCCGCTGCCTCTTGGTGGCCGACCGCTGTTGCTTCGCTGCGAGGTGCCGTCGACCCGAACCTCGGGTGGGCTTGGTCGCGCGGCGCGGTGCCGCATCGGGAGCCAGGCCCGCGGCCACGAGATCGGCGAGCTTCGCCAGGGCGAGCTCGCGGTTGCGCAGCTGGGAACGCCGTTCGGAGGCGGTCACGGTGATCACCCCGTCGACGAGACGTTTGGCAAGGCGGGCGAGCAGGCGCATCCGTTGATCGTCGGAGAGCGTCGTCGACTCGGCCACGTTCCAGAAGAGTTCGACGCGGCTATCGGAGGTATTGACGTGCTGGCCGCCCGGCCCGGACGACCGCGAGAACCGCCAGCCGAGCTCGCGCTCGGGAATGGTGAGCGCGGGCACCACCTCCAGATCCATGTGATCAGCGTGCCACGATCCGGACGACAGTGTCGGCCGGAGCGCCCCGGCGGCCGAACTCGCCCGTGGTTGAGCCCCATTATCGAGCCCCGGTGGTCGAGCCCGGTGACTCACGCCGCCGGACACTCACGTCGCCGGTGGTCGACCCCGTCGAGACTCTGGTGCCCTGTTTCCGGGGACATACGCACCCGGTGGTCGAGCCTGTCGAGACCGTGGCGCCCCGGCCCGGTGTTCCCCGGCGGGCCGCCAGGTGCGGGTGGGGTCGTAGCAGTACGGTGCCCTGACTTCAGGTTTGCCGCGCACCATGCGGATTTGCCAGCCGGAAGTATCAATAGTGTGGTGGTGGTACCAACACAGCAGGACCCCGTTGTCGATCGTGGTTTTTCCGCCGCGGTGCCAGGGAATCACGTGGTGTACTTCGCACCACGCCGCCGGGATGGTGCAGCCGGGGATGGTGCAGCCGCCGT
>NZ_SOFU01000030.1:0-52254 GCF_004402245.1 Cryobacterium sp. TMT2-18-2
CCCCGCACCAGGTCCGCGGGAAACGCGAACCCCTCCCCGGGCAGCCCGCGGGTTTCCTCAGTGAGGGCGCCGGTCGCACTGGCCACCAGGGCACGTTCGGCGGTGCCGAGGTCGTCGGGCGCGACGCGGGCCGCGACCTGGTCGAGGGCCGTGACGATGTACTCGGCCGCGTCCACGCCGAGGTCCCCGGCGGTGAGGGCGTCGGCCACGGCCGGGTAGTAGGGCGCCAGCATGCTGGTGCCCGCCCGGCGCGCGGTCACGTTCTCGCCCAGACGCACCCGCCGGTTCGCCTCACGCGACGAGACGCGGCTCAGACGGATGATCAGGTCGATGCCGCTACTCGCCCCGTTCTTATACGCCAGGGACTCCTGACCCAGGATACGGCGGGACCGCACCGAAATATCAGCGGCAGAGGCAACCCTGGCCGCATCGACCCGGCGGCCGAGGTCTTCGACCATGCCCAGCACCATCATCGCGTCCGCCTCACCCAAGAGCGAAAAAGACACCGAATCCAGCACGGCCGCGGCCAGGTCACGCACCTGCTGCAGCTGCTGCACGAGCGAGAGCACCGCCTGCGGTAAGGCGGTGGGGTGGTACGGAGTGGGGGCCCCAGCCATGCCCTAATAGTATCTGTGTACTAATCTGCAGTCAAGAGATTCCGCACGAATATAGAAAGTAATTCGGTCAGCGCGGTGCCGTGGTTAGCCCACCACGTGCATCCGTCGGTGCGCCCCGACCTCAGCCTGCAGCGGAAGCGTCCGGACGCTCTCGAAGCGGCGCAACTCCCCGTCGATCGGATCGGTGAAGGTCACCTCGCTCGCCAGGAGCTGCAGCGGGCGGGTGAAATCGTCGAGCGCGACATCCTGAACGACCGGATACACCGGGTCATCGATGATGGGGATCCCCAGGCCCAACATGTGCATCCGCAGCTGATGGGTCTTTCCGGTGCGCGGCGTCAGCCGATAGACGCCCGTGTGCTGCAGAACGGTTTCCAGCTCGATCAGCGACTCGGCATTGGCCGGGTCCTCGGTCACCTCGGCCTGCCAGTGGCCGCGCCTGCTCGTGAGGTGGTTGCGCACGGTGACGGGCAAATCCAGATCCTGCCGCAGCGGGGCCAGCGCCCGGTAGATCTTTTCGACCTCGCCACGTTGGAACATGGATTGATACTCCCCTCGCCAGCGCCGTTCCGTCGCCAGAACCACGAGGCCAGAGGTCACCCGATCCAGTCGATGCAACGGCGAGAGCTCGGGAAGTCCCAACTCGGCGCGCAAGCGCACCACCACACTCTGTACAACGTGTCGGCCGCGCGGAATGGTTGAGAGAAAGGCCGGCTTGTCGATCACGACGAGTCGGGCATCCCGATGCACCACGTGGATGGTCCCGGGCACAACTGTCTCATCGGCGAGATCGCGATGAAACCAGACAAAGGTACGCGGGCCATAGGGGTCGCTGCCGACGACCGGCGCACCCGACTGATAGGCGAAGCGTTCCCCGGTCAGAAACCCGGCGACATCGACGAACTCGGCGAGTCGCTCGAGCAACCACGCACCCATGGTCGGCCACGGGTGCGGCCCGGCCCGGTCCGCATCCGGCGTGCACACCCAGGCAGCGTCAAGCCCGTGGCGCTGTGGCAACGGGGAGGGCGGTGGCATTCACCGATCGTACGCCGCCGGGCAATCGCTCCACCAACTCGGAGCCACCCGCGGCGAGCCGAAGCGCATGACGGCGAAACCCTACAGGTAGTATGTGAACCGCACCCCAACCACTAGATGTGGTTCTTTCGCCCGACTCAGCGTCCCGCCCGATTGCCGTGGGTACCGACCCCAAGGAGATGGCAGCGCGTGCTGAAAATGGAAAACCCCGGCGCAGGAAACCTCACGACCGAGCATGCTCTGGGCGCGCTCATGGTGGCCAAACGGGACGGGCGCCTGCTCGCCTTCGACAACGCCCGCATCTACGCGGCACTGGCCAAGAGCTTCACCGAAGTCAACGGCGAGCTGACCCCGCTCACGCACCGAACCATCCGTGATCTGGTCGCCCGCGTCGACCGCGAGATCGCCTCGCGCTTCTCGGTCGACGTCAAGATCTACGAAGTGCAGAACATCGTGGAACACGCCCTGCTGGACAGCAAGGAATATGACGCCGCCGAGGCCTACATCAACTACCGCATCCAACGGGACTTCGCCCGCAGCAAGGCCACCGACATCAACCACTCGATCATCAAACTGATCAGCAAAGACGAATCGGTCGTCAACGAAAACGCGAACAAGGACAGCGACGTCTTCAACACGCAGCGAGACCTGACCGCCGGCGCGGTGGGCAAGGCCATCGGCCTGAAGATGTTGCCCCCGCACGTCGCCAACGCCCACCAGAAGGGCGACCTGCACTTCCACGACCTCGACTACCACCCCTATGCGCCGATGACGAACTGCTGCCTGATCGACTTCACGACCATGCTGAGCCAGGGCTTCCGAATCGGCAACGCCGACGTCAACCCGCCCCGGTCGATCCAGACGGCGACGGCCCAGATCTCCCAGATCATCGCGAACGTCTCGTCGAGCCAGTACGGCGGATGCTCGGGGAACCGCATCGACGAAGTTCTCGCCCCCTACGCCGAGAAGAACCTCGAAAAGCACCTGGTCGACGCAGGCAAGTGGATCGCGGATGAGTCGCAGCACCGGTCCTACGCCGAGGAGAAGACCCTCAAAGACATCTACGACGCGATGCAGAGCCTCGAGTACGAGATCAACACCCTGTTCACCTCGAACGGGCAGACCCCCTTCACCTCCCTGGGCTTCGGCCTCGGCACCAGCTGGTTCGAGCGGGAAATCCAGAAGGCGATCCTACAGATCCGGATCGAGGGGCTCGGCAGTGAGAAGCGCACGGCGATTTTCCCGAAACTGATTTTCACCATCAAGCGCGGCCTCAACCTGGCACCGACCGACCCGAATTACGACATCAAGCAGCTTGCGCTGGAATGTTCCACCAAACGCATGTACCCCGACATCCTCAACTACGACAAGATCGTCGAACTCACCGGCAGCTTCAAGGTGCCGATGGGCTGCCGCTCGTTCCTGCAGGGCTGGACCGACGGTCAGGGCAACGACGTCTCCGAGGGTCGGATGAATCTCGGAGTCGTGACGCTCAACCTGCCCCGGATCGCCCTCGAGGCCGCCGGTGACAAGGACAAGTTCTGGAGCATTCTCGCCGAACGGGTAAGCACGGCGCGCGACGCCCTGCTCTTCAGAATCGACCGGTGCAAGGAAGCGACCCCGGAGAACGCCCCGATCCTCTACATCTACGGCGCCTTCGGCCAACACCTGAATGCCGGTCAGCCCGTCGACACCCTCTTCAAGAACAAGCGCGCCACCGTTTCCCTCGGCTACATCGGCCTCTACGAGGTGGCCGCGGCCTTTTACGGCGGTGACTGGGAGTCCAATCCCGAAGCGAAGGACTTCACCGTCGAGATCCTGCGCACGCTGCATGGGCGCACCCAGGAATGGAGCGCCGAGTACGGCTACCAGTTCAGCGTGTACTCGACGCCGAGCGAGAGCCTGACCGACCGGTTCTGCCGACTCGACACCGCGAAGTTCGGCGCCGTGGCAAACCTCACCGACAAGGACTACTACACCAACAGCTTCCACTACGACGTTCGCAAGAGCCCGACGCCGTTCGAAAAGCTGGACTTTGAGAAGGTCTACCCGGCGTACTCCTCCGGCGGGTTCATCCACTACTGCGAATACCCGATCCTGCAGCAGAACCCCAAGGCGCTCGAGGCGGTGTGGGACTACTCCTACGATCGCGTCGGCTATCTGGGCACCAACACTCCGATCGACCGGTGCTACGCCTGTGGCTTCTCGGGCGACTTCGACGCCACCGAGCGTGGATTCGAGTGCCCCGAGTGCCACAACGCCGACCCGATGACCTGCGATGTCGTCAAGCGCACCTGTGGCTACCTCGGCAACCCGCAGGCCCGCCCGATGGTGCACGGCCGGCACACCGAGATCACCTCCCGGGTCAAGCACATGCCGGGCGCCACCGGCATCCGTGGGGCGGATGCCGCGGCATCCGTCGCCGAGGATGCGTAACCCCCGGCCCGGCGAGTGGCTGTCGGAGAAACTGAGCCAGCGGTACGTCGGCGACTACAAGCCCTTCGTCTTCGTCGACGGCGAGGGGGTGCGGTGCAGCCTGTACCTGTCCGGTTGCCTGTTCGCCTGTGAGGGCTGTTTCAACGAGGCCACCTGGAGTTTCCGCTACGGGCAGCCGTACACCCCGGAACTCGAGGACCGGATCCTGGCCGACCTTGGCCAGGAGTACGTCCAGGGCCTCACCCTCCTCGGCGGGGAGCCGTTCCTCAACGCCGGGGTGTGCCTGGCCCTCCTCGACCGCGTGCGCCGGGAGTTCGGCACGTCGAAGGATGTGTGGTGCTGGACCGGCTACACGTTCGAAGAACTGTTGCGGGAGAGTGCGGACAAGTTGGCCCTTCTCGGCACGATCGACGTTCTGGTCGACGGTCGGTTCGAACTCGCCCAGCGCGACCTCAAGCTGCAGTTCCGGGGTAGCAGCAACCAGCGGATCATCGACGTTCAGGAGTCCCTGGCCAGTGGACAGGTGACGCTGTGGGGCGGGCTCACGGACGCGACCGGCACCTTCGAACAGATCGAGAAACGGAAACTGATCTAGGTCAGAACAGCGGCCAGGGCACCGCGGGCATGTCGCCGCGCGGCGCGGGGAACCGTCCCTCAGTGCGCAACCGGTCGCAGCGTGCAGCGAGTGCGACGATCTCGGCGTCGCTGAGCAACCCGGCGAGGATGTCGCCGAGCTCGCCGGTCAGCTGCGCACTGACCCGGTCGATCCCGTCCAGCTCGTCGGCGGTGAGTTCGTCGCCCAGCCAGCCCCAGAGCACGGTGCGCAACTTGTGGTCAACGTGAAAGGTGAGGCCGTGGTCGATGCCATGACGGTGCCCGTTCGGCATCGCGAGGATGTGGTCGCCCTTGCGATCGGCGTTGTTCACGACGATGTCGAACACGGCCATGCGTCGCATCGCGGCCGAGTCCTCATGGATGAGGGTCACCGCACGATTGTGCTCGTCCCGGCCGTCGAAGACGCGACGCCAGCCCGGGGTCGGCGCGGCTTCCCACGGGACGAGGTCGACGGCATCCTGATCGGGATCGGCATGCTGCCACAGCTGCACCATCCCCCGGCCCATCGGGCCACCCCGCAGCCAGGTCCGAGGCACGACGTTCCAGCCGAAGGCCTGTGAGACCAGGTAGGCCGAGGCCTCGCGGTTGGCAAGATTGCCGTCGGGAAAGTCCCACAACGGATTCTCGCCGGCGATGGGCTTGTAGACCACCGTGAATCCACCGATGGTTCCGAGGAAGGTCGCGTTCGAGGCCGTCGTGATGCGTCCCGTGAGCTCGAGCTCACCGTCGAGCTCACCGTCGAGGGCGGCATCGTGCATCAGGGGCTGCCGGGGAGGGTGCAGGTGTGTCCGTCGGCCTCGATGGGATCGCCGCAGAGCGGGCAGAGGGGGCGGCCGGCCCCCACCACCTCGCGGGTGCGCGTGGCGAAGGCCCGGGCGGTACCGACGGGCATCCGTACCAGAAGCATCTCCGCCGGCTCCTGCATGATCGCGTCGAGCAGATCCTCGTCGGGCACGTCGTCACTGCCCGGATCGACTTCCACGAGCGGGTAGGCCTCAAGCACGACCTGCACGGTCGACGGGTCCCAGCCCAGGCTCATCCCGCCGGTGCGGAATTCCTCCGCGACGGGCTGATCCAGCGGCTCGTTGTCGACGAGTTCGACGGGGGTGGTGCTCGGGATGCTGAACGGGTTGCCCTCATGGCTCATCAGCTGGTCGAGCATCTCGTCGATTTTCTCGGCGAGCAGCGCCGATTGTTGTTTCTCCAGGGCGATGCTCACGATCTGAGCTCCAGTGCGCACCTGCAGGTAGAACGTGCGAGAACCAGGCAGACCGACGGTGCCGATGACGACACGATCCGGCCAGGAAAACTCATGGACGATTGTGGACATGTCGGTATTTTAGGCGACCGTTGGGTGCGGCGCCTGACCGGCCCCGCCACCGACCGGCGCGTCGGCCAGAGGGGCGCTGGCGCCGAGCCAGGCGAGGTCGCCGGCATCCGTGTTGATGGCGTGCACGCTCGGCCGGCTGGTGCCGTAGCGCACGATCGAAACGGATGCCGGACCCACGTTGATGCGCTGGAAGAGGTCGAGGTGCATGCCGAGCGCATCGGCCAGAACGGACTTGATGATGTCGCCGTGGCTGACCGCCACCCACACCGCGCCCGGACCGTGCTCGGCCTCGAACGCCGCATCGTGACGACGGATGGCGGCGACCGACCGGGCCTGCATGGTCGCCATCGACTCTCCGCCGGGAAAGGTGACGGCCGAAGGTTGAGACTGCACTGTCGACCAGAGCTTCTCCTTGGCGAGATCGCCGAGGGCCTGGCCCTGCCACTCACCGTAATCGCACTCGGTGATGCCCTCCTCCACCGGCGTCACGAGCGAGCCGGCCTGGTGGTCCAGGATGAACTGAGATGTCTGCCGGCAGCGCTCCAGAGGACTCGACACCACGCCGACCAGCGGCACCACGGCCAGGCGCTTGGCCGTCTGGGCGGCCTGATCCTGCCCGATCTGGTCGAGCCGAACGCCGGCAGCGCGGCCGGCCAGCATTCCGGTGGCATTTGCGGTGGTGCGACCGTGCCGCACGAGGATGACTGTGGCCATGGGTACAGCCTAGACAGGCGGGGTGGGAACGGCGCCCGGCCAGACGATCTGATGCCTCAGGCGGCCGGATGTCACGTCGCGTCCGTCAAGCTGACCGCCGACACCGTCCACGCGGTGCAGTCAGCTGGACTCTCCGTGACTCAGTCGGTCGGGTCGGTGATGAACCCCTCGTCGATCATCCAGGCATAGGCCACATCAGCGGGTTCCTTTCCGTCGACGTCGACCTGACGGTTCATGCCGCGCAGAACCTCGTCGGTGAGCTTGGGTGAAATCCGGGCGAAGATTTCTTCCAGGCCGGGGGTGGCCTCGATCGACTCGGTGAAGAAGACCGGCGCGACGTTGTACGCAGGGAAAAACGCGAGATCGTCGGTCAGAACTGTGAGGTCGAGCGCGTCGAGTCGGCCGTCGGTCGTGAAAACCTCGCCGAAGTTGCAGGCTCCGTCGTCGGTCGCGCTGTAGATCGCACCGGTGTCGTAGATTCCGATGTTGCCATCGGGCACCCCATCAGCGGCGCCACGTTCGAGTCCGTAGTGGGCGAGCATGGGGTTCATGCCGTCCGGGCGGGAGTTGAATTCGGATTCGACGCAGAAAGTGCGATCCTCGACCGGCAACGCGGCGAGTTCGGACATGGTCGTGATGCCGCCGAGCTCGGCGACCGCCTCACTGCGCACAGCCAGGGCGTAGGTGTTATTCATCGGGGCCGGTGCGCCCCAGGTGACGCCGTTCTGGATGTCGATGTCATACACGGCTTGCCACATTTTGTCTTGGTCGGCGATCGACTCATCCTGACCGAGGTAGGTCAGCCACGCGGTTCCGGTGTATTCCCAGAGCACGTCGGCCTGACCAGAAAGAATCAGCTCTCGGGTCGGCTGACTGCCGGGCAGATTACTGAGGTCTGTGACGTCGAATCCCGCGGCGGTCCCGGCGAGCACCGCGATCTTGCCGAGCAGAAGCTGCTCCGTGAAGTTCTTGGACGTGACCGTGAGGTCGACGCCCTCAGCACCCTCGAGCGGGGTGATCGACCCAGGTCCGACCGCGGGAACGTACGAGGTTGCCGGCTTCAGTCCGCAACCGCTCAGAACGACTGCGGACAGGGCGAGGAGACCGGCCGCCACCCCCCAGCGGCCGAGGGACGTGAGGCGGGTGCGAGAAGACGAGCGGTACATCTAGAGTCCCTTCGGGCGAGCGATGTGTTCCACAACGCGGCCGACCCAGTCGATGAGCAGGGCGAGCAGAGCCACGAGCAGCGCTCCCATGACGAGCACGGGGGCGAGGCTGAGATTGACGCCCGTAGTGATCAGGATGCCGAGTCCGCCGCCGTTGACGAACGTGGCCAGGGCGGCGGTGCCCACCAGCAGAACGAGAGCGGTGCGCACGCCCGACAGCATGACCGGAACGGCGAGCGGGAGCTCCACCCGAAACAATACGGCGGCGGAGCTCATGCCCATGCCTCGTCCGGCCTCGATGAGGCGGGCGTCGACCTGCTGCAGGCCCACCATGGTGTTGCGCAGCACCGGGAGCGCGGCGTAGAGCACGAGACTCAGCGTCGCGGCCCAGAAGCCGAAGCCGACCCAGAACGCGAGCAGCACGACGACGCCGATCGCGGGGGCCGCCTGACCGAAGTTGGCGATGGCGAGCACCGGTGCGGTCAGAAACCGCAAGGGCTTGCGGGTCAGGGCGATTCCCAAGGGAATCGCGATGACCAACACGATCACCGCGGCGAGCAGGGTGAGCTGGATGTGCTCCACCGTGTAGACCCAGAGAGCGCCGGGAGCGAGGGTGGTGAGCACGATCGGCGACAGGTCGGCCGTCAGCAGCCAGATCACGAGCGCCAGGAACGCGAGCAGGATGCCGACCAGCTGGTAGACCAGACCCCGCCAGGATCGCCACACCGTGCGAGCACGGCTGACCGGTACGCCGGCCGCAGTCGGGTCGCCCGGCGTTTCAACGGCGGAATCGCCGCCGGCAAGGCCCGCCTCTGTATGCGGGGTGCGGGTACTCACTGAACGGACCGTGCGTCAGCGCCGCTGGGATCGGTCTCGATCAGGTCTGCCTCGGCGGCCGACACCTGCGCCTGGAACAGGCCGGTGTTCAGCCCGACGGGGGCCTGGTCTGACTCAAGCACGGCCGCGGACTGTGACCGGGTGATGGCGTCCATCACGGTTTGAACGTCGATGACGCCCTTGAACATGTCGCGGCGGCCCGTGACGAGCACGGCCCCGGCGCTCGAGACGAGCATCGTGTCGAGCGCATCATTGAGCGTGGCCCGCTTGCCGACGACCGGAAGTTTCGGGTCGGGAACGTCGCTGATGACCTCCAGGCGGCCGAGCTGGCGCGCGGAGAGCCACTGAATGGGTCGGCGACGCTCATCGACGATGACCGCGTGACCGTGGCCGGTCTCGACGACGCGGGCCAGCACATCCGCTGCCCGTTCACCGGGTTGGCCCACGACTGCGTCGCTGAGGCTGACCTCCGCCACCCGGGTCAGGGTGAGCTGTTTGAGGCCGGCGCCGGACCCGATGAAGTTTTCGACGAACTCGTTGGCCGGGTCGCCGAGGATGCGTTCCGGGGTGTCGTACTGCACGAGCTGGGCACCCTCGTTGAAGATGGCGATCCAGTCGCCGAGCTTGACGGCCTCGTCGAAGTCGTGGGTGACGCAGACGATGGTCTTCTGCAATTCTTCCTGGATGTTGAGCAGTTCGTCCTGCAGGCGCAGGCGGGTGATCGGGTCGACGGCGCCGAAGGGCTCGTCCATCAGGAGCACGGGCGGGTCGGCCGCGAGCGCGCGCGCCACGCCGACGCGTTGCTGCTGGCCGCCGGAGAGCTCCTTGGGGTATCGGTCGCGGTAGAGCGCCGGGTCGAGGGAAACAAGCTCGAGGAGCTCGTCGACGCGGGCCGCGATGCGGGCTTTGTCCCAGCCGAGCATCTTCGGCACGATGCCGATGTTGGTGGCGACCGTCATGTGCGGAAAGAGTCCCCCGGCCTGAATGACATAGCCGATGCCTCGGCGCAGGGTGTCGCCGTTCATGTCGGTGACGTCGTCACCGTCGACGACGATGCGACCCTCGGTCGGTTCGATGAGCCGGTTGATCATCTTGAGGGTCGTGGTCTTGCCGCAGCCCGAGGGACCGACGAGCATCACGATCTTGCCGGCCGGGATCTCCATGGTGAGACCGTCGACGGCGGGGCGCGCCTGGCCGGGGAACCGCTTGGTGACGTGGTCCAACAGGATGCTTGCACCGGTGATGCCGGTGGGGGTGACGGATTCCTCGGTGCTGCTGGATTCAGCAGGGTTGGATGCAATGAACTCAGACACGGATACCTCGAGGTGTGGTCAGGCGGCCGAGGCCGACGAGAAGGAGATCAAGAATAAGAGCGAGCACGACAACGCCGATGACGCCCGTCAGTACCGACTCGAGGGAGTTGGCGCCGCCGAGGCGGGAGAGGCCGGAGAAGATGAATCCACCCAGGCCCGGGCCGAGGGAATATGCGGCGATCGCGGCGACACCCATGACCATCTGAGCGGAGACCCGAACGCCCGTGAGGATGATCGGCCAGGCGATCGGCAGTTCCACCTGAAGGAGCGTGCGAAACCGGCTCATGCCGATGCCGCGGGCGGATTCCACGATCGATGGAGCAATACCCGACAGGCCCACGACCGCGTTCCGCAAAATGGGCAGCGTGGCGAAGAACGCCACCACGACGACGGCCGGAAGGACACCGAAGCCGAGCGGCGCGATGAGCAGCCCGATGAAGGCAAACGACGGGATGGTCAGGCCGATGGCCGACACCGAGTTGGCGATCCCGGTGAGCGCGGAACTGCGGTAGACGAGCGAAGCCAGCACGACGGCGATGACTGTCGCCAGGATCAGGCACTGAACGACAAGGCTGAAATGCTGCCAACTGCTGAATAGGATCTGCTCATACTGATCCCCTAGAAAGTCCAACACATCAAAACCTCTTCGAGTCGAGAACACACCGATGCACCGCCACCGGCACGGGCGCAACGGGAGGCGCGGATGCCGAACTGGATGGGGACGCAGGCCGTAAGCCTGCGGTGAGGGTTGCTGATTATTCTCGCACGGCCACTCCCCCATTGGCCGCAGCGAGATATTACGGACTGGTGAGCGCCTGACTGGCCGACTGGATGCTCCTCTAGGGTGTGAACACCGTTTACGTCAGGATGCAGCTGAATGAATTTCGATCTCGCAGGCAAGACAGCCCTCGTCACCGGCGCCAGCTCGGGCATCGGCAGTCACTTCGCCCGAGCCTTCGCCGCGAAGGGGACGAGCCTCATTCTGGTGGCCCGCCGAACCGACGAATTGGAGGCTCTCGCATCCGAATTGCGCAAGCAGAACGGGGTCGACGTCCACGTCATTTCGCAGGACCTGAGCGCGCCCGGTGCGGCCGCCGCGGTCGAGCACCAACTCCTCGACCAGCAGATCACCGTCGATGTTCTCGTGAACAACGCCGGCTTCGGAACCAATGCGCGCCTGGTCGACGAAGACCGAGCCCGCCTTCACTCGGAGATCGCTCTGAACGTCAGCACGCTGGTCGACCTGACGGCTGCCTTCCTGCCGGGCATGGTGGCCCGAGACTCGGGCATCATCGTGAACATCGCCAGCACCTCGGCGTACCAGCCCGTGCCCGGGATGGCGGTCTACGCAGCCACGAAGGCGTTCGTCCTGTCGTTCACCGAGGCCGTCTGGGGCGAGACTCACAACACCGGAGTGCGGGTTTTCGCGGTGAGTCCGGGTTCCACCGACACTGAGTTTTTCGACGTCGCCGGTTCGCAGTCACCCGGCAAGCGAGTGCCGGCCTCGAATGTCGTCGACGTTACCCTGGCTGCCATCAGCGCCAGAAAATCGGTGCCGTCCGTGGTTGTCGGTGCGCGCAACAGAGTCACCGCGTCGCTCGTCACGTTCATCCCACGCAGAACGGTGATCACACTTGCCGGTTCGATCTTCCTTCCCCGGGGCTAGCCGATCGGTCTGTGGCTCCCGGAAGGTCAGATCTAGTGCCAGGTCGAGAGCGGATTCGGCCAGAGCACCATCGGCGTGCGGCCCGGTGTCGCCGCCTGGCTCGACCTGACCTCGAAGGAAGGGCACGTGCGCAACAAGCTCGATGGCGACGTGCTCCCGACGCGTCCGAGCCGACCGTCACGGTGCGTGCGCGCACCCAATTCGGCAACATCAGCATCCAGCGCGCGGTGAACTCGGCGCCGAGGAGGTTGTTGCAGCGCCATGCCCGGCCTCGCACCAATTCGACGGAGATTTTGGGTCAGACACCCGTTTTTGAGCCTCAACGCGCTGTTTAGAGCAAAATCTCCGTCGGATTCGTTCAGTACGAGGTGCTGCCGCGCCCCACACCAGGAGGTTGTTGTCCTGCCGCGCCCGAGCAGGCGGCCCGTGGCACCGTGTTCAACCAGTACGGCACATAGTCTTGGATCGGCGGTCCGTCCGAGGCTCGGCGTTCGTCGAGGACCGCCCTCTCGATACTCGTGCGCGAAACATGCGGGAATCTCTCGGCGAGACGATCGACCACCTCTGCGACGGCCCTGAGTGCGTCTTTTCTGCTCGCTTGCCCAGCCGTGTTCGGTTCAGCGCGTCAAATGGAGCACCGTTGCGGAAGGTCCTCTGGGGCGACGGGCCGCGAAATGAGGTAGCCCTGCACGGCGTCACAGCGCAAGTCACGCAGAAGCTGGAGTTGGTCCTGACGTTCGACGCCTTCGGCTGTGACCGAGAGCCCGATGGCATGAGCGGTGTCGATGATCCCGCCCACGAGCAGGGCGTCCGAGGGTGAGGAATCGATGTTGTCGACGAAGGATTTGTCGATCTTGACCGTGGTCAGCGGCAGGCTACGCAGCAGGGCAAGCGAAGAGAAGCCGGTGCCGTAGTCGTCCAGGGCGATGCTGATCCCCGCCTCCCGGAGCTGTTGGAGCTGTCCGATCGCCCGGGGCAGATCGGTGATCGCGGCGCCCTCGGTGATTTCAACCTCGATGAGGTGCGCCGGTATGCGATGCCGGTGGAGTGCCTCAACGAGCTCGGGAACGATGGTGCGGGCCGCCAGTTGGAGTGGAGACACATTCACTGCGACTCGGCGCGGGGTTCCCGCATCCAACCAGAGTCTGGCCTGGGCGCAGACCTCGTTGAGGACCCGTTGCCCGATGCGGTGGATGTCGCCGGACAACTCCATGATCGGAATGAATTCGGCGGGCGAGACGGGGCCCAGAATCGGGTCGGTCCAGCGCAGCAGCGCCTCCACCGCCGAACGGTCGCCGCTGGCCAGGTCCATCTGCGGCTGGTAGTGCAAGTTGAAAGCGCGGGTCGCGAAGGCCTGCGGCAGGCGCCGCCGGATGAGCGCATTCCGAACGATGGGCGCGGCCTCGCCGTGCCCATCGAGACGGGCGACCTGGCGTTTTCCGGCCTGCTTGGCCTTGAGCATGGCCCCATCGGCGTAGCGGAGCAACGCGTCAAGCCAGCTCAGTTCCCGTTCTGCTCCGACATCACCGGCCATTGCGATGCCGACGGATGCCGAAACATGCAGCAGATGGCCGCCACAGACGAAAGGCACCGACGCGCCGAGTACGACCTGATCCGCGATGGCGAGAAGCTGCACGTCATCCACGTCGACCAACAACACCGCAAACTCGTCGCCGCCGATGCGGGCGAGCACATCGGCGGGGCGAACGATGTCGCGCAGCCGGTCTGCGAAGCCGACCAGGATCTCATCCCCGGCCTGGTGACCGAAGGTGTCGTTGATCGCTTTGAAACCGTCAAGGTCGATGTAGAGAACCGCGATGCGGGTCATGTCCACGGCTCCCTCAATCGACGCGGCTCCGCTCTCCTCCAATTGCCGGCGGTTGGGCAGTCCGGTCAGGGAATCGTGGAGTGCGGCGTATCGAAATTCTGTCGACAACCGTTCGAAGATCTGAGACACCGACACGACCCGTGGCCCCTCGTCGGTCAGCACGAGCACGTCACGGTAACGGTTGCCCTCCAGCAGCTCCAGGATGCGCCGCGCCGCATTCGCCAGGCTCATCGCACCGGGCAGGGCGAAGGAATTTTCCGGCACCATCTGGATGGCCGTCGACCGGGCATGCAGGCCGCGACCGTAGCCCAACCGTCCGCTCAGAGTGAATTCCACCTGTTCCCGTGTCAACAGGAAGAAACTGCCGTCTTCCCGCACGACGAGGGAACGAAGTTGTCGGTTCGCACGGAGAATGCGGTCGATTTCGCTGACCGGCGTCGTGGCCGTCACCTGTTGGACGCTGGTAGCCAGGTCTGCCAGGCACACGACCCGCCCCACGCGGTTGGGTGGGGCGTCAGGAATGGTGCTCATCCCAAATGATCACCCGACTGCTATCCGGGACCCGACGTAACCCGCCGGAGTTTGCCAGTTGTTCAGCCACCCGCCGATCATCTCCGCCCGATGAACAGCAGGTCGTTGCCTCAGCGGGGTCACACTCACAGTTATGGCTGGGCTTCGGTTTCTGCCTGCTGACGAGCCTGAGTGTGCTGGATGACGAACACCATGACGAGGGTGATCGAGGACGTCACGCTGTAGAGAACGTTGTTCCACCAGGAAGGAAAGCCAACCAAGAAGCCCACCATCAGCCACAGCGCCGTGAGGAATGCGACAGCCAACCCCACCGTGGCGAGCGCGGTCGCATCACCCACCCGATGAAGAAGGCGGCTGCCCCACAGGTGCTGCCGCCGCGTTGGACCGCGGCTTTCGCCTCGCGGGTCACTTCTGACGCCGCCGCGGTGAGGTCGGCGACCAGGCGCGCGTCGCGACCTCGAGGCCGACGGCGACCCCGCATCCTGCTTTTCGTTCTGACCAGACATGGGCATCTCAGTAACCGAAATGGCGTTCCGCGCAGTCGGGACTAAGGCAGCGGTCCGCGCCGCGACGATAACCCGGCGAAGAGGGCGTGCAACAGCGGGACCGCGGACACGGCTACGAGCACCGTTCCGAGCACGACATCTTCGGCCCGCAGCAGAATGCCGCCGATCAGCAGAGCGGCGAAGAGGATTGCCGAGACGATCTGACGTGCGGTTCGCTCGATGGCGACCAAGCGACGCTCGATCCGGGGAGTCTGCACCGAGACGGTACCCTCGTCGAATCGCGTCGTGAGGTCGTCGAGCCGCTGGGGAAGCCGCGCAATGATGGCCGCAACCGACGCCACTTGCTTTGCGGCCGACTGCACCACGTTCCCACCCTCGGCGCGGATCAGCTGGGCGGAATATGGCTCGACGGAATTCCAGATATTGAACGCAGGGTCGAGCGAACTGCACATTCCCGAGGTCAGCGACATCGCGCGCACGATGAGCAGAAAGTTTTCCGGAAGCTGAAACGGCAGCGAGCGAACCACATCACCGAACTCGATGGCGAAGGCGCGGAACTCGCGTGGGTCGACATCCTGCAACTCGGCGAAACCCATCCCACCGAAACGGGCGAACAGCTTCGTCATCGCGCGCTCGAGTTCGGCGGTGTCAGCGGACGGCAGGAGCACACCCACTTCGCGGATGCCGTCCACCATCCCCTTTCCGTCCCGTGACGCGGCGGCGATGAGCAGATTCACCAGGCCCCGACGTAAGACATCGGGCACGTCGCCCATCATCCCGAAGTCGATGAAGGTGAACTTCCAGGCCCGGCCGTGGTTCGTTTCGGGTACACCGGTGGCGAGCGGCGTGACGAAGATGTTCCCGGGGTGCGGGTCGGCGTGGAAATAGCCATTGACGAAGAGCTGGTCGAACATGACCGCCGCGAAGTCATAGGCAACTTCCGACGGGTCGATTCCGGCTGCCCTCAGCCCGTCGACGTCGTTGATCTTGATCGCGGTCACGTCTTGGAGGGTCAACACGCGCCGGGTGGTGCGCTCCCACACCATTTCGGGAACGCTGACCCGGGGGTCGTCTGTGAAGTTCTGATCGAATCGTTCGGCGCTTGCCGCCTCGTGCAGGTAGTCGATCTCCTCATGACTCGTGAACGCGAATTCCTCGACCAGGGCGGGCATGTCGACGCGATCCGAGACGAGACGCACGTGGCTGAGCCAGCGGGCGACACGTCGGAGAGCGCCGAGGTCGACAGCGACGATCTCGCTGATGCCCGGCCGCTGAATCTTGACGACGACGTCGAGCAGGCCTGTCTCGGCGGCATCCAGTTCCGACAGCCGAGCGCGATGCACCTGACCGAGGGATGCTGCGGCCAGCGGCGTGGGATCGATGTAAGAGAACGCATGCTCGAGCGTCACACCTAGCTCGGCTTCGGCGACGGCTTGGATCGCCGGAAAAGGCACCGGCGGAACCTCGTCCTGCAGACCCTCGAGCTCTTTCGTGATCTCCGGAGGCAGCACGTCGAGGCGCGACGACATGAACTGGCCCACCTTGATCATGAGGCCACCCAGGTCGACCGCGAGCACGTGAAAGCGTTGCGCGATGTGCTGCAGGCGCGCCGATCTGCTTCGTGCTGCGACCCGCGCCAGCCCGACCCGCGGGAGAAGAACTTCGTACCACCACGTCTGCGCCAGATACAGGGCGGCGAACCGCAAAATACGGCGGGAGCGGGCACGCAAGTTCCCGACGTCGGTCATCTGATCTCCGTGATGCCGACGTGCTGTGGGCACTCGGTCAGTCCTGGGCGAGGATGGCGTACAGCTTGCGACGCGCCTCATCCAGGATGGCGACAGCCTGCTTCACCTGCTCCGGGTTGCCAGAGCGTCCGACCTGCGCGGCGGCCTGAGCCAGGTCGATGCCGGCCTTGGGCAGCGCGGTCGCCCGCCCGGTGCCCCGGGCGTTTTGGGCCTCCCACGGGGCCGGCTGGTCGGCCGTGGCATCCGCTACCCCGCGGCCTTCGTCCGTGAGCGAGTAGGTCTTGCGACCGTTGGACTCCTCCGCGTTGATGAGGCCCTCGTCCGCAAGCAGCTGAAGCGTGGGGTACACCGAGCCGGGGCTCGGCTTCCAAGCGCCACTGCTGCGCTCCTCGATCTCATGAATGATCTGGTAGCCGTGCATCGGCTTCTCAGCGAGCAGCGCAAGTACCGCCGCACGCACGTCCCCGCGTGCCATTCTCGGACCGGCCTTGCGGTCGAACTGTCCGCGCAGCTGCTCCATGGCGTCCCACATCCCGCTGGGCCAGCCCTCACCAGCACCGCCCCGGCGTGCCCCGAACCCGTCACCCATAAATGAACCACTCATGATGTCCTCCTCAGCGCCGAAGCCATCAGGCTCGACGATAGTTAACGATATATCGTTCGAGACCTGACAGCAAAACCAGATTCAATCTTCTTTCCACCGTCTGGGAGGCGCCTGTGCCCACCCTGCCGCGCGGTAATGTTGACCCCAGTGCCGTCGCCCTGCACCGGGACGATGCCCCTGAATCCGAGGAGAACCAGATGTCCGTCGGCCTGCTCGCCGTTGTCGATGACATACTTACCGCCGCTCTCAAAGCGAGCGCGAAGACCGCAGGCGTCGTGATCGACGATGCGGCCGTCACGCCTCAGTACGTTCAGGGGCTGTCACCGGCGCGCGAGCTTCCCATCGTGTGGCGGATCGCTCTCGGTAGCCTGTTCAACAAGTTCGTCATCATCATCCCGCTCGCACTCCTCCTCTCGGCCTTCGCGCCGTGGGTGTTGCCGTGGCTGCTGATCATCGGCGGCACCTATCTGTGTTTCGAGGGTGCGGAGAAAGTCACCGAGTGGTTCGGAGTTCATCACGGCACTGATGACCCTGAGATGAGGGATGAGCGAAAGCTCGTCTTCGGCGCTATTCGCACCGACCTCATCCTCAGCACGGAGATCATGCTCATCGCACTGGCGGGTCTCGATCCCGACTTTGGGATCTGGATGACGCTCGGCGCCTTGGTCGTGATCGGTCTGGGGATGACGGTGCTCGTCTACGGCGCGGTCGCCCTGCTGGTCAAGATCGACGACATCGGGCTGACGCTGATGAAGCACCCGGTACGACGGGTCCGACGCACCGGCGCGCGCATTGTGCGATCGATGCCGGCCGTATTCCGAGTGATCAGCGTCATCGGCACGGTCGCCATGTTGTGGGTGGGAGGCCATCTGGTGATCGTGAACCTGAACGACACGATCTGGAGCGTTCCCTACGACTTTCTGCACGCCGTGACGCAGGCGGTCGAACCTGCGGGACCCATCATTGCCTGGGTCACCGACACTGCGATGTCGCTCGTTTTCGGGCTCATTCTCGGTCTGGTCATTGCCGCGGCCCTGTTCGGGATCTCGCGCCTTCGCAAGAAGAGTCGGTCCCACCGCGTACCGGCCTGATTCCGTCGCCGGCTGGCAAGCCGCAAACAGCATGAAACGAGGATGTCCCGGTGCAGTTCTCCCTGTGGGTGGCCCTTGTCGGCGCGGGCACCCTGATCAGCTTCACGCCCGGTGCGGGGGCGATCAACACCATGAGCAACGCGCTCAACGCGGGCTTCCGCCGCTCCATCTGGGGAATCCTGGGCCAGCAGGCCGCGCTTCTCATCCACATCGTGATCGTGGCACTCGGTGTCGGTCTGCTCGTGGCCGGTTCTCCGATCGCCTTTAACGTCATTCGCTACGCGGGTGCCGCCTACCTCGTCTATCTGGGCATCCGTCAGTTTCTGGCCAAGCCGGAACTTGATGGCGAGCGCACCCGAGCCCTGAGCGCTGAGCCCCGTTGGTCGATGTTCCGACGCGGGCTGTGGGTGAACATACTCAACCCCAAAGCGGTCGTGTTCTTCCTCGCGTTCCTACCCCAGTTCATCCGAGTGGACAGACCGATGCCGACTCAGTATCTGATCGTCGCGGCCACCGTCGTTGCGATCGACATTCTGGTGATGTGGTTCTTCTTCGCCGGAACAGCGCGTTCATTCCAGCGATTCACCCGCGATGATCGCGGCCAACGCGTGTTGAACCGCATTTTCGGCGTACTCTTCGTGGGCGTCGGCGTGCTGCTCGCCGTCATCCACTAAGAATCTGAGGATGCTTCTGCCTCCACCCGAGCTGCGAACTCCTCCATGCCTGTGGCGATGTTCTCCTGTCGCGAGTCGTCATCTTCGGGGTTGTCAGGGGCGTCATACGGCCAAGACATGTACACGTTAGGGTCGATCACGAGGAACGCGGCCAGCGAGCTGCTCGGGATCGCTTCATAATCGCGCACCTGCTCGTCTGACTGGTCCATGCCCATCCATGCGATGCCCGTGTTTTCTGGCAGGACAACCCACCCTTGACCGCGGAACACCTCGGCGAGGTCTGGTGGGACGCTGGCATGCACCTGAGCGAAACCGCGGGTGGTGAGGGCCGGTGCGAGAGTGTTGAGGAGTTCTCGGCACACCTGCGCGGATCCACCGGTGATCAGCAACTCGAAGACGGCGGTGCCGTGGTCGCTGACGATTGCATCGTCGATGTCATCGTCGGTGGAGTCTTCGTCGAGCTGATTCTCGTCGACGTAACTGTCCGGTTCGGTGACAAGAGCGCCGAGAAGCCGACCGTCATCAGTTTCGGCGACGAGGGCGAGAGCCATGGACGCGATTTGGAGTTCGATGGTGTCGTCAAAATAGATCTCAGGCGCGTCATCGACTTCGGCCTGCGGGTGTTCAGTGAACAACGCGACGAAAGCAGAACGATGCCTCTTAGTGAGGCGTCGGACTCGGAAGCTCAGTTTCTCGCTCATGCTTGAGCCTCTCGACGATGTTCTGCGTGATGTGACGCTCCGGTACCGGAACACTCGAATTTATCATGCGATGGGTGACCACGATTGTCGCCCGCTGTGCCTCGTGCAGGCGTTCATAGAAGGCCGGGAAGTCAGTTCTTAGTGACGCAATTTATCCCGGTTCGTCACACACTCTGGCAGAATTCGTCTGTTTTCTCAGGTTGCTTGCGCTGCCTCCGGGCGCCGAATCATGTTAAGTGCCATCCGGGAATGCCGTCGACGATCGTCGACGGCCCCGTCCACATTTCGAAGGAGAGCCATGTCGAACGCCGATCCAACATTCGCCCCCGCTAACGCCGGATTTGAATCCACCACCGCCACGGGGAACACCGCTCTCGATACCAGCGCAGCCCACGTCACTGCTAGCCCAAGCCCTACCGTTGGCGACCGGACCTCCGACGTGCGGGACACGTCGGTCGCCGCCGGTCAGCACGTCGCCGGTGTCACCAAGCAGGAGTTGCACAAGGTCGGCTCTGAGACCAAGAGTCAGGCGAAGGCCCTGTACCGGGAGACCCAGACGGAGCTCGCTGACCAGGCCGCATCCCAGCAGAAGCGGGTCGCGTCGGTCATCCGATCGCTCGCCGACGAGTTTGGCGCGATGGCCGGAACATCCGAAACGCAGGGAGTGGCCAGCGACCTTGCCCAACAGGCCGCGACGCGGGCTACCGGTATCGCGGACTGGCTGGACCAGCGCGATCCAGGATCCCTCCTCAGCGAGGTTAAGAATTATGCCCGGCGCAAGCCCGGAACCTTTATCGCCATCGCGGCGGTGGCGGGCGTCCTCGCCGGACGGCTGACGCGCGGAGTGATCGAGGAGCATAAGGACTCTGCCGAAGATTCCACTCCCGAGTCTACGGTCACCCCTGGTTACACCGCCACCAACCCCGATTTCACCGCTGGCTCCGACTACGGTTCCAACGCCGGGTTCCCCTCGACCACCCCCGGCCTCGGTGGGCTGCCCCGATGACTGACCTGCACACTCCCTCCGAACGCAAGGCCGCCGAGACCTCCCTGGGCGACCTGCTCGGTGAGGTCACCCGTGACGTGTCCACACTCATGCGCCAGGAGGTTGCTCTGGCCAAGGCGGAAGTGCGCCAGTCTGCCACCCGCGCCGGCAAGGGATCGGGACTGCTCGGGGGTGCGGGGTATGCCGGCGCCGCGCACCGTCGATTCTCTGAAGCACATTCCAGACGCACTCAAACGAAATGAGGAAAACCGATGAGCACCGATTTCACTTCCGGCACGAACACCGATCCGGACATTCTTCGCGCCGAGATCGAAAAGACCCGCCGCGAACTCGGCAGCGACGTCGACGCCTTGGCTGACAAGGTCACGCCCGACAAAATCATGCAACGTCAGACCGAGAAAGTGAAGGGAGCCGTGGGCTCTGTGAAAGACAAACTGATGGGTTCGGCATCCGACGCGGGCGATTCCCTTAATGGAGTGAGCGAAGACGCCTCCGGCCTCGCACACCAGGCCGCCCAGAAGGCGAAGGGAACCCCTTTGGCCATCGGCCTGATCGCCTTCGGTGTCGACTGGCTGGCGTCGTCGCTGGTTCCGGCGAGCCCCACAGAGAAGCGAATCGCCGGAAATGTTGCTGAAGCAGCTGAGCCTCTCGTTCAGGAGGTGACCGACGCCGCAAAGCAGGTCGGCGAGAACCTCAAGCAGCCGCTCAGCGACGCAGCAGAGGCCGTGAAGGAAACGGCCACCGATGCGGCAGGCACCGTGCAGACCGAGACCACCGACGCTGCCGGCCAGGTGCGCGACGAAGCGAAGCACGCGGGGCAGACCTCGGCCTTATAGCGCCGGTAGATCCCGGCGGCCGGCGACGAGCTACGCGACCCGCTCACGCGGTGCAGCTCCTCGCCGGCCGTTGCCTGCCCTCTTCACTCTCCGGTCAGCAGACCGAGCGCAACGCACGGTTGGGCAAATGATGGGTTTTCGATGGGAAGTTTTTGGGATTAGTCATCGTCCCGGTATTGCGGTTTGCTCTCCGTGCCGCTTGGATGCTGGAGATGAATGGTTCTTATGTCCCGTCTCAGTGATGCGCCGGTTGTCGCGGTCCCCGTTCCCCGCGCCACAGGGGTCATGATCGCGGTGCTCCGCGTTGGTGTTGCACTGATGTGGATCCAGAATGTCGCCTGGAAGATTCCTCCGGACTTCGGCCGATCACAGGAGAACGGGCTGTACTTCTGGGCGAGCCAGGCGGTCGCCCATCCTGTTCTGCCGCCCTACTCCTCACTCGTCGAAGCCGTCATCCTGCCCAATATCGAGGTCTTCGGGTGGTTCACCCTCCTCGTCGAAGGCGGACTCGGGGCTTTTCTGCTCATCGGCCTTGCCACGCGTTTCTGGGCTGTCGTCGGCATCGGCCAGACCCTTGCAATCACGCTTTCAGTACTTTTCGCCCCGAACGAATGGCACTGGTCGTACTATCTCATGGCGCTTGCTCACCTCGCGATCTTCGCGACCGCAGCTGGGCGAAGCTATGGAATCGACGGTGTCCTTCGCCAGCAGTGGGTGCAATCCTCAGGGCGCGCAGCCCGACTGATGATGAGGCTGTCATGAGGCGATCACCAGCCGGCTCGAGCGCCTTCGACCGCGGTAGCGTTCTTCTCGGCCTGGCCTCACTTGTGTTTGCGGGCTTTGTGTTCGGCGCCCAGCTTCCGACCGAATTCGACTTCGTGCACATCGGGGCAACCGGTGCTGTCGTTCTACTTGTGAGTGGCGCACTCGCCATCGCCGGCGGTACCACGCGGCGCCCCGCGCTCTACACTGCCGCCGGTGTTCTGCTGACCGTCGCCGCGCTCGTCCAACTCGCAGGGCTCGCAGCGTCTTTCAGGCCGCTGGGCGGCGACGCCTCCACCATGGCGGTCACCGGTGGTCTCGGCATCGCGCTTCTCATGCTCGCCCGCGCTGTCCGTTCGCCCATTCGCACCCACGATTACGACGAAAGGTAAGCCTCAATGAACCTGAATTCACGCGTTCAGCCCGTGCTCGACGTTGCACGAACTCACGCCCACGCAGTAGATGCCGACGGGCGTTTTCCACATGAGGCCGTGGCGGCCCTGCGCGAGTCCGGTTTGCTCGGACTCACTCTGCCCACTGAGGTTGGTGGTCTTGGTGCGGGGCCACGCGAGCTCGTTGAGATCATCAGCCAGCTTGCGGGAGCGTGCGGGTCGACCTCCATGATCTATCTGATGCATGTGAGCGCTTCCATGCCCGTCGCAGCCGCACCACCAACGGGGATGCCCGCACTCCTCGAGGATCTCGCCAGCGGTCGCTCTCTTGCCTCCCTCGCTTTCTCTGAAGCGGGTTCCCGCTCACACTTCTGGACTCCGGTGTCGCGCGCGACCTCGACGTCAGACGGAATACATATTTCTGCGAAAAAGAGTTGGGTGACCTCCGCAGGCCACGCGGATGTCTACATCATCTCCACCGGGACTGCGGATGCCGACACCGTCGACCTATTCGCAGTCCCGGCAGATAGCCCGGGCGTCAGCGTCGACCGGCCGTGGAGCGGTATGGGATTGCGGGGGAACTCCTCGAGCCCGATGACCATCGACGTGGATTCTTCCGAGGGGTGCCGTCTCGGGACGGCCGGTAGCGGATTCGATCTCATGATGAGTTCTGTTCTGCCGTGGTTCAATCTCGGCAACTCGGCTGTGTCCATCGGGCTCAGCCGTGCGGCCGTCGACGCAGCGGTGAGGCATACGGTGGGAACCCGGCTGGAGCATCTCGACCACAGCCTGTCAGCGCTACCGACAATTCGGGCGCAGTTGGCGAAGATGTCAATCGATCTCGCGAATGCGAGCGCGTACCTTGATCGGGCCGCCGGTCGCGTGGCTGACCCGCAGGAGGATACTCCCCTATTCGTGCTCGGCAGCAAGGCATCCTCGAACGATGCCGCACTGCGAATTACGGATGCCGCGATGCGCGTCTGCGGCGGTGCGGCGTTCTCGGAGCACCTGCAAATAGA
Source organism: Cryobacterium sp. TMT2-18-2 (assembly GCF_004402245.1). Classification (NCBI taxonomy): domain Bacteria; kingdom Bacillati; phylum Actinomycetota; class Actinomycetes; order Micrococcales; family Microbacteriaceae; genus Cryobacterium; species Cryobacterium sp. TMT2-18-2. The sequence continues at coordinate 23,428 of NZ_SOFU01000030.1, forward strand.
TCGGTACTTTCGCGATGCCCGCGCGGGCCACGTGATGGCTCCGACATCCGATGTGCTCTATGAGTTCTACGGCAGGGCGATCACTGGCCGCCCACTTTTCGACGCCCCAAAAACCGCCGCGGCACCCCCCGCGCAAACTCGTGAGACGGCCTCTACGGGAGCTGCAGCATGAGTGCGCCCCTGATCATCGGCTCCGTTGCGTACTCTCCCAATGTCGTACCCATCTGGGAAGGGATGCGGGACTACTTCGCCGAGACCTCGACGCCGATCGACTTCATGTTGTTCTCCAACTATGCGAGTCTGGTGGATTCCCTCATCGCGGGAACGATCGATCTCGCTTGGAACACCAATCTGGCCTGGGTGCGCACCGTCGCCCAGACGGATGGAGCATGCCGTGCACTCGCATCCCGGGATACGGACCTCGTGTTCCAGACGGTGTTCGTCGCCCGAGCCGGCAGTGGTTTCACCGGGCTGGAGAGTCTTCGTGGACGTCGACTTGCCCTGGGGTCGCGCGATTCAGCGCAAGCCGCCATCCTTCCCGTGCATTTCTTGCGTGAGGCGGGGATCGGCGAGACGGATGTCGATCTCACTCGCATCAATAGCGATGTCGGGAAACACGGTGATACGGGCAGGAGCGAGCTCGACGCCCTTCGCGCGGTGCTCGAAGATCGGGCGGATGCTGCGGCGATCGGCATCAACACGTGGCAGGCGATCGGTCGCGGTGAGCTCCTCCCCGGCGCGTTCGAGTCCTTCTGGATCTCCCCCGAGTACAGCCACTGCACCTTCACCGCCATGCCGTCGCTGACGATCGACCGGTCGGACGAGTGGGTGGCAAACCTTTTCGCGATGGACTGGGAGAACCCCGAACATCAGCGAATCCTTGAGATGGAAGGCCTGCGGGCGTGGGTGTCGCCGAAACTTGACGGGTATGCCTCGCTCATCGCGGCCGTGCGGGAACAGAAAGTATCAGACCGATGGTGACCGCAAGCCCGCCGGTAGGCGCGGGCCTGCTCCTCGACCTGGTCGAGAACTTGAGCCGGGTGGCAACAGGTCGTACGGCTTCTGTCGACTTCGGGACATGCGATCGGGACGCCGCCCTGGGACTCATCGCAGCGTGGTGCCTTTCGACTGGGAATGAGATCGTCAGCATGGAGGGGTCGGCCATCACCGTGCTCCGCGGCCGCTCGCCTGACCTGCTCGCCGGCCTCGATCCCGGTCAGCTCCCAGGATCCCGGATCTGGGTGTACACCAACTTCGATTGCAATCTGGCTTGCGACTACTGCTGCGTTCGGTCGTCTCCGAAGGCAGCGCGGCGAGGAATCGGAATCGATCGAGTCCGGCAGATCGCGCACGAGGCTACAGCTGCCGAGGTCAAGGAGCTCATCCTGACCGGCGGAGAGCCGTTCTTGCTGAATGACCTCGATGATTTGGTCAATGCCTGCACGAACAAACTGCCCACGACGTTGCTCACCAACGGCATGCTTTTTCACGGCAGGCGGCGCGAGCGCCTGCGTCGGATGGACAGCTCCCAGCTCGTGCTGCAGATCAGTCTCGACTCTGCCACACCCGAGATACATGACAGCCACCGCGGCTCCGGGTCCTGGGCCAGGGCCGTCGCGGGCATCCGAATCGCACACGACGAGGGATTCCGAGTGAAGGTCGCAGCCACTTTGCCTTCCGACCAGATGCACGAACTCGAGCCGTTTCACGCCTTTCTCGATACTCTCGGTATCCTGCGGGACGACCAGGTAATCCGCGCACTCGCCCACCGCGGAGTCGCTGAGACCGGCATAGAACTGACCGTTGACTCGCTCATACCCGAGGTGACGATCACCGCCGACGGCGTTTACTGGCATCCCGTGGCCGCCGACCACGACGATCAATTCGTAACGAGAGACATCTTCCCGCTTGCCGATGCGATCGCTGAAGTGACCCGCCGATTCATGGAGCATCGCCGTTCCGCCAACGCAATCTCGGAATGGTTCCCCTGCGCGTGACCGTATCGGCTCGGCGAGCATCCGTGTGGTCTCGGTTCAAACGGGCGACCCCTTCGGGGTGACGACCACCTTGCCGAGCGCACGCCCCTCCCCCACGTAGGCGAGGGCCTGCGGCACCTCGTCGAGCGTGAAGGTGCGGTCGATTCGGATGCGCAGGTCGCCGGCGACACACAGTTCGGAGGCCGGCAGGAAGTGAGCCGGTCCCTGCCTGACGGCGAGGACACCCATCCGGCGCCCGGTCAGCCGGCCGAGCACCGCGCCGATCATCCCGACCCCGAGCAAAGTCGGCACTGCACCGCCAACGCAGAAATAGCGGCCGCCCGGAGCTAGCGCCCGCCGGTAGGCGAAGACAGATCGGTGGGCCACGAGATCGAGCACGAGGTCGAACGGTTCGAGTCTCGTGAAGTCTGAGCGGCGATAATCGACCACGTCGTCTGCGCCGAGCTCGCGAAGGTAGTCGAGTTTGCCCGCATTGTCGACGCCGGTCACGTGCGCCCCGGCGAGGGCGGCGAGCTGGATCGCGAACGTTCCCGATCCGCCACCTGCGCCATTGACCAGGACCCGTTGGCCCGGTCGCACCCGAGCCGTGCCCTGAAGCGCAATCGCGCCTGCCTGCGGCAGGGTCGAGGCCTGAGCGAACGTCAATTCCTCCGGCTTGTGCGCCAGCATCCCGTCGGCAACCACCGCATACTCGGCGAAACCGCCCATCAGGGCAAGGTTGTCGCCGTACACCTCATCGCCGACGCGGAACCGGGTCACGCCGCCGCCGACCGCGGCAACCCGACCGGCAATATCGGAACCGAGGACCCGTCGCTTGGGGGCGCGAAGTCCCCCGATCCGGGCGTACAACGGTGACCCCAGCAATCCCTCCCAGTCCGAGAGATTGACGGATGTCGCGACCACCTCCACGAGCACCTGGTTCGTGCCAGGCGATGGAACCGTCAGGTCCTCGATCCGCAGCACGCCGGGCGGGCCGTACCGGTCGTAGACGACGGCCCTCACGCCGATCGGCCTCTGAACCTCACGCGCGGGGAGTTCGTCATGCACGCCAGTGTAGGCCCGGGTGCCCTCCTGTTTACGGGAGGACGTGCTCAGCAGTCGTGAAGAGGCGGTACCACTCCTCACGGCTGAGCGGAATTTCGGACCCTGCGGCAGATTCCACGACTCGCGCGGGCTTGGTCGTCCCCAGGACAACCTGAATGTTGGCCGGGTGCCTGGTGATCCAGGCGACCGCGATCCCCGTCGGCGTGACCCCGTGGGCGGCGGCGATGTCATCGAGGGCGTCATTGAGCGGGCCGTAATTCTCCCGGTCGCCCACGAACACGCCGTCGAAGCTGCCGCTCTGGAACGGCGACCAGGCCTGCAGGGTGATGTCGTTCAGTCTGCTGTACTCGAGGAGCCCGTTGTCCCGCACAACCGACTGCTCCAGCCCGGCCATGTTGGCTGCGACTCCCTGCGCGATCAGCGGCGCGTGGGTGATGCTCAGCTGCACCTGGTTGAAGGCCAGCGGCTGGTTGACCGAACGCTTGAGCAGTTCGATCACCCCGGGCGTCTGGTTGGAGACACCGAAGTTACGCACCTTCCCCGCGGCGTGCAGCGCGTCGAACGCCGCAGCAACATCCTCGGGCTCAACCAGAGTGTCCGGACGGTGCAGCAGCAAAATGTCCAGGTAGTCGATATTCAGCGCCGCGAGAGACTCGTCGACCGAGCGGAGGATGTGCTCCTTGGAGAAATCGAAAAAGCCTTGACGGATGCCGACCTTTGACTGAATGATGACCGCCTCACGCTCTGCGTCCGTGAACGTGACCGCGTCACCGAACCGCTTTTCGCAGCCGTGCGCGCCACCGTAGATATCGGCGTGATCAAAGAAATTGATGCCGGCATCCCGAGCAGTGCCGACAAGAGCGCGAATCTCTCGATCGTCCATGTCCGAGATCCTCATCATGCCGAGGATGACATTGGATGCCTGCAGATTTGTCCGGGGAGGGTTGAATATCTTCATCAAACCATCCTGCCCCACTTCAAATTTCTCAAACGGCACTCATCTTGGGTTATCGCATAGTGCGTTGTGAACCGATCTTCTCGAAGCAGGCTTCCTCAGATAGATCGACGGCGTTCGCGGGCGAGGAGAAGTCCCGTCAGGAAGAGCAGAGTCGCAAGAATTATCGGTTGGCCAGAGTCGGCGCCCGTGACTGCGAGAGATCGACCAGCATCGACTGGCGGGCCGACTACCACGCCTGCTACCACGCCGACCTTCACTGTGACAGTGGCGGTGTCGCAATTGCCGTCAACGTCACAAACTTTGTAGGTGAAGGAGTCGGTGCCGGTGTAGCTGGAGTCGGGCGAATAGGTTACCTCTCCGGCATCAGGGTCAACATCGACGGTGCCGTGGCTGGGTCCGGCAACGATCGAGACCGAAGTCGGGTCAAGATCACCATCACGGTCAGTGTCATTGCCGAGGACATCGACGACTACTGGTTTGCCGGTAGTCGTGGTCACGTCGTTGTCTGCAGCAACTGGTGGCGTACTGGTTGCCGGAGGAGCCGTAACCCTGACTGTGACGATTGCGGTGTCGCAACGGTCTGTGGTGTCGCAGATCTCATACGTAAACGTATCGGTCCCTGTGTACAACGAGTCCGCGGTGTATCTGATCTCACCAGAAACAGGGTCGACCGAGACGGCACCGTGTGATGGCGCCACAGTCACCGACACGGTCGTGACATCGAGATTTCCGTCGTCGTCCGAATCGTTGTCCGCGACATCAAACACCAGGGTGACACCGGAGACGGCCGGCGAGCTGTCATCAACAGCCACCGGCGAAGACGGAACCACCGGTACCACCGGAACTGCCGTGACGTTGAAAGTCACCGTGGCGGTGTCACACACCGATCGCCCATCACAAATGCGGTACTCGAACGAGTCCGAGCCAACATACGACCCCGACGGCGTGTACGTGACAACACCCGTGGTCGCGTTGACCGACGTCGGGCCGTGAGCGGACGGCGTCGTCACCACGACGGAGGTGAGATCCAGGTCGCCATCAACATCCGTGTCATTCGCCGGAACATCAACCGTCCGGGCCACCCCAGAAGTCACCGCAAACGGCCCATCATCAACAGCCACCGGCGAAGACGGAACCACCGGGTTCGTGGCGGTGACGGACTTGGTATACGTGCCGAGATCGGAGTTGTAGTGGTATGAGGAGCCCGAATAGTCGTAAATGTTTGCATTGACGAGACCGGTACCTGGAGCTTTTACCAAGGCCGTAACCGTGACCACAATCGAGTTGCCGCCTGCCTTGCCCGTCCTTAGACAGGACCGATAGGACCCACTTGTCGTAACCGGGTCCCATGTGCACGCGTCAGCGTAGAAACCGGCGGTCGGCGGCCCGCCGGCACCTGTTTCTGGCTGCGTATAGGTGCCAATCACGGACAGGATTTCAAAAATGGTGCCGTCAAGCGAGGGCCCAGCGGACAGTTGCTCGTAACCCTGCGTGGCAGTCTTTCCCGTCAGCGAGTAGCTGACTGTCTGACCAACAACAACATTTGTCGGTCCCGTCACGGAGGTCACTGCATTGCGGTTTTGAGAGACGAGCTTCTCTACGTAAATCTCGCGTGTCGTCGGGGTGCTCACTGTCGTGACTCCCGGGGCCGCAGCCGAAATCGTGAAGCCACGTTTGGCGTTGTAGGCCGCCGCATTGCGTGTGATCTCGACCGTCCACCACAGCTTGGTGCACGAATTCGCAGCGATAGAGGGAACACTCTTTGTCGAAGTGCTGTCGAGATTGATGTAGGTATTGGCAGTCGTCCAATTCCATGCCACGTCAACACCGGTAACTGCCGTGCCGGTTACGTTGCATACCTCGGCACCAACCGAAAACTGGTTGGGCCCTGACGTGACACTGTTGCTGTCCAACCCGACGACGTTCCACTCGGTGGGGGTGATCGTTAGCGAGTTAGTGGCGGCAGAAGCAGGTGAAACGCACACAGCGAGAATAATGGCGCTCAGGGCAGTGATCGCACCAACACGAAATTTGACAGGAATCAAGACAGGGGCCTTTAGCTAGTCGGGTTTCTCGAAGGTGCAAGTTCCTCCGAGCAAGACCATGCCACCGCTAGGTGTCGGTGGCGAGATCTTGAAGATCCTGTCAATAGGGGTCCGGACTGTACATACCCCAGTTAGGGACTGTGCGGCTGCCGGATTGAGCCAAACACATCGCATCCTGCAGAATTGGACCATGACCCCGCTCCCCCGCAGCACCCCCGAAGCCGAGGGAATCTCCTCCACCGCCATTCTCGATTTCGTCGCCGCGGCGGAGCAACTGCTCGAGAGCCTGCACAGCCTGATGGTCGTTCGACACGGCCGCGTCATCGCTGAGGTCTGGTGGTATCCCTTCGCGGCGCAACATCCGCACCTCATGTTCTCGGTGAGCAAGAGCTTCACCTCAACCGCCGTCGGGCTGGCAATCCGTGAGGGACTGCTCACGCTCGACGGCCTCGTCGTCGACCTGCTCCCCGAGGACCTGCCCGCCCAGATCGACCCCCATCTGGGGGCGCTGAACGTGCGCCACCTGCTCACCATGACCACGGGGCATCCGACCGACACGGTGTCGCTCGCCGACGACTCGCACGGCGACAACTGGGCGCGCACCATCCTGGCCCAGCCCCTCGAGTTCGCGCCGGGCACCCACTACGTCTATAACAGTGGCGCGAGCTACCTGCTTTCGGCGATCCTACAGCGGCTCACCGGAGAGCGCTTGCTCGACTACCTCACCCCTCGACTGTTCGAGCCGCTCGGCATCGTCGGCGCCACCTGGGAGAGCTGCCCGCGCGGAATCGATGCCGGCGGCTGGGGGCTCGCCCTCACGACCGAGCAGCTCGCGACCTTCGGCCAGCTGCTGCTGCAACGCGGCGAGTGGAACGGCACGCAACTCGTTCCGGCAAAGTGGATCGACGAGGCCACCTCGGCGCAGGTGGACACGTCGGGCACCGACCACGACTTCGACGGCCGCCAGGGCTACGGCTACCAGTTCTGGTTGAACCGGCCGACCGGCTACCGGGCCGAGGGTGCCTTCGGCCAGTTCTGCCTGGTGCTGCCAGAAACGGATGCCGTGATCGTGCTGACCTCTGCGCTCCCCACCGCGCAGCGCGCCCTCGACCTCGTCTGGGAACACCTGCTGCCCGCGTTCAGCGACCAGCCGCTCGCCGAAGTGTCGTCCGGTCTCGCCGAGACGCTGGCGTCCCTCACCCTGCCGACCGTCATCGGCGACGCCACGTCACCGACGGCGGCGCGGGTGGCCGGCATCCGCTTCGACTTCGACGATCCGGGGGTGACCGCGGCGACTCTCGAGCCGGGTCTGCTCACGATCATCCGTGGCGGTGTGAGCACGCCGCTGGCCTTCGGGTACGGCGAGTGGTTGGCGTCCGCGGATGCCCAGGTTCTGGCGAGCGGCGCGTGGGTCTCCCCCGGCACTCTGGTCGTGCGGGCGCACGACGTGGGCACGCCGTTCACGCGCACGTACACGCTCGAGTTTCGGGATGACGCGTTGACGCTTGACATTGACCAGAACGTTGCGTTCAGGGAACTGCCGCCCACTCACCTGGTCAGCCGCTAACACGGACGTGCCCCGCCCTCTGGCTTCTTCAGATCGGCTCCAGCCCAATGCGCGACTTCAGTCACCAGAGCCGTTTCGACAGAAGTCAGTGATTCTTCAGGTATCGCAGCCGATGCCGTCACCGTCGCGGTCGAGTTTGGGTGCGTAACCCGGTTCTCCCGCGTACAGCGGTGCCGCTCCCGCAGCGCGCACAGCGTCGCAGTTCGCGTAGGTGACCCCGACAGGTGCAGGTGCAGGTGCAGGTGCAGGTGCAGGAGCCGGAGCGGGTGCAGGAGCCGGAGCGGGTGCTGGAGCAGGAGCCGGTGCCGGAGCCGGTGCCGGCGGGGCAATAACAACCGGAGCTGGTGCCGGCGTGAACGAGGAGGTCAGTGCCATCTCACCATTGCAGGAGCCGAGGATGCTGGTCATAGCGTCGTGCTCAGCCTGAGTGACCCACAGACCATACGTTGCTTTGACGGACACCTGACGTGCGACGTAGCCACAGCGGATTGCTTTGTTCGACGGCAACCAGGTGGCGGTATCGCCATCGCCCTTTTGCGCGTTGGAGCGACCATCGACGGCGAGGAGATTCATGGGATCGTTCGCCAGAGAAACGCGCTGAGCCTGAGTGAGCTGCTGAGCGCCCGTCTGCCACGCATTCGAGAGAGCGACTACATGGTCGATCTGGACCAACGCTGACGTGTCCTGACCCCGAACGAAGGCGATTGGCGTGGCGGTGTACGGCGAGACGAAGTAACCGGTCATCACTCGACAGGTCCCCGACTTGGTCGTAGGGCTCAAGTCTCGAGCGAGGATGTCGTTACGGGTGTCACATCCGTTGCGGTCCACGTCGATCCAGGCGGAGCCGAACATGCCGGTGCGCTCGTAGCCGGTCTTCGCTGCCTTGCCTTTGACGGGGATGGTTGCGAGGAGCGCGAGCGCCGTGGTGTCGGTGGAGCTGGTGTCAGCGGTGACGACTGATGCGACCTCAATCGGAGCGGAGACGATCGAGGGGTCAACCGGTGCTTCTTCGGAGAATTCCGTTCCCGGTGATCTGGTCGGGGTAGGGGTTGGGCTTGGGGTTGCACTCGGTATCGCGCTAGCCGTGGGCTGCTCGGAAACAGCATTATCAACTGCGCCGGGCGCCGCAGCAGCGACCCCACCTGAGATGAAGAGGATCAGGCTGGCAGCCACCGCGATCGCAGTTGTCTTGCGGGCTGATACGGATGCCCACGGTCGGCGACCAGAGATCGCGTACACACCCGTCACGAGGGCAGCCATTCCCAGGATGACGAGAATTGCGGGGAATCCACCGAGGATGGCGTACATCAGAGCGAAGAAAGCGACCAACCCGCCGAGGATCCAGGTACTGAGGTTCGGCTTGGCCCCCTTCTTTTCGGCGGTCGACGGCCCGTCGATAAGGGTCTTGGCCGGCTCCGGTTTCTTCTTGCCAAGTTTCATCATCTGATCCCCCATTTCAAAGCGCTCGACGAGAGTGCAGACACGCCTATTTGAAACGTACTGGAGGCAGGGATTGGCCGATCAGCAGGCGAACACCCCAGAACGGGGAACCAGCAAGTTCCAGTTACACAACGCTCGGTATGAATCCCCGCAGATAGGCGCGAAGTGCTGGATCGCAGACGTAGACGTAAGTCCCCCGGATACCACGGGTCAGAAGAACCGCATAGATGTTGGTAATGAACCGCAGAAGGTCGTCGTCGGTGTACTTCTTGCCGAGGACGTCGTTGTTCTCCTTGCCCTTCTTCTCGAAGTACGAGCCCCGATCGATGACCAGCTTGCTCACCCTGGCGTCGTAGCAAAGGTCCGGGCCGATGATCACGCCGGCGTAATTGAGGTCATACCCCTGCACGGTATGGATCGAGCCCACTTCGTCCACGGACTTCGGTGAGGCAATCCAGTCGGTCTGCGTGCTGTTCCAGCGCAACTGACAGTCGCCGACCTCAATGTCAAACGCGGTCTTGTCGGTCTTGGTCTTCCAGGCCCACGCGTAGCCGGCGAGCAAGCGTGAGAGGCCGACCTCGGCATCCCTGCGACGGATCTCCGCGCGCATCTCCACAAGGCTGTCGAACAGCCGAAAGTCGTAGCCCTCGAAAACCTCGGGAGCCACGGCTTGCGGCCTGCTGATCGCGGTCGTCGCGTCGAGAATGCGCCTGACGTAGCCGACATAGTCCGAACCCGCCTGCACTCGCATTTGCGACATCAGCGGATAGTGACGTTTCGTGAGGCGCGCTTCGAGAACGAGGCTGTTCAGCAGTTCTGCCGGCACATCGGCCGGGCGCACACTTTGCGCCGCGTCCAGCAGGAAAATCTGATGCTTACTCTTCGCGGTGATCCAATCGAGCTGGGTCTTCGTCTTGTCGTCGCTCCCGAAGAGCTTCTGGGTGATGAGGCTGAAGTTCCTGTTTTGGACACCAGAGGGTTGATTGGCTCGTTGGTTCAGCCGGTGGGATTCGTCGACGATGAGCAGGTCGAAGTCTTCCTCGGCGAATCCGACCTCGAACGCGGTCATGACCATCTCCGGCCGAAGCCCCGGCGTCTTGCGGAACACCTTCTTGATCGACTCACGCAGCGACTGCTGCGGCACCACCAGGCCGATCCGGATGTCGGTGAGAAGCTCCCGATAGCCCGGCAAGAAGAATTCGGAGAACAGGGAGTCGCTGTCCACGTCAACGCCGGGCGTCAAGGCCGCAATGTCGACGAGCAGCTTGAGCAGGTAGATGGCGACCACGGTTTTGCCAGTGCCCGGGTCACCCTGCACGACGATCGTGCTGTCAAGGCCGGCCTCCAGATCTTCGAAGAGCCCCTCGAGGATGCCGTCGACGGCGACGGCCTGGTCCTGCGAGAGCGCCTTGAACGGTGACAGCTTGAAGAGGTCGCTGTTTTCGATCTCCGGAATGCTCCGAGTGAAGACTCCGTCTCGCCGGAGTTCGTCGAACACCTCCCGGAAGGTCTCGCGGTACCGACCGCGGTCGTAGTAGTCCGCCTCGGTGATTCCGTCGTTGCGGTTCAGAACGCGATAGAAACCGTCGCCGGCAAGCATCCGAATCAGGTAGGACTCCAGGTCAAGGCACACCGATTTGTTGAACGTGGCGTCAACGATGACCCGGACCGTGCTCAGGTGCTGCTTCTCGGACGATTCAAAGTGCTGGCGCATGCGCCCGGCCGCGTTGCGCGACTCCCCCACGTAGACGTCGTTGAGCCCGCCCCTGACCGCGGGCTTGCCGCCGGCTTTGGCATCGTCCAGAACGTACACGACCGGCCAGTTCGTGTTGCGGTGGTCGCGCGGCGCCCAGGCCCGGACCGCTTCTTTCGTGAAGTCGAGCCGCTCGATCTCAAAGTGCGTCATATTTGACGCTGCGCCCCCGGGCTTTGTCGACTGGATACTTCTCGCGGGTTTTGGCCAGCTTGTCGAGAACGATCTGGTTCGGATCGACTCCGAGGCGGTCGGCCAGCAGGATGCAATAGGTAAGCACGTCCGCCAGCTCATCGTGTACCCGGGCGGCGTCGGCATCCGCGTTCCACTGATAGCACTCGAGTAGTTCACCGGCTTCGATGGCGATGCTCTTCGCCAGGTTCTCGGGACTGTGGAACTGCGCCCAATCACGCTCGGCGACGAAGGCTGCGATTTCGTCGCGGACTGAAATTTCGTCCATGACGCAAACCTAGCAGTGTGCGTTCCTCCCGATTTTGTCGTCGGCCGCCAAGCCTGTCGGCGCAGCCATGCCGCTGGCGAACTGCATCCTGCTCACAAACGCATCTTGTGAGTTCGGGGCCCCGGCACATTGGGGCGGGTCCGGAAACCCCGGCGCGCCGGCACGGCGCGACCCGACCGCTACCCCTCGAACCCGAGCTCCGCGGATCCGCCAACCACATCCCGGCCCCCCAGCGGCTGCGTCGGCCGGGCGTTATGACTATGTGCGCCCTCGAGAATGCCGATCTGCTCCGCCGACATCGAGATGGACGTGCTCATCACGACCCACTGCACATCCTCGGTGCACGGCGGCGTGGTCAGGCTTCCCGAGTACTCGTAGTGCTCCAGCGACCGCGGCAGCACGGCCGCGATATCCATTGTCACGTCCTCGTCGTCAGCCAGATGCGTGGCCGCGTCGATGAACGGCGCCAGGGCATCGGATGTCTGCCCCTCGGTTACGAGGATGCCCAGCACCAGTGGCTTGCCAGCCGCATCCGCGTGCACCAGGTGCAGCTCGGCCGCCGCCGGCTGGCCGTTCACGGTGTGCTCCGATGGCACGTGGGCGTGCATCTGCTGCAGACTGTACTCGTCGCCGGCGAAAGTCAGGGTCTCGCCCTCGCCGTCGGCCTCGAACTCCACCGCGTGCCCGGTGTCAAACACATCGGCCTCCGCGTCCTCCGCGCTCAGCTGGATGACCGAGCTCGGTGCGGGCACGGTCGCGGGCAGGTCGATCGGGGACTGGGCGGTGCCCACGCCGCAGGCCGCGAAGCCGGGGTCCAGCTCCGCCCACGATGCCGGGCCGCTCGCGCCGTCGTACGACCAGTGCACCGGCTCCGCCACCGGTGGCTTGCTCGACTCCGTCGCGGGCTGGGCGCAGCCGACAAGGGTGATGGCGGCCACCGTGAGAGCTGAGGTGACGAGCCAGGGTCGTGCGGACATGGGAACTCCTAGAAAACGGCAGAGAAAAACGCCACACCGAACATGTGGCGTGACCACTCTCGTGACAGAGCCGCCTTCCCGAATTATCTTCTCGCTGCAGCCGGCCTACGCTCATCGCCGATCTCCTGCAGTGCGAAAGCACCACGCCTGAAATCCCCGCGCCCCTGCCGGACATCCCTCAGTATGAGAGTTGTGACCGACACCGATCGCGAGAAGCGGATGCGTAACCTCGTCGTGCTCGTCGTCGACCCTGTGCGCCGCTACCTGCACCGCCGCACCGACGCCGCGACGGCCGACGACGTGATCGGCGACACCCTGCTGGTGTGCTGGCGCCGCCTCGACGAGGTGCCCGACGACCCACTCCCCTGGGCGATCGTCGTCGCTCGACAGTGCCTCAGCAACGCTCAACGCGCCGAGCGCCGGCGCATCCGTCTCGTCGGCCGCATCATTGCCGTCGACCCGCCGCCATCCGCTGCGGACGAGAACCCCGCAGCAGCCACCGTCGATGGCGCCGCCGAGGCGGCCCGCGTGACCACCGCCCTCGCCGGCCTGCGTCGAAACGAGGCCGAAATCCTGCGGCTGTGGGCGTGGGACGAGTTGACGAGCCCGCAGATTGCCGTCGTGCTCGGCATCAGCGCGAACGCAGCGGCGATCCGCCTGCACCGTGCGAAGGCGCGCCTCAAGCAGGAGTTACTGAAATCCGGCGACCCGACCGGACATGTACGGTACGACGAAGGGAGCGACGATGCACGACGATGACCGTGCGCTGCGCGATCAGCTGCGCGCCGCCGATCCGGCCCGCACGCTACCCCCTGCCTCGCCGACATGGCTCGACCACAGAATGGAGCAGATCATGACCGACCAATCCCCTGACACCACGACCGTCACCCCTACGGCGCCGCGACGCGCCTTCCGGCGGTGGATGCCGGTGGTCGGCGTCGCCGCCGGCCTCGCCATCGCCGCCGCAATCGTCGTGCCCCTCGTCGTCGGCGGCCCGGAACCCACCGTCGAGGCGCTCCAGCCTCCCCTGGGCGGAGGCCTCGCGAGCGGCAGCTGCCTCAGACTTGAGCCGGCGACCGTCGCGGCGCAGGAGCAGGCCTTCGCCGCGACGGTGCTGCAGATCCAGGGCGACACCGTTCTTCTAGAGGTCACGGAGCGCTTCGCTGGCAACGTCGCCGACCGTGTGGAGGTAACGCAGGTCGACGCGATCACCTCCGATTTCTCGGGCGTGCCCTTCGAGGTCGGCCAGAGCTACCTCGTCGGTGCAGTCGATGGAACGATCACCGGCTGCGGCGTCACCGGGGCCGACAGTGCCGAGCTCCGCGCGGTCTACGACGCGGCGTTCCCGGGCTGATCCACGCCTGCGAGAGCGGATGACGGGACCGGTTCGGAATCGTCCCATCTGGTTTCGGACCCCGCGGCGGTCAGTGCGACCGTTGTGTCGCGCCCCGGAAGAAAACGAGTTTGCCGGAGCGATCGTGGCTCACTGCTGCGGGATTATCTGCTGGGCGCAGTGCAGAAGGCAGGCAGGCAGGCATTCGACCTTCAGCTTCCAGTGTCACAAACTTCAGCTTGTGGAGCATTTGTCCGACGGCCTGTTGGACAAATGCGCGACGGTCTGCCTTCGGCACCGAGATCACGTACGCGCGTGTGTCCGCGACCGATTCGATTTTCGTGCTGATTAGATGAGGCAATGGTTGAGCATCACGCGCTGTCATCCGCGCCCAAACTGATTCCAGGCGATCGGGTCGCTATTCTTTCGCCTTCGTTCGCTGCTCCCGGATTCGCGCCAGCGGTCCACGAGCAGGCGATGCGCCGACTCATCACGGCAGCTGGACTTGTCCCCGTGGAGTATGCCACCACCCGCCGACTGGGCGCCACACCCGAGGGTCGTGCTGCTGACATCAATGCGGCGTTTGGTGACCCCACGATCCGTGCGATCCTCTCGACCATTGGTGGCGATGATCAAATCACCGTAATCCCTCACCTTGATGCGAAACTTGCCGCAGCAAACCCCAAGATCTTCCTTGGCTACAGCGACAACACCCATATCCTGAACTGGCTCTGGTCACTCGGAATAGTCGGCTTCTACGGCGGGTCGACGCAGGTGCACCTCGGGCCCGGACCGCAGATCGACGACGTCCACCTCGCTTCGCTCAGGGCGGCACTGTTCACCGGCGGAGAACTGAACATTTTCGAGCCAGGAGAGTCGGAGGACTTCGGACACGATTGGCTGTCCCCGCGAGCCCTGACCGAGTTCGGCGACAGAGAACCCACAGAACCGTGGACCTGGGCCGGGCCGGAACGCGAGGTCAACGGTCGCACCTGGGGCGGTTGCATTGAAGTTGTCGACCAGATGGCGATGGCTGACCGTCTGCCGCCACTGGCAGATCTGGCAGGGACAATCCTGATCCTCGAGTCCAGCGAAGAATTACCACCAGCCGTGTGGGTGCAGCGATGGATACGCTCCCTCGGAGAGCGGGGCATCCTCAATGCAGTGGACGGTCTCATCGTTGCGCGACCTCCCGTCAGCAGCCCTGAGGTTCTCCCTACCGCGGAAGAGCGTGCGCGCCGTCGCGCCGCTCAACGTAATGCGGTTATCAGCGAGATCACGCGCTACAACCCGGAGGCCGTGGTCTGCGTCGGTGTGCCCTTCGGTCACACCCGCCCACAGTGGATCCTGCCGTACGGCGGGCGAATTCGCCTCGACGGTCGCGCGCGGACGGTCACCGCGAACTACAGCTGACAGTTCCCTTGGTCCGAGGACCAGGACGGTGGCGCCCAGAGCTCGCTTAGCGCTACTTGCCGTGTGGCGGATTGGCGCTCTATAGATGGGTGAGTTGCGCCAGCAGATTCTCAGCCACACTGAAGATGCTGCCGACCGAGGAGAGAGTGACGATCCCAGCAACACCCCAGAACCAGTAGCGGTCACTACGACCCGCTTTCATCCGGTTAAACGCCAGCCACCACGCCGCCACCGTCGCCAAGGTGGTGGCGATTACGATACCGAAGGCCATCCGTACGAAATCTGCTCCGTCTGGTGCATCCCAAGAGGTGGTCGCGAGCACAATACAGAGTGGAACGACGATCATCCCCACGAACCCGATGAGCACCGGAGACACAGCACGTCGTATCTGAGCACTTGTCGGAGTTGTCATGTGGTGAGTCTCGCAGGTCTCGCCCTTGTAGAAGACGGAATCGCTCCAGCGATCCACAGGGGTTCGTTCCGCGCACAGAGCTTGCACGCGCAATACGCTCAACAACATGGATATGCGCCAACTCACCGATGAAGACCGGGAACTCATTGCGAAAGCGGAGGAGGCTATTGATGCCAACGCGGACGTTGAAGGTGGGGTGCACACAGTCGGAGCTGCTGTTCGGGATGCTGCGGGGCGTATCCACGTGGGAGTCAATGTCTATCACTTCACGGGTGGGCCCTGCGCTGAGCTCGTCGCGCTGGGAACGGCACGAACATCTGGGGCGCGCGAGCTAACGGCGATTGTGGCCGTGGGCGACAGCGGTCGCGGTGTGAAAGCCCCATGCGGCCGCGATCGCCAAGTCCTTGCCGATTACCACCCCAACATTCGGGTTATTGTCCCCACACCGATGGGGGTCCGAAATGTGTCAATCACCGACTTGCTGCCGTTGGGATTCGACTGGCTAGCCGAAGAGAAAGCGGCCGCTGAAGCGGCGACGGGTTTGATTGCGCGGTAGCTCGTCGTTAGGGGGATCCACCCCCGGTAGGCTCTCGATCACAACCATATGGGGGACAAGTTATGGATCTTGCGATCGCCCTTGGCGTGGCATTCGCTTTGGGCGCTGGAGTCATGTTTTGGTCTTTTCCCGTCGCGAAAGAAGTAAAAATAGCACCGCCACGGTTGCGGCGT
The DNA here is from genome assembly GCF_004402245.1 of Cryobacterium sp. TMT2-18-2. Classification (NCBI taxonomy): domain Bacteria; kingdom Bacillati; phylum Actinomycetota; class Actinomycetes; order Micrococcales; family Microbacteriaceae; genus Cryobacterium; species Cryobacterium sp. TMT2-18-2. Next base: position 39,556 of record NZ_SOFU01000030.1, read on the forward strand.
CGTGGTTCACGACGAAGAGGCTCAGCACAGAGCCCGTGAGAGTCCGGCTTACAAACAGTCAGCACCCCGTTGCGGCGCAGTGCTCACAACCTCCCCCTGGCCTGGGCCCGTTCTCGACTCGACCGGAGAACGGGCCTTCCTTTGGCGGATCACAAGCCCAGGTCACAAAGGGCGAGACACTTGCTTAACGCAGTTACGGCTGTCAGCGACGGTTGAAAAGTAGGCCAAGAACGGCGGATATCCGTGTCCGAGAATACGGCCACCGGATGCTCCGCACGGCGGAGTTGGACTTCCACATACACGTTCTTCCGCCAGAGACCACTGAGCAGATCGACTACCTCGACCTCCGCGACTGGCTCCGGGTCAGCGCGGCTGACCGTGCACTCTACGAATCCACGAAGCGGATGCTCGCGGCGAACACATGGAGCGATATGAACCACTACGCCGACGCCAAGAGTGCGATCATCCAGCAGATACTGGCCCATGCACGCAACTGGCGAGCAGGACAGCCCACCAGCTGAACCGTCCCCACGTACCCACGTCCCGGCGACGGTTCCACCGATGCAACGGTCGCGGATCTGGTGCGGGGTGTTTTCGTGGCGGGCGGCGAGTAGCTTGTTGCTGTGGATGAGCTGTTGGCGGATCGTGTGACTGTGCCGGATACTGTCGGGCTCCCGTTCCATGTCGGCCGTGACTTAGCCGCCGAGTTTGGCGTCACTCTCGCTAACCCCGATCCTGATGGGCCGCCGATCGGCGGCCTCGCGTGGCCAGGGTTGTTCTACATCACGTCGCAGAACCCCCCTGCGCGCACTGAGCTTTACCTTTGACTCCGTCACAGTCGAGATCGTTGGCTATGGCGAGGCGGACCGCGATTCGCTTCGCCAGTACCTCAGAGCAAGTCCACCGTTTGACGCTCAGGGCGGACGTTCGCTAGATCTATTTGCCGGCTAGAAGAGCGAAATATCCCGGAATCTGCTGCGAAAGACCGGTGGATTTCATCAGGACCACTTCGATGTTCACCGGCCCGTCCGCGATCAACTGCCAGTCCGAATCCGAAAATGTGCGGTGCCGTTCCTGGGCGCCGAAACGCCCGGGGCGGGGCAGGTTTTCCAGGGCGCTCTGCAACTGCCGGGGTATGCTTCGCGGCGTGGCGCCCAGCTGCTGCAGGTAGGCGAGGCTGTTTCCTTGGAAGTTGGTTTCGGCGAGTAACACCCGGCCGCTGCGCCCGATGACGGTTCGCAGGTTGGCAGCCAAGCTGGACTGCTTGTCGGGTTTCAGGACGTGAAAAACTCCGCGGACAAAAACGTTGGCAGGCCCCATCCACTCCAACAGGTGCTCTCCCGCACCTACTTCCGCAGCATCCATGACCATGAAGTCGGCGTTCTGGACGCCTTCAGTTTCCCTCCTCGCCAACTCGACCGCGCCGGTTGAAACATCGATGCCGAGAACGCTTGGAAAAAGACCAGCAAGCCAGCGGGTGTAGGTGCCGTTGCCACACCCAACGTCAATCACCGGAAGAGCCGGATCAAAGTGGGCTACGACGGCGTCGGAGTACTGCGCATGCTCGGTCCGGGATCCGGAGTCCCACAGCACGTCTCCGGAACGGCCGGTGGTGTGGATTCCGCGCCAGTACCCATCCCACGCGGCCGCCGGGTCTCTCGGCACCCGGGAAGTGAGGCGTACTACTGTTGGGACAAGCAGCATCTGTTCCCAAAGCTTTGACATGCCCTAACTCTACCGACGCTGCGCGAGACCCCGGAGCCGATCCAGTACCTTCGCGGGCGGCAGCGGGTGACTGTAGTAATAGCCTTGCCCGTAAAGGCAACCCATGGCCTGCAACTGGATCGCCTGCTCGGCGGTTTCGATGCCTTCCACGATCGCTTTCAGTCCCGCAGAGGAAATCAGCTGAAGAATGGCAGCAATGAATTTCAGCTGCTGCGGGTCCGAGCCCATGTCCTGAATCAGGGATTGGTCGACCTTCACCGTGTCCGCGGGAAGCGACCGGAGATAGCTGATGGACGAATAGCCGGTACCGAAGTCGTCAATTTGCAGCCCCACGCCCATGTCCCGCAGCCCGCTGAAGACCTGTTCTTCCGCCGTTCCCCTGGACATCAACACGGTCTCGGTGATCTCCAAAACCAAACGCCGCGGAGGCACGTGATGCCGGTCCAGCGTATCCCTGATGTCCTCCAGCAGATCGCTGCGAAGCAGTTCGGCAGCGGAAAGATTGATGTGCAGACGGAAGTCCGTCAGGTCAGGTGCGGTTTCGCTCCAGCGTCTCATCTGGGCGACTCCTTCATGCAGCACCCACCGCCCCAGCTCTAGGATCAGGCCGGTTTCTTCCGCGATGCGGATGAAGCTGTCCGGCATAATAATTCCGCGCACGGGATGATGCCACCGAAGGAGGGCTTCGATGCCTATGACCCTGCCGGAGGCCAATTCGACCACCGGCTGGTACCGCAGTGCCAGTTCGCCGCCGGCAACAGCGCTACGCAGTTCGGCGGTTATGCGTGAGCGTTCCCGGACAGCCTCGAGCATATCGGGGTGGAAGAGCTGGACGTTGTTGCGACCCTGCTCCTTCGCCTGATACATGGCGATGTCAGCATCGCGCATCAGCGCCTCGGCCGGATACCCCGGCGTGCCGATGCAAACCCCGATGCTGGCCATTGCCCAGACCGTTTCGGTTCCGACACGCACACTGTCCTGCAGTTGCTCGGATGCCCGGTGTGCAATTTGCAGGATCTCTTCTTCCGTGGCCTCAGTGATGACGATGGCAAATTCATCCCCACCCAGACGGGCCACTGTATCGGCAGCCCTGACGGCGGACCGGAGACGCTTGGCAACCTCGACCAACACGGCGTCACCGGCACCATGGCCCAGAGTGTCATTTATGGCCTTGAAAGAATCCAGATCCAGCACCAGCACGGCCGGGGCTTTCCCGCTGTCCGCACTGGCCAGGATTGCCTCCTGGATCCGCTCGTTGAGCAGGGTCCTATTCGCAAGGCCTGTTAAGGCATCCGTCTTGGCCATCTGTTCCAGCTCAGCCTGCGCTCGCCCTAACATGGCCGTACGGTCGGCAACCCGCCGTTCCAGATCCGAATAAATATGGTCAAGTTCCTCCGCGAGCAGGTTGACACCCGTGATGACAGCATCGATGTCATCCCTACGTTCCGAAGTTTTCATGCGTGTGTCCAGCTCACCGGCAGCCAACCGGACAATGCCCTCCACCAACTGCTGCAGGCGCGGGTCCTCAGCGGCCTTTCCCGAGCTCATGACGTCCAAAGGTGCAATCCACGACGGGAAGTCTGGCCCTTTGCAGACCCCGGCTGAAGAACTGGCAACTGCCCCGGGGTCGCCCTGAATCGATCTGTCACGTCCTGAATCCTGCGGTCACCAGCAACCTCGGATGTGGGCCCACTATCGATACTCCGCCAAGAGGAGTACCCACCCGAAGGCGCCTGCCAGCCCGACGGGCGGTCAGTAACCCTGCCGGTTGGCCGGAACGTGTCGGGAACCGCCACCGGCGGTTCCCCGCTCGAAGGACAGACGCCCGGTGTGGCCCTCATCTCGGCAGGCAGCACTTCCCGGCGCTCACGCACGGGCACTAAGCCAGGCCAAGGCCTCGCTGCGCGATGTAAAAAATTGAGTCGGACAAGGCGGGACGTGCACACCGAGGAAGAAGTTCGCCAGGACCCGATCTACAGGCGATTCGCCTAACAGAGCAATGCGTGAGGCGCTGCAAGGAATGGACCAAACAGCCCTGGCCTCACGGCTAACCGAACCGACTGCTGCCATATCGACGAGCATGGGATGCTCTTCCTGCTGGCAGACCTCGTTGACTTTCGCCATCGCTGCCCGAGCGTCCTCGACCTGAACGTGGACCCCGGGCAGCCAGCGCAGATGGAGAAGCCCGCCATCAGTCATTTCAATGCTGAGCTTTGCCTCGTTTGCAGCGACCGGATCCACCACCACGTGTCCTCCCCCGAGCACGCCGCCGAACCATTCAGCCGCTCCTCAAAGGTACTCGGGTTCATCGATTTCTCCCGTCACGAGGACGGTAAGTTGCAGGCCGAGAGCGGTTCTTGCCTCTGCAGGCACGGAGGATGCAATTAATTAGCGAGTATCCAAATGCCGGGTCCAATACCGATCAGGTATGCAGATTACCGATCTCACAGCGGCCCTGAACGAATTACGACTGAGCGACCTCTCACGGGACATCCGAAGCTCCTACACGGCAAAAAGCTGGGGCCTGTCTCCCGACGTAGCTGTGGGCGGAGTGGCCCCGGGCTGCTCCCCAAGGTTCGCTTTTGTTTATCGCGGATCGATTGTTGGTCACGACGCCAGATGCAGAATCGAAGGTTACGCCGGTCGACTTGACGAACGAGTATCCGAACGGTGACGTCGTGAGCTACCTTACGACCGCCTACCTCTGCCGCCTTGCCGAGGAACTGCCAGTCCTCGAAACGGAGGAGTCGACCGCTGTCGTCTGGTTCTTTCCCCTCCAGATCAACAGCTCGATCGGTTCGAATGGGTAGATCGAGTCATTGACGACATCGGGCCCAGCTTGAACGGGCTCGATTCAGCCCAAACGGTACCCTCTCACGCGATCACTGAGGAGACAGCAGCCTGGACATCACGTTTACCGCGCTCGACCTGCCAGCTGACCACGCTGCACTGATGCAGTTCATGATGTCTGACGAGTTCCCCTTCCACGTGAACGCCAGACCGTCCCGCACGGATCTCGAGCGAAAGACCTCCGAGGGAGCATGTGGCGGCCCCGATCACGCGAGCTTCTGGGTCCAGTCGGAATCCGAAGGGCGCGTAGGCCTCGTGATCCTCGAAGACCTCCTCGACGACGCACCCTTGTTCGACCTGCGGCTATCCGCGAACGCTCGGGGCCGCGGGTTGGGCGCGCCCATTCTGCAGGCCCTCACCGCCGATGTATTCAAGCGATGGCAATCGATTCGAGGGGCAGACCCGCGAAGACAACATCGCGATGCGTAAGACTTTGCGTCGCTCAGGGTCATCAAGGAAGCTCACTACCGCGAGGGCTGGCCCGTGACCGGCGCGCGCCCGTTGGCATCAGCCGCCTAAGCGATTCCTCGTCAAGATTGGGGATCGGGCGAGACCACAAACTTCGTTTGGGCAGATCTCACCGTCTGAGGGATAAACCGTCGTGGACATAGCGACGTTTCACCTGGTGACTGCGTGACGCGGTCACGGTTCCGCTGCTGAGGGACTTCCGTCAGGCCTGGACGGCCGAGCCTGTCGTGCCAGACTCTCTGGATGGACCAGGCAAGAGACACGGAACTCGACACCATCCTGATCGGTGGTCGTGAGCAACGGGCGATCGTCATCGTCGATTACAACGACACTTGGCCTTCGAAGGCAGCTTCCATGGCGCGCAAGATCCAGGACTCCTTGGGCCCAGCTGCGCTGTCGGTCGAACACATTGGTTCGACCTCAGTCTCTGGCCTGGCTGCGAAACCGGTGATCGACATGTTGCTTGTCGTGGCCGACATTGACGACGAAGAGTCCTACCTTGTGCCATTGGAATCCATCGGGTTGCGGCTCCGTGTCCGAGAACACGGCCACCGGATGCTCCGCACGGCGGAGTTGGACTTCCATGTGCACGTCCTTCCGCCAGAGACCGCTGAGCAGATCGACTACCTCGACCTCCGCGACTGGCTCCGGGTCAGCGCTGCAGACCGTGCACTCTACGAATCCACGAAGCGGATGCTCGCGGCGAACACCTGGAGCGACATGAACCACTACGCCGATGCCAAGAGTGCCGTCATCCAGCAGATACTGACCCATGCACGCACCTGGCGGGCAGGCCAGCCCACCAGCTGAACCGTCCCCAGGGAACCACGTCCCGGCGAAGGTTCTCTTTCGGTGACACTGGACCTACTGGTCCTTGATGCGGAGGTTCTCGCCTGCTTTGCTCCAGCCCTCTCGATTGGGCATGCCATCCTGCACAACCATGACTTCAAATCCTGGCGACTTCATGGTCGTCATACTCTGGCCGCACGCGCCTTGCCAGTCGGTGGCCGTCCTATAGGCGAGCAGGCAGACCGGGAAGTCGCGCCCTCGTGCCAAGTACAGCCGCGTTTCGTCAACGGCACTGACAAACCGCAGGCTGTCGGCGTCGAAATCCTCTAATGCGTAATCAGGAAGGCCACTAGGGACGGCATCCTCAGCGCTGGGCGTACTACGCAGGTCGGAGAAGCCCTCGGCCGGTGCACAGCCCATCAGTGTGAATACCGTGGCCGACATTGCGACTAGCCACACAAACGTCCATTTGCCGGCCATTTTTCTCCCCTGATTGAGGCAAACCTATCGGTTTGCGAAATCAAGCCACAAGGTGTCCTTGGGCGGGTAGCGCCCTGGCCTTTTGCGCGAGACGCTTCCCCTGGCTTGCAATCGGCAGCGCGTTGCCCGGGGCCGCCACCGGGTCGTAGGCTCGCGCTAGAAAGGGCAATCGAATGCCCGCGAGCCGAGGGATGGTCGAGATGGAATTCGGTTCTTTGTCTTGGTGGAACTTTTGGGTAGTCGTTCAGGTTTTCCTTGTGGGTGGGATCATCGTGGCTCTGGCGCTCGTCATTCGCTGGGGACGGCGCAGGAGCGCGATTCTTGAAGCAAACAAATCAACAAAAGGTCAGGGAGGCACTGGCCCAGGAAGGTAGTGGGCGGGAGGCGCCCCGCGTAGGGTTCGGCTACGGGCCTTGACTCTGTAGGCCGGCGATTTCTTCCTTCCAGTCTTCAACCGCTTACCCGGTGTCGGGAAGCACGTACTTCGTTAAGGAGGGGGGGTGCGAATGCAACTGCAAAGACCGACTTTCCCCGTGCTCCTCGCCGTGACTGCGCGGTCGTGGATCCTCGGCATTCCGTCCATGGCCCTCATGGCCATGGCTGCGCTGCAGTTCGCGTTCATCTCACATGCGGGTATCGGTGAATCCTGCTATCAGAATCCCGAGCTAGGCAATCTGGCTCTGCCATCGGCAGGCTGGACCGCGAACGGTGCATTTTCGTTCTTTCCCGTCGGGGTCCGATGCTCCTATTTCACGAGCGACCGCGAACTTCTCCTTGTGCATACCCAGTCGAGCGTGTGGGACTGGGGAATCACGTTCGCCGCGATCCTCGGAGTCATTGGCGTTGCGCTCTTCCTGACCGCCCGGTTCGCCACTCGACGAACCTGGCACGCATCGCTCTGAAGAATCAGACCCGGACCGTCTCGATGGAGGTTCGACCTGTGGGTAGGTCCTGAGCTGGAGTGGGAGGATCGAAAGGTGCGACGTCTTTCCAGTCTCGAGGACCACTTCCGGATCACCGAGATCGAGCGAGCCGCTGGCGAAATGTTCCGCAACATCAACATGGCGATAGTCGCCGATGATCAACCGATCAACAGGCAGGATTTCCAGCACTTCGTCACGGACCATGGAGCGTTTGTATGGCTGGTCGACGGTGTGATCGTCGCCTACGTGCTCCTCGAGCAGGTGGACGGAGCTGCCCATATTGAGCAGGTCACGGTCCACCCGGAGCACGCGTGTCAGGGCATCGGAGCGCAACTGATTGTCCTGGCTGACTCTTGGGCACGGGAACGCGAACTCCCCGCTGTGACACTGACCACATTCCGAGACGTTCCGTGGAACGCGCCATACTACGAGCGCCTCGGCTTCCGTGCTTTTTTGCCACGTGACTGGGGCCCGACGATGAGCGCTCGAATGGATTCAGAAGCTGCGCGAGGGCTCGAAGCCTGGCCGCGCGTGGCGCTGATCCGACCCGTGAGCAAACTCAGCACACCAGAAGCCAACGTTCACGAGTAATCGCCCGCACGGCGTCGGGCTGCCGGTTTGAGGGCTATCGGTTTGCTTGGCCGAGCGCCTCAATCAATTGGAACCGCTCCAGCACGACGAGCGTGTCGTCATCGACTGTGAAGGTTGGGCTGTTGAGGAAGGCCCGCATCTCCGTGCTGTGCCAGAAGGCTTCGTGACCGCGGCGCCAGGCTGCTACGGAGACGAATCCTTCGCCCTCGTTGTGCGCATGCTCGAGGCCGACGTCAGCGAGTCGGACAATCTCGACCCCAACTGTCTGAATGGTCGCCACGGCGAAATTGTGTGAATCAACGACCGTCTGCGTGTTCCCGATGACCGGCAACGGTTCGTCCTCTATCGAGTACTCCACGCGGGTCGAGCTTGTCGATGTCTTTGTGCCGGCCAGGATTGAGGCGACCAGCCGATCCCGAAGTGGGCCCGGAAAACCGTACTCAGCAATCTGGAATTCTCCGTGGTCAGTCATGGGGTGATTTTACGTGCCGAGGCTCGCGACCCTGTGCCGTAGGGCGTTCCACAATGAGACCCCAGCTGCACTCGCGAGACCGAATGGCCTGACGGCTGAATTTGAGTCCCAAAGGATCCGGCTTGCGGACAGGGTAGCCGGGAATTGGATCCGGTTCGATCCGTAGGATCACCCTCATGCTCCCAAACGCTGAACTCGCAGTGCCGACGGCCGAAGACCTTGAGCTCGTTGAGCTCGCAAGAGAGGTCATCGACGCGAACACGGATGCCGGAGCCGATGAAGATGGTGCACACACTATGGGCGCGGCAGTTCGAGACGCCGACGGCCGTATGTTCGCTGGGGTGCATCTGTTCCACTTCCCCGGCGGTCCGTGCGCCGAGCTGGATGCACTGGGCGCGGCGCGTGCACAGGGCGGCCGAGAAATCAAGACAATCGTCGCTGTTGGCAATCACGGACGCGGCGTTGTCGGCCCGTGCGGGCGTGACAGGCAGGTCCTTTTCGATTACTACCCAGGCATCAGGGTGCTTCTTCCGACCGCCGAGGGCGTTCGCGTCGCCACAATTGAGGCCTGATGCCGTTTGTCGCAGCATGGACCATGTAAGGCGGCACTCAGCAGTTCGACGAGGAGCGCTTTCGCTAACGTCGAGCGGAATTGAGTGAGGTTCGGGGATGGAGACGAATCCAAGCTGGTGAGGCGGTCTCTGCCATCGCGCAACTATTCTGCGGAGAATCCGCCCATTGCCAGGGAGTGTCGGAGACCGACCCGAACGGCGGGCCACTCACTTTGAATAATTGAAAATACGACGGTGTCCCGAAGGGCACCGTCTGGTCCGACGGAGTCGCTGCGAAGTACCCCGTCCTGCTTCGCGCCCAATGCCGCAATCGCTTTTCTCGATTGGCGGTTGTGCCAGTGAGTGCGAAATTCCACCGCAATGCAGTGCAAGTCGTCGAAGGCGTAGCCCAGCTGCAAAAGCTTGGCCTCTCGATTCACCCCTGTGCCCTGAGCGCTTCTGGCCAGCCACGTCGATCCAATTTCCACTCGCGGGGCAGCGGCGTTCGGATTCATGAAGGTCGTCATGCCGACTATCCGTCCCGTTGATGTAAGCCGGGTGGCCCAGGGCAGGACAAGCCCCTGTGCGTGAAGACTGAGCCGGCGGGCAACCTCTCCAGCCATCGACTCGGGGTGCGGTACCGCGGTGTACCAAGCACGCCAGAGTTCATCCTCGTCCGCCGCCACACACAAATCACCCACATGATCCAGAGAGAGCGGTTCAAGGGTCACGAGCGCACCTGTGAGCGTGCGCGGTACAGAGAGATCCATGGTTTGACACTAAGGCACCTCGGAAACCGTGAGCTTCGCTTTCCAAAGACCGCTCGCGATCGGCGGGTAGCATGCCGGTCCTGTCCCTCGACAATGAGAACGCATCCTTCCTGCAGGTACGACCAGAACGACATGCATCGGATGCCCTGATGCTGATCATGTTCGGTTTCGAGGGCCAAACCGCGAGACATCCGCCCGGCGTAAGGTGCACCGCATGATGCCTACGGTGCCGATCCTTGTCCCAGCGGCATCGGCCCACGTCCGCGAGGTAGAAATCTCGCTATAAACCGAAGTCGTGCCAGACGCGGACAGCACCCCAGGGCCGGCCCTAGTCCCAGAGCTACTGATCACCTCTCTCGAGGCGAGCCTGGATTTCTGGTGCCGCCTTTGCGAATTCGTGGTGCTCTACGACCGCCCCGACGCGGGGTCTGCCTACATCACCAGCGGCACGGCGCACATCATGCTCGAACAAAGAGGATCAGGACGGAACTGGATACCTGCCCCGCTGGAGCCGCCTCTCGGCCGCGGGATCAACTTACAGATCACTGTGGCGTCGATACAACCACTGTTAAGTGCTCTTGAGGGCGCGAGCTAGGCCCACTTCATGGAGCCGGAGACGAAGTGGTACCGGACCGGCACGACCGAGGCCGGCGTTACCCAGTTCCTGGTGCAGGACCCGGATGGATACTTGATCCGATTCCAAGCGTCTCTGGGCCGCAGGCTCGCCGGGCCTGGCACCCGCTAACAGCAGCCGGACGCCGCCCTGTAGGAGCAGGCTCACGCTTGGACGGTGGCTCGAGAACTACTGTGGAACGCATGACTTCAACGATGCCGATCCTTGTCTTTGCGACATCACCGACGTCTGCTGAAGCCAAGGTGGTGTCACATCGGTACTATGAGGACATTGTGAGTCGCTACCACGGGCGCCCCGCCTCTCGACAGGAGACCCTGGACGCCCAGGCCGGATACCCCAGTGACGACCTGGTCGCACCGCTGGGCATCCTTCTGCTGGCCCGCCAAGGAGCCACCGTTCTCGGCTGTGCAGGAATGCGGCTGCGCCCCTGCGACATCGGCGAGGTAACCCGAGTCTTCGTGGAACCGGCGGCACGGGGTTTGGGCGTCGGACGCCTTCTCATGAAGGAACTGGAACGCGAATCCCGCGAATTAGGACTCGATGCATTGCAGTTGGACACACGCACGGACCTCGTCGAAGCGCGAAGCCTGTACGCGTCCCTTGGCTACATCGAAGGAGCGCCGCACAACACGGACCCATACGCGAACCACTGGTTCCGGAAAGAACTGGCGTAAATTCCGATTCTTGAGGGCCAGCGAAGGACTTAGTCGGTTTACAGTACCCGGTCAGGGTTTGGCCCCTGACACAGGCTGCTCAGATTTAGATCTTTGAAGTTCCTTGGACGAATCGGCGCCGGAGCTTGTGGCTAGCACGGAGCTTCTGAGGGCACTGAACCATCTAATCGATGGGCGATGATCGCGGCGTGGGACCGCTTGCCCGGATCGGTTCGGGTGTTCACCGCGTGAACGTGAAACCCTGCGGCCTCGAGCTGCGTGCTCATCTCTCCGATCGGCCAGAAGTAGGCGGTCGTAACGGCGTGTGGAAACGGCTCGACGGTGTCGCCCGCGAAGAAACCGAGGAGGAGGCTGCCTCCAGGAACAATACAGCGGGCGAACTCGCGCAAAACCGCCGGCAAGTCACTCGGGGCAAGGTGGATAACGGAATACCACGCAAGAATTGCAGCTGTGTATCCGTCTCGGACCTCGAGATCGCACAGTGATGCGACTCGAAACGGGACCGTCGGGAATCTTATTCTCGCTCGCCCGATGAACGCCTGAACTTGATCGACACCCTCCACATCGACACCACGCTGCTTGAGGAAATCGGTCCAATGTCCAGGACCGCACCCCGCGTCGATGACCGCGCCCTGCAGGTCGCGCGCCCACTGGGCGACAAGCCGCTGATCGGCTTCGTGCGTGTGAGCCATCGATCCGAGCAGCGCCGTGTATTCCTTCGCCCGACCGGCGTATGCATCCCGAACCACATTGCCAGTCATTGGTCCGAGTTTAGGAGAAGCCATGTAGACGTTCCGCTCCTGAGCGGCGGTCCTGTGATCTCAACGGATGGGCTGTCCGTTGGCTCGTGCCATGGATGAACACATGACGCATCATGTGTCGTGCGGATTGCTCGTACGCCCGGGGCACGTTTTCCTCGTACACCGATCACCATCGAAAGCGTGGTTCCCCGATGTCTGGGACCTGCCGGGAGGTCACGTCAAACCAGGCGAGAGTAGTCGACAGGCTCTCGTGAGAGAACGTCGAGCAGAATTGGGCGTGGAGATCACCCCACCTGATGGAAACGCTTTGCTAACGCGTCGAACAGCTGACGCCCTCCTGGAGGCGTGGAGGGTCAACGGGTGGGTCGGCAACATCGTCAATGCGGCGCCCGATGGACACGACGCTTCAAGCCGGTTCAGTTTGGACGAGGCGACGTCTTTGGACCTAGCTGATGATGAGCACCCAGCGCTTTTCAAACACGTGCTGACCTAATCCCTGAGGTACCGGTCCCCACCTGCCGGCCCGGAATTTGTCAAGGTGAATGAGGCCAGCGTGAGTTTAGGCGGCTAGTTTCGGCTCCACGTTTTGAGCTTCGGTTGGCTTGTTGATCCAGGCCGCGTCGGGGGTGGCGAGGATCTTCGGGTCGCAGCTGGTGCTGAAGCGCTCGGGGTTTCGGGCGCGCGCGGTGGCGAGGGTCGCCGCCCGCTCGACGGCCTTGCCGGCGGCGAGGCCATAGTGGACGTCGGCAGGGGTGTTGAGCCCGATGCCCGTGTGCCGGTGGCTGTGGTTGTAGCCCTCGACGAAGGTGTTCATGAAGCGGCGGGCATCGCCGAGGGTGCCGAAGCGTTCCGGGAACACGGGGGCGAATTTCAGCGTCTTGAACCACGACTCCGAATAAGGATTGTCGTTGCTGACCCGGGGCCGGGAGTGCGACTTGGTGACCTCGAGATCTGAGAGGAGCGCGGCGACGGTCTTGCTCGTCATCGACGTGCCTCGGTCGGCGTGGACGA
>NZ_SOFU01000017.1:0-91623 GCF_004402245.1 Cryobacterium sp. TMT2-18-2
TCGTCGAATGTGATGCCGCGGGTGCCGGTGTCGCAGAGCAACCGGTCGATGGTCTCCTGCGAGATGGGGACCGGGTTGCCCTCGATCTGCCCGTGCGCGGCGGGTTCGGTCGTTCCCGTCTCTTCGCCCGGGACCGACGTGAGGGCCTTCTCGGTCACGATGACCCGCACCGCCGGCCGGCGGCCGCCGAAGACCCGGCCCGGGTCGGTCTCGCCGGCGATCTTCAGCAGCTGCACGAGGGCGTCCGCGGCGATCTGTTCGGTGCTGCGGGGGTCCTCCTGTGTCTTCTTCGCCCAGGCGGTGCGGTCCGCGTCGACGAAGCGCACTCCACCGCGGCGGGGGCTGGTGATGGAGTCGAAGGTGGAGAGCACGAACTCGCCGTCTTCGGGGGCGAAGAGCCCGTTCAGGCGCACGTTGCCATTGGCGAGCCGGTAGACCTTCAGGTAGCGGTCGTCGTGGGCCTGCTTCTCGCGGGCGGCGATGCCCGCCTCGTCGAGCCAGTCGCGCATCCGGCGGGCCCGTTTGAAGACCTCGTCGGCATTCAACGCTGACACCTCCGCCAGGAGCGCTTCCAGCGCCACCGCGAGCTTCTCGGCGGTGACCGAGGTATCTATTTGGCCGAGCCCCGCGCGAATCGACTCGGCCGCGTCGACGGAGAGGGTGCCGGCGGTGACGGCCCGGGCGATCGGTGCCTGCCAGGGCACCTTCGCCTCGACCTCGGCGACCTCGGCGGCATCCGCGTCGGGCGTCGAGAGCGCCGCCTCGACCAGCCTGTCGGCTGCCTCGGCNTGCCTCGGCATCGGCCATCATCGTGCCGACCGCGACCAGCTTGTACGCGTCGCCCTTCGACGAGCCGGTCGAGTTCTGGATCAGGGCCTCCGGGGAGAGATACCCCTGCCGCGCCGCCAAACCCGAGTGCCCGAGCTCCGGCCGGGAACGCTCGGCGATGGTCGCCGCCATCCAGGCGGCATAGGTCTCGACGAGACGACGGATCGCAGCGATTCGCTTCTGGCCGGCCAACACCTCGGCATCGGGCAGGGCCGAAAGGTCGGCACTCGAGGAACCCAGCCGGGCCACGGCATCGGCCGCCTGCCTGAGGTCTTCCGCGAGATTGATCATGTTACGGGGATACCTCATTGCGAACACAGAGTTGAGAGTTTGGCAGTATTTCACGACTCAATGCACTGTAAGTTTAGAAGGTTTGTTCACAAATTCAGGGAGTGCCTCACCGGGTCTCGCCCAGCGCGACCACCGGGTCGGGAGCCCTCTGAGGCTGGGCGGCCGCACCATTGCTCCCGGGATCAGTCGGGCCTACCATCCGTCGCAGCCCCGCTTCGGCGCCGCCCTGTCACTCATGATCAATTCGACGGGTTCCGTGACCGTGCGTTCGAAGCCGCTCCTGACAGTGACGGATCTCGACGACGCCGCCAAGAAGACGCCGGCGTATCGGGCTCCCGGCCACTAGGTCTGCAGCGGCGTTCTCCCGTTCTCGCGGCGCATCCCTGGGCACGCGGATGCGGTGACGCCCCGAGCCGGATGGCTACCGGCTGACACCTACTCCGCCCAGTTGCCCGAAACGACGACGACCAGTTTGCAGCGTGGACATCGGTGACAGGACTCGAGCCCCTGAGCGGTGTCCACACCGTCGGGGGTCATTTCGGCCCCGCACGCCGGACACACCGGGCCGTCACCGTCGAAAGCGAACTCTTCCATAACCCCAGTCTGCGGCGTCCGTGCGGGCCGGTGCCGCGGCAACCGTCTCGCGCGCATCGTGCGCCGTTGCGCGCGTGGCACGCAAGGCGCGCAGCGGCGCAGCTCCGGCGCAGTTCCGGCGCGACGCCGACTGGCGGCGACGCGGACAGGAATCGGCACGCGAAGCGGAAAGGGGAACGAACGGGCACTGTGCCATGCTGGCCGAATCGACGATCGGGGGCTCTCAGTGGTGCGTGACCACGGCTCCGAGGACGCGTACTCGCTGGCCCAGCGCGATCCGGCCTACCTCGCGGCGGTTCGGGTCGCTTACTCGGGAGAGAAGAACGTGCTCAACGCCCTGTGGTGGGCGACTCACCCCTCCGAGGCGGCACCGGATGGCTCACCGTCCCCGGCAAACCAGCTGCGCGACCTCCAGAAGCGCGTCTTCGCGGCGAACGGCGACTCCGTCGGCGATCCGAGGGCCACCGCCGCACTGCGGGAGCTGCAGGCCACGGTGGCCGCCGACCGTGCCGCGATCGCCGCCGCGATCCGTGCGGCCGAATTCGAGGTCGACACCCAGCCGCCCCGCTCCCCCGGTGAGTCGACGGCACCGAGGGAGACGGGTCCCCGAACGATGCACGAGGGGACGAACGAGGGTTCGCTCCAACCGTTTTTCGAGGAGGTACTCGACGAGACTGCGCTGCCCGCCGGGGGACGCGACCGCAACGCCCTCCTGATTCTCGGCATCCTTGTCGCACTGGGTGTCGGTTTCGTCGTCGGCACTCAAACGAATGCCTCACTCGTCACCGCGTCGCCTTCCGCGGATCCCGTGAACGCGGAGGACACCTGCGGCCAGGTGAGTGACGTTGTGACACTGATGCACAATGCGTACGGTTCGCTGCTCGCAGAGCCCTCAACCCAGCAGGAGTTCGAGGGAGCCGCACGGCTCGTTGCGCGGCTGAGCGCCCGCGTGGACACCGTGCCCGGCTCCGCGGTGGCGGACCAGGTAGAGGCCCTGAAGGGCCTGCTGCCGTCGTCGGCCAGCGAGCAAATCGATCCGCTGTCGACAGAGTGGGGGCAGGCTCTCGCCCGTGTCAGCGCGGCCTGCAGCGCTGCCGGGTTCGACATCAGCGTGGACGCCTGGATTGGCGGCTGACGGTACCGGCCCGGTCGGGAGCGCGCTTTCTCGGATGCATGGACCTGCGGTTTGATGCCCTGGACTTTCCGTCGTGGGCGCCCGCGCCGCAGATCAGGCGGTGCGCCCACGCCCGCCAGAATCGCGGCGCCGACCTCGGCCGGCCTGGTGAACTGGAGCCAGTGCCCGGCGGGCAGGTCCACGTACTCGACGTCGTGCAGGCGGGCCAGCTCCGCCACTAACGGATACCCGGCGGCGATCCACTCGGTGAGCAGCGCGAACGGGATCTCGCAGGAGCGGTGCGGAGGCATGGGCTGCCGCGGGACATCCGGTGTGCCCGCGGCACCAACCTCGGAGATTTTCGCGCCACTCCGCACAGACTGGCTGGGGTGACCCAGTGTTTCCCGAAAAATCTCCGAGATAACGGCCAGCACGGCGTAGCGCGCACCGCCGCCGACATCACCGGCCGGGCAGGCCACAGATGCGTTCACGACGAGACCGACGACCGTCACGACGGCCCCGACGAAGACGATCCCGACCCTCGACCGTGGCGCTACCGGCATTCCCCGGCCGCACTTCGGCGGCCCTCCGAGTCAGGCAGAATGATCGCATGCCGAACAACGAGTGACCGCTGCGCTCTGTGAGCCAGGACCCGGACGCACCTGCGCTGCCGCGCGGCGCCTGGCCCGGCACCCTCGCCCCGATCGCGCAGCTCCTGGACAGCGGCCTCGAGCTGGGCCCGGTGACCGTCTTCGTCGGCGAGAACGGCGTCGGCAAGTCGACCCTCGTCGAGGCCATCGCGGGCGCCTACGGGATGGGCCCGGAAGGCGGATCGACCGGGTCCCGGCACACCACCCGTCGGAGCGAATCCACCCTCACCGACCACCTGCGGCTGACCCGGGGCCTCGGCGCCGGCCGCGGCGGCAGCGAGCCGGTGTTCCACGAGCGCTCGCACGGCGAATCCTTCCTCCACCTCGTCACGGCACGGTCCCGCTACCCGGGCTTGTGGATCCGCGACGAGCCGGCGTCTGCCCTCTCCTTCACCGGTTCTCTCGCCCTGATCCGCGGCCTGCAGGACATCCTGAACGCGGGCGGAGCCCGGGTCATCCTCTCGACGCACTCCCCGATCCTGGCGTCGCTCCCGGGCGCCGCCATTTACGAGGTCGGGCCCTGGGGTTACCGCCCGTGCGCCTGGGAAGATCTTGACCTGGTGCGCGACTGGCGCTCCTTCCTGGCGGCCCCGGAGCGCTACCTGCGGCACCTGATCTGACCCGGGGCAACCGACGGCCACCGGCCGCGACCGGCACCCGCTCTCACCATCGGCCGGGCCTCAGTTCTGCAGGAACGTGGTGACGTACGCCACCGTGTCGGCCGGGCTGACCCCCAGCTCCCGCAGCCGTTCGACATAGGTCTTTGCCGCGCCGAGCGCCTGCTGTTCGACCGAGTCCGGTGCGGCCTTGACGAAGGAACCGGCCCTGCCGCGGGTCTCGATGAACCCCCCAGCCTCGAGTTCCTTGTAGGCGCGCGCCACGGTGTTCGGCGCGAGCACCAGGTCAGCGGCGAGCCTGCGCACCGTGGGCAGGCGTGTTCCCGCGACCATGGCCCCGCTCCGGATGTGCGCAATGACCTGCACGCGCAGCTGGTCGAACGGCGGTGTCGCCGAGCGCGGGTCGATGCGGAGGATCACTGCGGGCCGACCGGGCGCGAACCGGCATCCGTGTGGAGGGTTCGCCGAAAGTGACGCCGTGACGAGGTGAGAACGGATGCGGCGGCACCCGCGCCCAGCACGGCCAGCCCGAACAGGTTGAACGCCTCCACGGAGGCTACGCCGCCACCGATTCCCGGTCGCACCGCCATCGCGATCTCCTGAACGCCGAAGAAGACACCAAAAGCACCGAGGAAGAACGCGGCGGCGACCAGATCCCGGATCGCGGCCGAGCGCATCGCATCGTCCCAGGCCAGCTCCTGCTCCGACGCCATGGTCTGGGGACGCGCGACGACGATGCGACCGCCGATTTCGAAGGCCGCGAGCGCCGCAACGGCCAGCCCGGCCACGACGACCGCCACGCTGAAGGACTGCGGGAAGACGGAGAGCTGCAGCGTCCAAAAAACAGGCAGCACTACCAGCACACCGACGACCGCCAGGTTGAGGAATACGGTGCCACGAACGCCGACGCGTTCCCACCGCGGAACGTAATCGGCCAAGCGGGTGCGCCGCCCATGGGCAACCCGCTCACCCTCACCGGTCCTCGCCACCTCGCCGGCCACGGCTGCGATCGCGCCACCCAGCACCCCGACGATCACGAAACCGCCAAGCAGGAACACGGTGGCCGGACCACTGCGGTCCGCCCCGATGAAGTACACGAGGAAAATCGAGACGATCACGCCGAGGAAGCCGCCGCCGGAGAAGCCCCGTACTCTCCGCACCTGGGCCGCCAAGACCATCGGATGCGAGGCGTGCGGAAGGCCGAGCCCGGCGACCGTTGACGCGTGGGCGACGAGCCGACGCTGCACGGCGGGAACGTGGGTCAAGACCCACAGCAGCACGCACGATCCCACGAGCAGACCGGCTGCCGTCCACGTGGACACGGCGACGTGGAAGATCATGTTGGACCAGACGTCACCGAGCATCAGATCCCCCCTTTGTGTTCTAAGTTTTGTATTATCTTATCAATACAAGTATGAATACACAACAGGGATCCCGGCGTGCTGCTGTTCTATCGCCGCGCCATATGAGCTCGGAGCTCGACCTCCGGAGCTGGTGTGATTCGCCGTTGACGTCCACGGTCACCTCGCGGATCGTGCCGGTGAACCAGAACGGTCTCGTGTACGCCGGCGTCACCGGGGAGTCCGGGTCGGCATTCCCTTGCCCGCCTTCAGGTCGGGCGGTCCGGTCGGCAGAATGTCAGGGCAGGAGACGGTACAGAGTTCGCCCACGACGGAATCGTGCGCGTGATCCGTCGCCGTCCTTGACATCGAACGAGCAACCCGCGGCCGGGCACGCACCGCCCGGCTCGGCTCGGTTCAGCGGGCCAGCATGCCCGGCAGCAGCAGCGGCGAGAAGATCATGACGAAAGCCAGCACATTCAGGGCCACCGTGCCCCAGAACGCCTGCCGAAAACCGGCCTTCTTGGTTTTGTGCCGCAGCACCTGCTGCGCCACGATCGCGCCCGGCCAGCCGCCGGCGAATCCGAGCAGCAGCAGGGTGTTCTCCGGCACCCGCCAGCGCGCGGCGACCGCGGCGGACTTGTCCATGGCGTAGGCGACGAAGCAGACGAGGCTGACGGCCAAATAGAACGCAGCCACCCAGATCGAGACCGGTCGGTAGGCGTCGACGACGAGATAGATCGACGTGAAGGCGACGATGGCGAGGTAGGCGCCGGCTCCCGAACCGGTGCGGGCGGGCATCCGTCGCCGCGTGCCGGTCTGCCTCGTTCGTGAGCTCTGCCGCCTGGGCCTGGTCTGCCTCATCTGTGTCTCCTCGCGGCAGCGGCTCAGTCGAGGAAGTCGCGAACGACGGTGTCGAGGGCCGCGACCGTCAACGCGATCGAGCCGATGTCGATGCGCTCGTCGTTGCCGTGGAACAGCTGCCGGAAGGTGCCGTAGTCCCAGTGCCGGCTGAGCAGGGCGAAACCGTAGGCAGGGACGCCGCGGCGGCGGTAGAACCGCGCATCGGAGCCGCCGACGCTGAGCACCGGGAGCAGGTCGGCATCGGGGTAGGCCCGGCGCACGGCCCGGCCGAGCGAGTGGAACAGCGGCGTGTCGACCGCGGACCGGGTCGCCGCGGCGAATTCGTCGCCCTCGATCGTGACGTCGTCGGCCAGGTCGCCGAGCGCCTCCCGCAGGTAGGCGTCGACGTCGGCGGCTGACAGGTCGGGCAGCACCCGGATATCGAGGGTGATCGTGGCGAGCGCGGGGATGACGTTGTCCTTCACCCCTGCCGTCACGATGTTGGGCGAGATGGTGGTGTGGGTGGATGCGTGCGCGAACCCGGCCAGGCTGCCGAGCTCGTTCAGGGCGCCATCGATCCGGTGCGGGTCGAGCAGGCGCGCGGCAAGGTCGGGTTCCAGTTCGAGGGCCTGCACATATCGGCGCCAGTCGGCGGTGATCTGCACCGGGGCGCGGTAGCGGGCCAGGCGCCCCACGGCATCCGCCGCGATCACCGCGGCGTTGCGCGCGCCCCACGGGGCCGACCCATGGCCGGGGGTGCCGCGCACGAAAAGCCGCCGACCGGCGATACCTTTTTCGCCGACGGCCGTCGAGATCAGCGGCCGCGGCCCGACCATGGCCCCGCCGGATTCGGTGAGCACGGCGTCCGCGTCGATCAGATCGAGCCGGTGCTCGGTGAGCCATTCCACGCCGAAGTGGCTGCCGTCTTCCTCGTCGGCAACCGCGGCGAAGATGAGGTCGCCGCGCGGCCGGAACGGTCCGGTCGCAATGGCCCGGGTGACGACCGCGTAACTGGCGGTCAGGTAGAGCATGTCGAGGGCGCCGCGTCCCCAGATCTCGCCGTCGATGATCTCGGCGCCGAAGGGGTCGCGGCTCCAGCCGCCGTCGTCGACCGGCACCACGTCGAGGTGGCCGACCAGGGCGAGCGTGGGCGCCGTGGGATCGGTGCCCCGGATGCGAGCGATCAGTGAGGCGCGGCCCGGATGCGGTTCGACCACCTCGAGGTCGAGTCCCGACCCGGCGAAGAACCCCTCGAGCGTACGCACGCTGCGAATCTCGCCGCCCGAATCGGGAGTGCCGTCGTTGACGCAGGCGTTGCGGATGAGGTCGCGCAGCAGGTCTACCGTCTGGCGGGTCAGGGCTTCATGGTCGCTCATGCGCACGCTGGACGGAGATGGTGCGCGACAGTCGATTCCATGGTGGCGGCCAGTCCTTTTGTAAAGTGCCTGAACTCTACCGGGTGAGATCGGCCGCGGCGCACGCCTGGGCGGCGGCCGCCCGGGAAACCGCGTAGCGGATGTGCACCCGGAGCGGTGAACCGACGGGAATCTTCGGATGCTGGAACTCGGCGGTCGCGGTCATCCCGAGTCGTTCCATCACGGCCCGCGACGGTTCGTTGATGACCGCCGTGATCGCCTGCACCTGTTCGAGCTCGAGCCGCCCAAAAGCGAAATCGAGGGCCGCCCGGGCGGCTTCGGTGGCGTAGCCCTGGCCCCAGAAGGAGCGGGCCAGCCGCCAGCCGACCTCGAGCCCGCCGGGTCCGGGGATGAACGCGGGCACGGGAGCGAGCCCGGTGAAGCCGATGAAGTCACCCGTCGACCGTTTCTCGAGCGCCCAGAGCCCGTAGCCGTGCGTCTCGAAGAGCCGGTCGGCCCGGCCGGCGAGCGCGTCGCTCTGGGCCCGGGTCAGCCGAGACGGGAAGTACCGCATCACCTCCGGGTCCTCCCCCATCGCGGCGAACGGCGCCAGGTCTGACTCCCGCCAGCGGCGCAGCAGGAGGCGGGCGGTGCGGGTCTCGAGCGGCATCCGTCCAGACTAGTGACCCGGACCCCCGCGGGTGGTCAGGGAATCCAGTTGAACTCGTCCGGGTCGGGGCCGGTGCGCTCGTTGCGGTTCAACGCCGTGATCGCAGCCAGGTCGTCGGCAGTCAATTCGAAGTCGAAGAGCGCGAAGTTCTCCTCGACCCGACTGCGGGTGACGGACTTCGGGAACACGATGTCGCCACGCTGCAGGTGCCAGCGCAGGGTGACCTGAGCGGCAGAGCGGCCCAGGCGGCCGGCAATGGCCGTGATCACCGGGTCACCGAGCACCCTGCCCTGCGCGATGGGCGACCACGCCTCGGTCACGATGCCGTGCTGTGTGTTGAACGCACGCACGTTGTCCTGGGTCAGGTACGGGTGCACCTCGATCTGGTTGACGGCCGGCACTGTGCCGGTCTCGTCGAGGAGGCGCCGCAGGTGCTGCGGCTGGAAGTTGGAGACGCCGATGGTCTTCACCCGCCCGGAGGCGTGCATCTCCTCCAACGCCTTCCAGGTCTCGACGAAGTCGCCGACGGCCGGCAGCGGCCAGTGGATCAGGAAGAGGTCGAGGTAGTCGAAGCCGAGGGTCTCGAGCGTCTGCTCGAAGGCGGCGAGGGCATCAGATCGGGAGTGGAAGCCGTTGTTGAGCTTGCTCGTGACGAACACGTCGGCCCGATCCAGGCCGGATTCGCGCACGGCCTCGCCGACGCCCTGCTCGTTGCCGTACATCTCGGCGGTGTCGATGTGGCGGTAGCCCACCTCGAGGGCGGCGAGCGTCGACCGCCTGGTGTCGGCCGGCTCAATTTGGTACACGCCGAACCCGAGCTGCGGGATCGTCTCTCCGTTGTTGAGGGTGATGCGGGGAACGGATGTCGTCGGTGCTGCGGTCATGTCGTAGAGCTCCTTTTGTCGACGAGGCGCACGGAGAAGACTGCGCGCCCCACCTTGACCTCAACGGCGCACGGTGACGCGAATTCCCCTTCAAGGCCGATCGACAGGCTCGAGACCCGGCGGGCGCCGGCGAGGTGCTCGACGACCTCGACCTGACCGTCGGGGCAACGTCGATGATCTGCAGCCCGCGGCAGATGCCCAGCCGGCCGGCCGTGACAGTGGGCAACCGTGATACTCCTGCCTGGGCGGTGGACGGGCCTGCGTCGCCGTCCTATGCTCGATCTGGGAACGCCGGAGTGTCGATGGTGGTGTGAGGATGGGGTCCATGCGGTCACGGTGGTTGATTCCGGTCGCGGTTGCGGCGGTTCTGAGCTTTGCGATGTCCAGCGCGTCGGCGCCCACGGCGGCTTGGGCGCAAAACCCGGTCGACTTCGGCGCCAGCCACATCGTCGACACGGTCGACGCCGTCACCGCCCGCGCCGACGAGGTCACGGCCGCGTTCGACGAGCTCTATTCCGAGACCGGGGCCGACCTCTTCGTGGCCTACGTCGACAGTTTCACCGGGGTCGAGGACCGCGAGCAGTGGGCCGACCAGACGGCTGACAACAACGGCTTCGGCACCAACGACGTGCTGCTGGCCGTGGCGACGGATGACCGCCAGTACCAACTTTCCGTGGCCCCCGACTCCGCCCTGACGGATGCCCAGCTCCAGGAGATCGAGACCGTCGCCATCGAGCCGGCTCTGCGCCAGAACGACTGGGCTGGCGCCGCGATCGCCGCAGCCGAGGGTTTCTCCGCGGCTCTGCGGGGCGAGCCGGTCTCGATCGGCGAGATCACCCCCGGGGACGAAAGCCCCGGCGGCGGTGCGGGCGGGTTCCTCATCGTCGTGTTCGTGGTCATCGCCGTGCTGGTTCTTCTGGTCGTCGGAGCGGTCATTCTGCTCGCCCGACGCGGACGGGGACGTGCCGTGCCAGCCGGCGCCGGGGCGCCGACCGGGCTGCAGGCCCTGCCGACGCCCGAGCTCAAGCGGCGCGCCTCGAGCACCCTCGTACAGACCGACGACGCGATCCGTTCCAGTGAGCAGGAGCTCGGCTTCGCGGTCGCCCAGTACGGCACGGAGGTCACCGCCGCCTTCCGGGCCGCGCTCGAAACGGCGCAGAAGCAGCTCAGCCAGGCGTTCACCCTGCAGCAGAAGCTCGACGACGCCGAGCCCGACTCCGAAGAGCAGGCGCGCGCCTGGTACGCCGCGATCATCGACCTCTGCAGCCAGGCCAACCTCACCCTCGATGCGCAGGCCGACGACTTCGACGAACTGCGCCAGCTGGAGAAGAACGCGCCGGAGGTCGCCGCTGCCGTGTCCCAGGGTGCCGAGGCCGTGCGGGCCCGGCTCGCCGGCAGCGAGGAGAGCCTGGCGACCCTGGCCGCCCGGTACACCGACGTGGCGCTCGGCACGGTTGCCGACAACCCGGCCGAGGCCCGCGAGCGTCTCGCCTTCACGGAGACCGCTCTGGCCCGGGCCACCACCCGGCTGGGTGCCGGCGATACGGCGGCCGCGGCCGTGGACATCCGTGCGGCCGAGGAATCGGTCGACCAGGCGCGGTTGCTCCTGGACGCCGTGGACCGTCTGGGCACCGACCTCGCCGGCGCGACCCGGCAGCTGGCGGCCACGGTCGCCGAGCTGCAGACCGATCTGGTGACCGCGGGCAGCCTGCCTACATCGACCGAGGCCGCCGCCGCGTTGCCGGGAGTGATCAGCCAGACCGAACACATTCTCGCCGAGGTGCGCGCTCGCTCCGCGGCCGGCCGGATCAACCCACTCGAGGTGATGGCGATGCTCGACGCCGCCAACACCGCGATGGATGCCGCACTGCAGGGCGTGCGGGACGCCGAGGCGCAGGCCCAGCGCGCCCGGGCCGCCCTCAACCAGAACCTGCTCGCCGCGCGCGCTCAGGTGTCGGCCGCGGAAGACTTCATCGGCGCTCGGCGCGGGGCGGTGGGCGCGGAGGCGCGCACCCGGGTCGCCGAGGCCGGCAGGGTTCTCGTGGAGGCCGAATCGCTGGCCGCCACCGACCCGGGTGCCGCTCTCGCCGCCTCGCAACGGGCCAACTCCCTGGCCGCGGCCGCCATCGCGGGCGCCCGGAACGACGTCGACGGGTTCGCCGGTCAGGTTCCGGGCGGCTACGGTCCCGGCTACCGAGCAGGCGGCAGCGGCGGGAACGGGGTCATGGGGGCCGTGCTCGGAGGAATCCTGATCAACACACTCCTCTCCGGCGGCGGGGGCGGCGGGGGTGGCATGTTCGGTGGCGGCGGCCGGCGCGGCGGCGGCGGCGGCTTCGGCATGCCCGGCGGCTTCGGCGGTGCCGGTTCCCACTCACGCCGGGGCGGGGGCGGGCGGTTTTAGAAACCGGCGACGTCGCAGCCGTTTCGGCCGTCGCAGCCGTCGCAGCCGTTGCCGCCGTGTCAGCCCGCACGGCGGCCCACACGTCTTGACCAGCACAAACCGACACACTGGAGGTCAGCCGATGCTCCGGAACTCGAAAGGACACCGCACAATGACGAAACAGTCCATCTTTGGCCGTATCTCCCAGTTGGCGAAAGCGAACATCAACGCGCTTCTGGACTCCGCAGAAGACCCGCAGAAGATGCTCGACCAGATGGTTCGCGACTACACCAACAGCATCGCCGACGCGGAGAGCGCGATCGCCGAGACGATCGGCAACCTGCGCCTGCTCGAGGACGACTACCGGGAAGACGTCGAGGCAGCGACCGAGTGGGGCGGCAAAGCCCTGGCCGCGAGCCGCAAGGCCGACCAGCTGCGCACCGCCGGAAACGCGGCCGACGCCGACCGTTTCGACAACCTCGCCAAGGTCGCCCTCGGCCGTCAGCTGCAGTCGGAGAAAGAGGCGAAGCTGGCCGAGCCTCAGATTGCCTCGCAGACGGCCGTCGTGGCCCAGCTCAAGGACGGCCTCAACAAGATGAAGGAGAAGCTGAACCAGCTCTCCGCCAAGCGCAGCGAACTGATCGCCCGGTCGAAGACCGCCGAGGCGCAGACCAAGGTGATGGATGCCGTCAAGAGCATCGACCTGATGGACCCCACCAGCGAGGTCAGCCGCTTCGAGGACAAGATCCGCCGCGAGGAGGCCCGCGTGCGGGGCGCCAGCGAGCTGGCCGCGTCGAGCCTGGACGCCCAGTTCGAGAGCCTCGAGGACCTCGGCGAGCTCACCGAGGTCGACGCCCGCCTCGCCGCGCTCAAATCCGGCGGCGCCGGCTCCATCACGCAGTAGCCTCCAGCGCAACCGGGCGCCGACGGGAACATCCCGTCGGCGCCCTGCGTTGTTCCTAGCATGACAACTCTTGGAATCATCGGCGCCGGCAACATCGGCAGTCAGCTCGCACGACTCGGCGTGGCCAACGGATACGACGTGGTCGTGAGCAATTCGCGCGGCCCCGAAACCCTCACTGACCTGATCGGCGAGCTCGGCCCGCACTCCCGCGCCGCGACCCCCGCCGAGGCCGCCACGGCCGGCGACCTCGTGGTCGTGACCATCCCGCTGCACCAGATCCACACCCTGCCCACGACGGAGCTGGCCGGCAAGCTCGTGATCGATACGAACAACTACTACCCGCAGCGCGACGGCGACATCGCCGCACTCGACGACGAGAGCACCACCACGGCCGAGCTGCTCCGCGATCGCCTGCCGGAGTCCACGATCGTGAAGGCGTTCAACCACATCTATGCTGCCGATCTCACCGAGCACGGTCAGCCGGCCGGGTCCGTCAACCGGCGCGCCCTGGTCATCGCCAGCGACGACGCCTCCGCCGCCGCTACCGTGACCGCACTGCTGGACCGCTTCGGCTACGACACCGTCAACGTCGGCGCGCTCAGCGAGGGCTGGCGCATCCAGCGGGACACCCCCGGCTACGGCCCGCGCTTGAACGCGGCCGAGTTGCGGGACGCGACGGACGCCGCTGCGCGCTACCGCGACCAATAGGCGCTGCGCGGAGATCGGCCCGATCCAGCACGAAAATCCCGCGCGCGGGGAAGCTCTGGGAGCATACTGAAGTATGGCTCCCTCCTTCGTTGTCGTGCCACAGTGGCAGGGTTCGGTTTCTCCGCGCGCGATGCGCCTGAGTGACGGGGCGGAGGCGATCCGAGGTGATCTTCCCTACTCCGTCACCCGTGAAGTGCCGGTGCCGGTCGAGGCCGGCGATTCTCTCGACACCGGCATCGACCGCTTCTCCACCCTGATGATGGTGCGCGAACGCCTCACGGCTGCACTGCACGGCGGCGCTGGCCCGGTGGTCACGATCGGCGGCGACAACGGGGTGTCCCTGGCGGCCGTCGAGCATGCGTCGCGGCAGCATCCTGATGACCTGGCCGTGGTCTGGCTCGACGCCCACCCCGACCTGCACACCCCCGACACCTCACCGTCCGGAGGTTTCACGGGGATGGTGCTGCGCGCCATCACCGGCGAGGGTGCCGCCGGCCTGACCCTCGACCCGGGTGAGCGCGTTCCTCTGGAACGCGTCGTGATCGGCGGCGCGCGCGCCATCGACCCGGCCGAGGACGCCCTGATCCGGGACCTCGGAATAGTGAGCCTCCCGGTCGAGGACCTCGACCCTCCCGACGCGCTCGTCGCGGCCCTGCGCGCCACGGGCGTGGGCACCTTCTACCTACACCTCGACCTGGACGTGCTCGACCCGTCGGCGCTGGCTGGCCTGGCCGACCTCTACCCGTTCGGGCTGAGCGTCGACACCCTGAACCGGCTGATCACCGCCCTGCGCGCCGAATTCGAACTGGCCGGCGCCACCATCGCCGGCTTCGCCCCGGCCTCGCCGGAGGCCGCCACCGACGACCTGCCGAGCATCCTGCGCATCATCGGCGCGCTGACCCGACCTGCTCAGCCATAGCATGGGAGCGACGCGCCAGCGTCACGAGGCCAAGGGAGGCATCCGTGAACGAGCAGCACTCCGTTTCCGATCCGTCGAGGATCATCACCGAGAGGCGCGGGCACGTGCTGCTGATCGGGTTCAACCGCCCGGAGAAGCGCAACGCCGCCGATCTGGCGCTGCTGATGCAGTTGGCCCTCGCCTACGGTGAACTCGACCGCGACCCTGAGCTGCGGGTCGGCCTCGTCTACGCGGTCGGCGACCACTTCACCGCCGGTCTTGACCTGGCCGACATCGGCCCCCGGCTTGGCCCCGACGGCCTCGACATGGTGCCGCCCGGCGGCATCCATCCGTGGCAGGTCGACGGGCCAAGCGTGTCCAAGCCCGTGGTGATGGCCGTGCAGGGCACCTGCCTCACCCTCGGCATCGAGCTGATGCTCGCGAGCGACATCTCCGTGGCGTCAGAGTCCACCCGCTTCGGCCAGATCGAGGTGGCGCGCGGCATCCTGCCGTTCGGCGGCGCGACCATCCGCTTCCCGCGCGCGGCCGGCTGGGGCAACGCCATGCGCTGGATGCTCACCGGCGACATGTTCGACGCCCGCGAGGCCCACCGCATCGGGCTCGTGCAGGAGGTCGTGCCGGACGGCACCCAGTTCGAGCGCGCGCTGGAATTGGCCGAGCGGATCGCCGCCCAGGCCCCGCTGGCCGTGCAAGCCACGCTGGCCAACGCCCGCACGGCCGCGCGGGAGGGTGCCGCGGCCGCCGAGGCGGGGCTACAGCCGGCCCTGGCCCGCCTGGCCGCAACCGAAGATTCCCGCATCGGCATGGAGGCATTCGTCAGCCGCCGGCCGGCTACTTTCGTGGGTCGTTAGGCTGGCAGCACCACCTCATCGGAACTACAGCACCACTCAGCTGCACCACTGACCAAAGGAGAGACGGATGTCTGCCGCCGCCAGCACCACCCCATCTGACCCTGCCGCCAAGAGTTACGACGTCATCGTGATCGGCGCCGGCGCGGCGGGTGAGAACGTCGCCGACCGCACGACGCAGGCAGGCCTACGCACCGTGATCATCGAGGCCGAGCTGGTCGGCGGCGAGTGCTCCTACTGGGCCTGCATGCCGTCGAAGGCGCTCCTGCGCAGCGGAGCGGCCCTCGCCGCAGCCCGGCGCGTCGCCGGTGCGGCCGAGGCCGTGACCGGCGACCTGGACATCGCGGCCGTTCTGCGCCGCCGCGACTCCTTCACGAGCAATTGGTCCGACGAGGGCCAGGTGCGCTGGCTGGAGAAGACCGGCATTACCCTGATGCGCGGCCACGCCCGCCTCACCGGCGTGCGGGAGGTGACCGTGACCGCTGACGACGGCACCACGACCGTGCTGGTCGCGGCGCACGCCGTGGTCGTCAGCACCGGGTCGGCGGCGCTGCTGCCCGATATTCCCGGTTTGGCAGCCGTGTCGCCGTGGACCAGCCGCGAGGCCACCAGCGCCCCCGGAATCCCGGACAGTCTGGCGATCATCGGCGGCGGCGTGGTCGCCGCCGAGATGGCCACCGCCTACGCCGGGCTCGGCGCCGAGGTCACGATGATCGTTCGGAGCGGTTTGCTCGGCGGTCAGGAGCCCTTCGCCGGTGAACTCGTGCTCGCGGCCCTCCGGGGGGCGGGCGTCACCGTGCTGACCGGGGTGTCGACCACCGGGGCGGCCCGCACCGCCGGCGGCGACGTGACCCTCACCCTCTCCAACGGCAGCGGGGTCACCGCGACCGAGGTACTCGTGGCCATCGGCCGGGTTCCCCGGAGCGCGGATGTCGGGCTTGAGACCGTGGGCCTCACACCGGGCGACTGGCTCGAGGTCGACGACACCCTGCTGGTGCGGGGCACCGCGCCGGACCTGACCCGGGACTGGCTGTATGCCGTCGGCGACATCAACCACCGGGCCCTCCTCACCCACCAGGGCAAGTACCAGGCCCGCGCGGCCGGTGACGTGATCGCGGCCCGGGCCGCCGGCAGGCCCGTCGACGACGCCCCGTGGGGATCGCACGTCGCCACAGCCGACCATGCCGCCGTGCCGCAGGTCACCTTCACCGACCCCGAAGTGGCATCTGTGGGACTGACCCAGGCTGCTGCCGAGAAGGCCGGGTTCCGCACCCGGGTGCTGGACTACAACCTGGGCCAGGTGGCCGGGGCATCCGTGCACGCCGACGGCTACACCGGGTCGGCGCGCGCGATCGTGGACCTCGACCGTGAGGTTCTGATCGGGGTCACCTTCGTGGGGCCGGATGTCGCGGAGCTGCTGCACGCGGCCACCATCGCCGTGGTCGGCGAGGTGCCCATCCGCAGGCTGTGGCACGCCGTGCCGAGCTACCCCACGCTGAGCGAGGTCTGGCTGCGGCTGCTCGAGGAGTACGGTCGTCCGTAGCCGCACTTTCGCCCTCGCGGCGCACTCGGTGGAGGCTGGCGCACTTTCCAACCCGCGCCACCTTCCACCACCTGCCCCGCGCCACCTTCGCCGTGAATCGATCATGGGAAACCCAGGCTTCTATCGTGGGGGCCACCTACGCTAGAGGAGTGCGCCGCATCCTCTTCGACTCCCCCATCAGCCGGGCCGGCTACCTCTACGCCACCACGGTCGGCGTGATCTGGGGTTGCATCTGGAGCACGGGTACGGTCGAGCGCCGAGGCGGCCTCATCGTTTTTCGCGGGATGCCCGCCTGGGCATTCGGACGCGGCGGAGCCTGTGTCGGCGGCTGCTACCTGACCAACCAGAACGTGTCGATGGCCATCCTCGAACACGAGGCCGTGCACAAACGCCAGTGGCAACGCTTCGGGATGGTTTTTCCGCTGCTCTACCTGGCGGCCGGCCTCAATCCGCTGCAGAACCGCTTCGAAATCGAGGCCGGCCTCAAAAAGGGCGGCTATGTCAAATAACCCGGAGGGACCCAGAATGACCGCACGCACCATCGTGATCACCGGCGCCAGCGACGGGATCGGCGCCGCCGCCGCCCGCGCCCTCAGCCAGTCCGGGGACCGAGTCGTGATCGTGGGCCGCTCGCCAGCCAAGACCGCCGCGGTCGCCGAGGCACTGGGTGCCGACTTCCTCGTGGCCGACTTCGCCTGCCTCGACGAGGTGCGCACCCTTGCCGCCGAGCTGCAGGAGCACTATCCGCGCATCGACATGCTCGCCAACAACGCCGGCGGCATCATGGGCGACCGCGTAACCACCGTTGACGGCTATGAGAAGACCTTCCAGGTCAACCACCTGGCTCCCTTTCTGCTCACCACGCTGTTGATGGACCGGCTCGTCGCCAGTCGGGCCCGGGTGATCAACACGTCCAGCGCCGCCAACCAGCTCTTCGGCAAGATCGACCTCGACGTTCTGCAGGGCGAGACGAAGTATTCCGCGAACAAGGCGTACGGCGACGCCAAGCTCGCGAACATCCTCTTCACCAGGGAACTCCACCGCCGCTACAGCGACGAGGGACTCACCACTGCAGCCTTCCACCCCGGTGTGGTGGCAACGAGCTTCTCCACCGGGTCGACGACCCTCATGCGCCTCATTTACCAGACTCCGCTCAAACGCCTGCTGCTCGGCGCTGAACAGGGAGCCGACACCCTGGTCTGGCTGGCCACCGCGACGCCGGGCACCGACTGGGCATCGGGCGAGTACTACGAGAAACGCCGCATCCAGAAAGCGAATAAGCAGGCCTACGACTCCCAGCTGGCCGCCGCCCTCTGGGAGCAGAGTTCCGCGCTGGTCGCCGCGCACTCGGCGCCTCTGGCCTCCTAGCCGGAGCCTCCGGCACGAGGCTTCCGGTGTCGGATTCGTGCGGGGTTCGGGTCGCGGTGCGGAACTCCAAACGGGAGAGACTTCGGCTGCGCACCGGGCTCGCCACTGCTCCGGACGATGGGCCCTGCCACCCTGCGTCCTGCCTCCCCGGGTCAGGGCGGCCCGCGTGCGCGTGTGGCCAACTCAGGACATCCGTCACCTGCAGTTACCCGCCGGTGCGGAGCAGTGCAGGATCCGCACGGATGTCCGGGAGGCCCGGACGGATCTCCTGAGTTGGCCACACGACGAGCCGGACGTGCCGCGGCACCCGTATGGTTCGGGCGCCCACCCTGAGCTCCCTCGTGGCCGAACCGGTGCAGCTCGGGGCCGGTAAACGTGGCCCGGATGAATGGGGACGACAGCCGGAGCACGTGCGCGGCCGAGTGGCGCAGAATGGTCGGCAGCTCGCGCGGGGGCGGGTGGCGCCGGGCGCATCCGTTGAGGTAAGCAAGTCCCAGGTATGAAATGCCTGACCTTACGAGAATCCACCGGTTCACGGTGGCAGATCGGGCCGGTGGCGCGCATGATGGTCTGGGGGCGTCGCGGTCCCCAATGAATGTCACCCCAGTGGAGGAACAGCATGAGCTACGCACACACCGTCACGGTCAATGTCTCGTTCGACGAAGCGGTCAGGATGGCCCGGGAAGCACTGGCCGACCAAGGATTCGGCATACTGACCGAAATCAACATGCAGTCCACCTTCGCCGCCAAGCTGGGCCAGGAGGCCGCCGACGCCGTCGGCGACTACCTGATTCTCGGCGCCTGCAATCCCGCCCTGGCCCAGCGGGCCGTGACCGCCGACCCGGGCATCGGCGCTCTGCTCCCCTGCAACGTGGTCGTGCGCCGCCACGCGGGGGCCGGTGAAACCACCGTGGAAGCCCTCGACCCGGCCATCATGGCGCAGCTCAGCACGAAACCGGAGATCAAGCAGGTCTCCATCGAAGCGGATGCCCGGCTGCGCGCGGCCCTCGCCGCCGTGCTCGCCGGCGCCGCGCAGTAACCTTGGGCCAGGCTTGATCAGGCGGGAAAACGTTGACCAGCGGGGGAATCAATGAACGAACGCACCGAACAGGTGATCGGACCCGGTCCAGGATCCGGGGCGGCGTCGCCCTGACAGTGCTGGCGGGACTGCTGCTGAGTGCCTGCTCCTCGACCCCCGCACCGGGGTCCACCCCCACGCCCACCGTGTCGACGATCGTGATGAGCGGCTCCCGACTGGTCAGCCAGACCCCCGACGGGCAGACCGTGCAGACCGCGGTCTTGGACGACGGCCCCGACACGGCCATCGCCTTGCTCACGAACGCCTTCGGAACGTCGCCGATCCAAACCGAGATGACTCGGGACGAAGCCTGTGATGCGCCTTCGACCCACTATGTCTGGGACGACGCAATGCTCTCCGTGTCGTCCATCGGGTTCACGGTCAGGTTCAGCGGCCCCTCCGTAGCGGGGATAGCCCTTCGGAGCAGCGGTGGATTCGCGGTCGGCGACAATGCCCAGGCCTTCTTCGATGCGCTCCCGGAGGATCAGGCGCACGATGAATACAACGACGGTTCAGGACCCTTCGTCTACGACAAGGTGGCTGACGGTGCCCCCTGGGGTGAGGACGGCTCCGCCTTCGGCGGAGTGGCCCTGCTCCAGCCGGGCGGTGTCGTGAAGGCGATCGTCGCGCCGGACACGACGCGCGCCTTCTACTGCTGACGCCGGGCCACCGGCGCACCGGATAGGAAGCGGGACACGGGAGCGGCACACGAGAAAGCCCCACCTCGACGAGGTCGGGCTTTCTCGGTCAAGCGGATGCTGCTACGGGGCGGCGTACCCGGCTGCGGCCTCGGCCAGCAGGTCGGCTTCGGCCCAGGTCGCGAGGTTCGCGCGCAGCTTCACGCCGAGGTCGGCGTCGACGCTGGTCCAGTACGCGATGGCCCGCTCGGTCACCTCGGGGCGCTCCACCCCGCTGATCGCGCCGGTGATGGTGTCGAGGAAGCGCGCCTTTGCGGCGTCGTCGTAGACCTCGCGGTACAGCGTCCCGGCCTGGCCGAAGTCGCTGTCTTCGCTGCGCAGCTGCGCGGCGGCGCGCATGAGCTCACCGTCGTTCTCCCAGCTTCCGTCGGTTGCCGCCTGCGGGTCGGCCACCGGGCCGCCCAGCGAGTTCGGAGCGTAGTTCGGGGCATCCGTCGCATTGAAGTGATAGCGGGCGGCGCCATCCTGCGAGTAGTTGTTCACGGGGGACTTCGCTGCGTTGACCGGCAGCTGGCTGAAGTTCGTGCCAACACGGTAGCGCTGCGCGTCCGGGTAGGAGAAGATGCGCGCCATCAGCATCTTGTCGGGGCTCGCCGCGATGCCGGGCACGAAGTTCGCCGGGGAGAACGCGGCCTGCTCGATCTCAGCAAAGAAGTTCTCCGGGTTGCGGTTCAGGGTGTGCGTGCCGATTTTGACCAGCGGGTAGTCTGCGTGCGGCCACACCTTGGTGATGTCGAACGGGTTGAACCGGTAGGCCTTGGCGTCGTCGTACGGCATGATCTGCACCGAGACGTCCCAGGACGGGAAGTTTCCGGCATCGATGGCGTCGAAGAGGTCGCGCCGGTAGTAGTCGGCGTCGGCCCCGGCGATGAGCTCAGCCTCCGAGCCCTCCATCTCGATGTTGCCCTGGTTGGAGGTGAAGTGGTACTTGACCCAGAAGCGCTCACCGCCTGCGTTGATCCACTGGTAGGTGTGCGAGCCGAAGCCGGGCATCTCGCGCCAGGAGCGCGGCAGGCCGCGGTCGCCCATCAGGTAGGTAACCTGGTGCGCGGACTCCGGGGAGAGGGTCCAGAAGTCCCACTGCATGGTCGCGTCGCGCAGGCCGGATCCCGGCAGGCGCTTCTGCGAGTGGATGAAATCGGGGAACTTGATACCGTCGCGGATGAAAAACACCGGTGTGTTGTTGCCGACGATGTCGTAGTTGCCCTCGGAGGTGTAGAACTTCACCGAGAAGCCGCGCACGTCGCGCCAGGTGTCGGGGCTGCCCTGCTCGCCGGCGACGCTGGAGAAGCGCTGCAGGGTCTCGGTGGTCGCTCCCGGTTGGAAGAGCGCGGCGCGGGTATACGCGGAGACGTCTCCGGTCACCTCGAAGAGGCCGTGCGCTCCGCCGCCCTTGGCATGCACGATGCGCTCCGGAATGCGCTCGCGGTTGAACTGGGCGAGCTTCTCGACCAGGTAGACGTCGTGCAGGGCAGTGACTCCCTCGGTTCCAACGGTCAGGGAGTGCTCGTCGCTGGCGACGGGCGTTCCCGTCTGCGTGGTGGTGGGCTTGATTGTCATCGTGCTCCTTCGTTGGACAGCGGTGCAGGTGTGGAAAGCGCGGTAAGTGTGGCGGTCTGACAGGCGGGGCAGAGACCCCAGTAGGTGACCTCGGCGGTGTGCACGGTGAATCCGGAGGTGTTCGAGGGCGTTAGGCAGGGGGACGCACCCACGGCGCAGTCGACGTCGTGCACGGCGCTGCACCGGGTGCAGACAATGTGGTGGTGGTTGTCGCCGACCCGGCGTTCGAAGAGAGCCGGGGAGCCGGCCGGCTCGATCTTGCGGGCGATCCCTGCGCCGGTGAAGGCCGCGAGCACACCGTAGACCGCCTGCAGTGAGGTGCCCGGCAGCTCGGCTCGAACCGTGGCGTAGAGCCGCTCCGCGGTCGAGTGCGGGGCCTGGTCGAGAACACGCAGCACCGCTAAGCGGGGCCCGGTGACCTTGAGCCCAGACGCCCGGATGCTGTCGGCGAGCGGGCCGGACGCCTCAACCGCCCGCATCCGCCCTGTTTCCGTCATGCACCCCACGCTAACAGTTGTTTTGAATTACTCAAAACAATTGGCGACCACCGGGCGTGGCGCACGCGGGTTGCTCTGCGCGGATCACCGGCTCAGGACGGCGAGCCGAGTGCCGATTGGTAAACGTCGACGACCCGGGCCAGGAAGGCCTCGATGACCTCTCGTTCCTCATCAGAGAGATCCTGGGTGAGCGCCGCCACTCCCCCGATCACCGGAAGCAGTTGCTGGAACGCCCGCGAAACCGACTCCTGAGCCGGCACCACGACCACCTTTCGCCGATCCGACGAGTGCGGATGACGCTGGGCGTGCCCCAGGGCCACGAGCCGGTCGACCACGAGAGTGGTTGCCGCCGTGGAGATGTCCAGGCGGCGGGAGAGCTCGCCCGGGGTCAGCGACCCCTCCTGGATCAGGTGCTCCATCGCGGACAGGTCGGTGGCGTTCACCTCGAGCGCCTGCCCGACCTGGCGCTCGAAGGCGCGGGACAAGTGCACGATGTCGTGCAGCTGGAAGCCGATCCGGTCCGAAACCGGCAGACCGGACCCCCGACTTTCGCCGCCCCCTGGCGCGCCGACGACCCCGACCTCGGAGCCGGGAGCGAACTTGCGACGCTCTTCCATAGGAGCCATACTATTACCAATATTGCTAGGACGCCTAGCAATCAGGTTTCTTGGAGGAATTTTGCTCGCGATTCAGCGGTTCATCACCGGTCGACGCACGGCCTGGATCGTCCTGATCGCGACGATCGTCGCCGTCGGTCTGCTCTTCTCCCTCCTCCCCTCGGACGATTCCGAGGAGTTCCCCACCTCCGGGCTGCCCACGTCCAGCCAGGCCGCACAGGTCGATGCGCTCCTCGCCGAGTTCCCCTCCGCCGAGCAGACCTCAGCGATCGTGGTCTGGACCCGGGAGGGTGCCGACCTGACCCGGGCCGACATCGCGGCCATCGCCGAACGCGGCACCGCCCTCGCCGAGCAGTCGATCGTGCCGCAGGCCACCATGCCGCGGTTCAGCGATGACGGGCAGGCCGCGATCAGCATCGTTCCGCTGGACGCGGACGAGGCCAACGCCGACATCGGCGGGGCGGCCGCCGGCATCCGTGACGCCGCGTCCGACGCACTGCCGAGCGGCCTGAACGCCTATGTCACCGGCGCCGTCGGCTTTCAGTCCGACATCACCAACGCCTTCGCCGGTGCCGACTTCCGGCTGCTGCTCGTCACCGTGATCGTCGTCGCCGTGCTTCTGATCGTCACCTACCGCAGTCCCGTGCTCTGGATCGTTCCGCTCGTCGTCGTCGGCATCGCGGATGGCCTGTCCGGGGTCGTCGTCGGCGCCCTGGCCGAGCCGTTCGACATCACCCTCGATCCCTCCGTCGCCGGCATCCAGTCCGTGCTGGTCTTCGGCGCGGGCACCAATTACGCCCTGCTGCTCGTGGCCCGCTATCGCGAGGAGTTACTCCGCACCGATAACCGCAACGACGCCATGCTGGCCGCGGTGCGCGGTGCCGGCCCGGCCATCGCCGCCAGTGGCGGCACGGTCGCGCTCAGCCTGCTCACCCTGCTGTTCGCCGAGCTGTCCGGCAACCGCGCGCTCGGTTTCGCCTGCGCCATCGGTGTCGTCATCGCCATCACCTTCGCGCTGGTCGTGCTGCCGGCTGCCCTTGTGGTCTGCGGCCGCGGGCTGTTCTGGCCGTTCATCCCCCGCTTCGTGCCGGGCGCCGGCGCCGAGCTGCGTCCCGGCTTCTGGACCCGCCTCGGCCGGGGCGTAGAGCGCCATCCGATCGTGGTCACCGCGGCATCCGTCGCCGCGATCGGTGCCCTCAGCCTGGGCCTGATCGGCGCCTCCGTGGGTCTGTCGCAGGCCGACCAGCTCCTCGGCAAGCCCGAGTCGGTGCAGGCGCAGGCCATCGTGAAGGAATCCTTCTCGGCCGGCTTGACCAGCCAGACCATCGTGCTGGTACCGGATGCCGCGGCAGCCGAGGCCACGACGCGTGCCACCGACACGCCCGGCGTCGAGTCCGTGCTGGCCGGCGAGAGCGCGAACGGCCTGACCCGGCTGAACCTCTCCCTGTCCAGCGAGCCGGGCAGCGACGAAACCTTCTCCGTCATCGACACACTGCGCGGCACCTATGCCGAGTCCTCGGGCGACGTGTCCGAGGCACTGGTCGGCGGCAGCGACGCCACGGCGTTCGACAACAGGACGAGTGCGCAGGCCGACCAGGCCCTGATCATCCCGATGATCCTGGCGATCGTGTTCGCCATCCTCGCCCTGCTCCTGCGCTCCCTGGTGGCACCCGTTCTGCTGATCCTCAGCGTGCTGGCGACGTACTTCGCCAGCCTCGGTGCCTCCAACTGGATCTTCCAGAACCTGATGGGCTTCCCCGCCTTCAACACCAACGTGGTGCTCTTCGCGTTCCTCTTCCTGGTGGCCCTCGGGGTGGACTACAACATCTTCCTCACCACCCGAGCCCGGGAAGAGAGCATCCGGTTCGGCACGAAGGAGGGCATGGTGCGCGCCCTGTCGTCGACGGGCGCAGTCATCACGAGCGCCGGCATCCTGATCGCGGCGGTCTTCGCCGTGCTGGGCGTGCTGCCGGTCGTGGCTCTGACCCAGATCGGCGTCATCGTCTGCATCGGCGTGCTGCTCGACACGCTCGTGGTGCGCACCCTCGTGGTGCCGGCGCTGGTGTTCCTCACCGGCGACAGGTTCTGGTGGCCGTCCCGTCCGGCCGCGAAGGCCCCGCTGGTCTAGCGCACCGCGGGCGAGAATCCGTGTCGAACCCCGAACGAATTCGACGCCGCGCGCTCGGAATCACTCAGCGGGCGCACGGGAGTCCGAGGCCGCCGGCCTCGGGCGGCGTGCGGTGCTGCCACCGCAGCCTCCGTTCGAGCTGGGCACCGAGCGCCAGCAGCGTGGCCTCCCCACCCGGCCGGCCGATCAGCTGCACTCCCATCGGCAGTCCAGCCTCGGTTTCGGCAACGGGCAGCACGATCGCGGGCAGTCCGCTCACGTTGACCATGGACGTGAACGGGGTGTACTGCACCTGCTGGGCGAAGTTGCGCTCCCCGTCGACCGCGTCGTACCAGCCCAGCGGGCGCGGCGTGAGCGCGAGCGCCGGGGTCAGCACCGCGTCGAATCGGGACAACTGGCGGATGAACGACCGCTCGTAAGCCGACAGGGCCGCGAGCGCCTGAGCCAGATCCCGGGCTGACAGCTCCCGGCCGCGGTGCATCAGCCAGCGGGTGAGCGGCTCGAGCAGCTGCTCCTGCTCCGGGGTGTCGGCGGGGATGCCCGCAGCGCCGGCCTGCCAGATCGTGCGGAACGCCGGCACATAGCTGTCGTCGGGTTCGAGCGCCGTCTCCTCCAGGCCATGGCCCATATTCGCGAACCCGTCGACGGCCACCATCAGGGCCGCCAACGCCTCGGGAGCGATCTCGATCGGGTAGGCGTCATCCCAGGCGGAGGTTGTCATCACTCCGAGCTGGAACCGACCCTCGGCGCGCACGGCGGCGGCCAGCAGAGGTGCATCGTCGCCGGGGGGCCGGAGCGAGTACAGGTGCTGCGGATGCCCGCCTCGCGGCGCGATCATGGCGTCCAGCAGCAGGGCGGCATCCGCCACCGTCCGTGCCAGCGGTCCGGCCACGCTGAGACCGCCGAGCGCGTTGATCCCGGACGACGAGGGCACCCGGCCGCGCGACGGTTTCACGCCGACGAGACCGCAGGCTGCCGCGGGAATCCGCACCGAGCCGCCGCCGTCGGAGCCCGGAGCGAAGGGAAGCAGCCGGGCGGCGACGGCCACCGCCGCCCCGCCGCTGGAGCCGCCCGCGCCCCGGGAGCGGTCCCACGGGTTGCGCGCGGGCGGCCCGGCCAGTGTCTCGGTGTACGACGGCAGCCCGAACTCGGGCGTGCTGGTCTTGCCGAGGCTCACGCCGCCGGCCGCGTCCAGGGCGAGCACGAGATCGTCGGACTCGGCGGGCACGTAATCCTGCATCAGCCGCGATCCGAACCGGGTTGGCACGCCGGCGCGGCTCTGCAGGTCCTTGTCGGCGAAGGGCAGACCCCAGAGCGGCATGCTGCGCGGCATCAGCTGCTCGACGAAGCGGGCCCGCTCCCGCGCGGCATCCGTTGTCACGCTCACGAACGCGCCGAGGCCGGAGTCCTGCGCCTCGATCCGGCCCAGGTAGTGCTCGGTCAGCTCCGTGGGGCTGATCTCACCGCGCTGCAGCGCCTGCCATTGTTCGAGAGCGGTCAGTTCATGCGGAGCGGCCATCCCCCGAGCCTAGCCAGCCGGGATGCCGGGCAGCGGCGAGACGCTCAGGAGTGGGACAGCCCGGTCAGCAACGCCTGGAACGCCCGCGGCGCGGCGCGGAGAACGGATGCCGCCGCCCACGACCCGGCCCATGGCAGCAGCTGCGCGACGTTGATGATCTCGTACTGCACGAGCGACCCGGCCTGCTCCTCGGGCAGCACCTGGTACTCGCCGCGGTACCACCAGCCGCGCCGCAGCACGAGTCGACGTCGGTCCCGGTCGGTGTGCACGTTGCCCCCGCCGGCCGCCCCCGAGGCCATCGCCGTCACGAGCCGGTTGAACACGGCGTCGGGGCCGGCCTCGAGGTGTCCTGCGAACGAGCGCAACACGGTGTGGCGCTCGGGCAGGGTGGGCAGGGCATCGGTCATCCCTCGATTTTAGGCGTCCGCCGGCCGCAGTCTCGCCGCTTCGCCTATTTGAGGCTCTTCTGCAGGAGCACGGTGCCGAGCCAACGGTCGAACTTGAAGCCGACCTTGCCCATCCGGCCGATCTCCGCGAATCCGAAGTCGCGGTGCAGCTTGATCGATGCGTCGGCGCCCTGGTCGGCGACGACCGCGATGATTTCCTTGAGCCCGGCGGCCTGGGAGCGCTCGATGAGTTCGCCGAGCAGCATCCGGCCCAGTCCCTTGCCGGTGGAGGCCGCTCCGAGGTAGATCGAGTTCTCGACCGTGAACCGGTAGGCGCGTTTCTGCTTCCACGGGCCGACCAGGGCGTAACCGAGCAGCTGGCCGGCCGGGGAGACAGCCACGATGAACGGCATCCCGAGCTTGCCCAGATAGTAGAACTTGCTGCGCCACTCGGCCAGGGTCATCGGGTCAACGTCGAAGGTGACCGTGCTGTTGGCGACGTAGTAGTTGTAGACCTCCCGGATATACGGCAGATCGGTGATTTGGGCCTCACGCATGGTGAATCCGAACGGCGCCTCTTCCGCGGGCGTCGGTCGAAGGTGCCGGGGCAATTGCCGACGCGGCTGGTATTCCTCTTCAAGCACAGCTAACTCCTCCAGAGAGCTCCAGATTACCCGAGGGACCAGTCAACCGGGGCCGCCCCGGCGCGGCCGAGGTACTCGTTGGCCCGGCTGAACGGCTTCGACCCGAAAAATCCGCGCCTGGCCGACAGCGGGCTCGGATGAGCAGACTCGATCACCGGCGTGTCCCCGAGGAGCGGCCGCAGCGTGCCGGCATCCTTCCCCCACAGGATCGCCACGAGCGGCCGGTCCCGGGCGACGAGGGCACGGATGGCCTGCTCGGTCACGCTTTCCCAGCCGCGGCGCCGGTGCGACCCGGCCAGGCCGGCCTGCACGGTGAGTACGCGGTTGAGCAGCAGCACCCCCCGCCGCGACCACGGCGAGAGGTCTCCGGTGGCGGCGGTGACGCCCACGTCGTCGTGTAGCTCCCGGCAGATGTTCGCCAGGCTGCGCGGCAGCGGCCGCACGTGTGCCTCGGTCGCGAAGGCGAGCCCGATCGGATGTCCCCGGGTCGGGTATGGGTCCTGCCCGACGATGAGCACCCGCACGGCGTCGAACGGCTCGGCGAAGGCGCGGAAGACGTTCTCCGGGGCCGGTAGCCAGATACGGCCGGCCAGAGTCTCGGCGCGCAGGTGCTCGCCCATCCGGTCGATCTCCGACGCCACCGGCGCCAGCGCCTGGGCCCAGCCAAGATCGATGGCCCGGCTCTCGGTCAGCGCGGCGAGGGTGACGGGCATGATGCTCGGCTCAGGCCCCGAAGGTGCTCACGAGCACCCCGCCGTCGGCCTCGCTGACCCGCCAGACACTGCCGGCTCCGACGACGCTGAGCGCGCCCTCGCCGACGACCAGCGCGGTGTTCTCGTCGACGGCCAGGCCGCCGTCGATCAGGCCGGCCTCGGTAGCCGCGACCAGCCGGGACAGCGTGCCCCACTGGGCGGCGTGCACCTCCACGGTGACGTCGAGCAGCCCGATGCCTGGTTCGACGGTGATCTCGTCGAGCCCCTCGGCGGCGTGTTCGCCGCTGACCTCGACGCCGCCCATGCGCCAGCCGCCGATCAGGGCACGCTCGGCCGCGATCATCGCGCCGGCAGAGAATCCGAGATAGGGGATGCCGGCGGCCACCTGACGGCGGATCTCACCGAATATCGGGGCCACGGCGGCCAGGTAGGCGGGGGTGACTCCGCCGCCGACCAGGATTCCGTCGGCCTCGGACACCGCGGTCAGGGCGAAGACGTCGCCCGGGGCGACGACGGTGACCTTCGGCTCGAACTCGCCGGCCGCAGAGACGGCGGCGACCAGGTTCGCGGCGTGGTCGGCGGCGTCTTCGGCACGCACGACGAGGATCGCGATGCCTGGCTCCGCGCGGCCTGCAGCGACTCCGCGCGCCGTGGCCTCGGCCAGGAAGGGTCCGAAGACGGCCGCGTCTGTTCGGGGGTTCCAACCGCCGCCGACCAGGTGCACGCTCACAGCAGGGCGCCCCGGGCCACGAGGGGCAGGCTGGCGGCGAGCAGGCTCGCGACAGGCAGAGCGTCATCGAGCTGTGCGCCGCCCGGCAGGCTCGCACCGGTGAGGCTCTCCGCCACGGGCGGCAGGGAGGACCAGGGGAACACGATCCAGCGGTCCGTTTCACACCAGGTGAAATCGGGCACCAGCACGGTGCGAGGCTTCGTGTACAGGGTGGCGGTGCGCACCTCGCAGGCGGTTTCCCGCAGCAGCGCGACGACCATCGCGAGGGTGTGCCCGGAGTCGGAGACGTCGTCGACGAGCAGCACCCGCAGGCCGGTCAGCGAAGGCGCGTCGAGCATCGGTCCCGACAGGACCGGCACGGGCAGGCGCTCGTCGACGCCGGTGTAGAACTGCACGTTGATGCTGCCGCAGTTCTTGGTGCCCAGCGCATACGACATCGCGCCGGCGAGCAGCAGCCCGCCGCGGGCGATGGCGATCACGACATCCGGCTGGAAACCACTCGACAGCACCGCCTTCGACAGCTGGCGGGACGCATCCGCGAACACGTCCCAGCCCAGCACTTCCCGCTCAATTCCGGTCACATCACGTGCAGCGTCGTCCGCGTCGAATCCCATTTCCCAATGGTAGGTCACGGCGCGGTGACGGTGAGCTCAGGCCAGGTGTCGCTCCTCGTGGCCGTTATACAGCGAGAGCGGACGGATCAGGGCATTCGATGCGGTCTGCTCGATGATGTGCGCGGTCCAACCGGTCAGTCGCGCCGCGACGAAGATCGGCGTGAAAGTGAGGGTGTCGAATCCCATCAGGTTGTACGCCGGTCCCGACGGGTAGTCCAGGTTGGGCAGGATGCCGGTGCGCGTCGTCATCCCCGCCTCGAGGGATTCGTAGAGCTCCAGCAGGTCCGGCCGGTCATAATGCTCGACCAGGGTGACCAGCGCGGTGCGCATGGTCGGCACCCGCGAGTCCCCGTGCTTGTACACCCGGTGGCCGAAGCCCATCACCTTCCGCTTTGCGGCGAGGGTCTCGTTCAGCCACGTCTCGGCGCGCTCCCCGGCGCCCAAACCGAGCCCGATTTCGTCGAAAATGTGCATCACGGCCTCGTTCGCCCCGCCGTGCAGCGCGCCCTTGAGAGCGCCGATCGCTCCGGTGACCGCGGAGTGCAGGTCGGACAGGGTCGAGGTGATCACGCGGGCGGTGAACGTCGACGCGTTGAAGGAGTGCTCCGCATACATGATCATGGACACATCGAACGCGTTCACGACCACGAGTTCGGGCACCTCGCCGAACGTCATGAACAGGAAGTTGGCCGAGTAGCCGAGATCGCCGCGCGGTTCGATCAGCTCGAGGCCGTGGCGGCGGCGCTGGTCGTAGGCCACGATCGCCGGCATCTGGGCCCAAAGCCGCAGGCCCTTGGCACGGTTGGCCGCCGGCGACGCGTCGGCCGCATCGGGGTCGTTCGCGCCGATCAGGCTGACCGCCGTGCGCACGACGTCCATCGGGTGCGCCGTCGTCGGCAGCTCGTCGATGACGCGCTTCACCGCAGGAGTCAGGTGCCGGAGGGAGCGTTCCTGCTCCTCGAATTCGCCCAGCTCGACGTCGGTCGGCAACTCGCCGTGCCAGAGCAGGTAGGCCACCTCCTCGAAGCTCCTCTGTGCCGCGAGTTCCTGCACCGGGTAGCCCCGGTACAGCAGCGAGTTCGATTCGGGGTTGACCTTGGACACCTGCGTATGGTCGACCACGACGCCGGCGAGGCCCTTGTAAATGATCGGTTCGTTCTGACTCATGTCGCTCCCTTGCGTTGAGACTGGATCTGCGTGCGGGGCCGGGCTGCTACGAGGCAACATCCGGGTTGAGGGTGAAGTTGAAGACGCCGGAATCGAAGTGACTGTACGACTCGTAGTCGAGCAGCTCGTAGAGCCTCGCCCGGTGCTGCATCTCCGGCAGCAGGCCGGTCAGGGAGCCCTGCGCCTCGATGGTGTCGAGGCCGCGTTCGGCCGCCCCCATCGCGAGGCGCAGCAGGGACACCGGGAAGATGACGATGTTCATGCCGACATCCGCCAGCTGCTTGACCGTGTAGAGCTCGCCCTTGCCGAACTCGGTCATGTTCGCCAGCACCGGCACGTCCACGGCGGCGCGGATGGCCGCGAACTCGGCCAGCGATGCCATCGCCTCCGGAAAGATCGCGTCGGCCCCGGCGTCGACGAGCTTTTTCGCCCGGTCGACCGCGGCAGCCAGGCCGTCGACGGCACGGATGTCCGTGCGCGCCATGATCAGGAAGTTCGGGTCGCGCCGGGCGTCGACGGCCGCCCGGATGCGCTTGGCCGCCGTGTCGTCGTCGACGACCTGCTTTCCGTCGAGGTGACCGCAGCGTTTCGGATTGACCTGGTCCTCGATGTGCATGCCGGCCAGGCCGGCATCCTCGAGCGTCTGGATCGTGCGTCCCACGTTCATCGGCTCGCCGAAGCCGGTGTCGGCGTCCACGATCGTGGGCAGGTCGCTCATCCGGGCGATCTGCTGGCTCCGGCCGGCCACCTCGGTGAGAGTGGTCAGGCCGATGTCGGGCAGACCCAGGTCGGCCGAGAGCACCGCGCCGGAGATGTACACCCCTTCGAAGCCCTTTGCCGCGATCAGTCGGGCCGAGAGCGGGTTGAACGCACCGGGGAAGCGCAACAGCCGGCCGCTCGCCAGGTCCTCGCGGAACGCGGCCCGCTTGGCGGCAGGGGTGACGGTCGAGTACAACATCAGAAGATTCCGTTCGGGGTGGGAAGTGAGGCGAGCAACCCGTTACGGGCCACGATGGTGAGCTGGCCGAGCTCCCCGGCGCCAAGCCGCGGCAGGCGTTCGGCCGCGGCGAGGAAGCGCACGATCTCGCCCTCCTCGACCACGTCCGCCGCGAGGGTGCGGAACTTGTGCACGTATTCGTCCCGCCCGAACGGCTTCGCGCCGAGCGGATGGGCGTCGGCGACGGCGATCTCGTCGACGACCCGGCTGCCGTCGGTGAGCTCGATCTCGACTCGACCGCCGAAGGCCTTCTCGGCCGGGTCGAGCGAGTGGTACCGGCGGGTCCACTCGCTGTCCTCCGTCGTGGTCACCTTGTTCCAGAGGGCGATCGTGTCGGCCCGGCCGGCGCGTTCGGGCCGGTAGGAGTCGACGTGGTGCCAGCTGCCGTCCTGCAGGGCGACCGTGAAGATGTACGGGATGGAGTGGTCGAGGGTCTCCCGGCTGGCCGTGGGGTCGTACTTCTGCGGGTCGTTCGCGCCCGAGCCGATCACGTAGTGGGTGTGGTGGCTGGTG
This sequence comes from Cryobacterium sp. TMT2-18-2, assembly GCF_004402245.1. Taxonomy (NCBI): domain Bacteria; kingdom Bacillati; phylum Actinomycetota; class Actinomycetes; order Micrococcales; family Microbacteriaceae; genus Cryobacterium; species Cryobacterium sp. TMT2-18-2. The sequence continues at coordinate 31,718 of NZ_SOFU01000017.1, forward strand.
TGGATGACGACGGATACGACGTTGGCCGGATCGGACAGGGTCGGGTGCTCCCGGTGCAGCTTCCGGGCCAGGTCGATCCACGCCTGCGCCTGGTACTCCGCCGAGTGCTCCTTCGTGTAGCTGTCCAGGATGGCGCGCTTGGCTTCACCATTCGACGGCAGCGACACCTCATAGGCGGCATCCGGGCCGTCGAGCAGCCAGGCGATCACGCCGTCTTCCCCCTCGTAGATCGGGGTGGGGCTGGTTTCGCCGCGCATCGCGCGGTCGACCGCCTCCACCGCCATCTTGCCGGCGAAGGCCGGGGCGTGTGCCTTCCAGCTGGAGATCTCGCCCTTCCTGGACTGCCGGGTGGCCGTCGTGGTGTGCAGCGCCTGCCCCACCGCCTGGAAGATGGTCTCGGGGTCGAGCCCGAGCAGGGTGCCGATGCCGGCGGCCGCCGACGGGCCGAGGTGGGCCACGTGGTCGATCTTGTGCGCGTGCAGGCTGATGCCCTTGACCAGGTCGATCTGGATCTCGTAGCCCGTGGCGATGCCGCGCACGAGGTCGCGACCGGTCAATCCGCGGGCGGTGGCGAGGTGCTGGGCGACCGCGACGACCGGCGGGATGTTGTCGCCGGGGTGTGAGTACTCGGCCGCGAGGAACGTGTCGTGGTAGTCGAGCTCACGCACGGCGACCCCGTTGGCCCAGGCCGCCCACTCCGGTGACACCCGGCGGGAGCGCTGCTCACCGAACACGGTCGCCCCGACGCCGTTGAACGAACGCGGATGCGCGAGCGCCTGCGAGCGGGCCGCCACCACCGGGCGCCGGGTCAGCGACGCCGCGGCGACGGCGGCGTTGTCGATCACCCGGTTGACGATCATCTCGGTCACCTCGTCGCTCACCGCGACCGGGTCGGCGGCGCACAGGGCGATCTTCCAGGCCAGCTGGTCGGTGCGGGCAAGGTTCTCGTCGCTGCGGTGAACACGAACGTGGTGGAGCTGCACGGTGGATCCCTTCGATTGGTTCGATCGGTTCGAATAGTGCGGTCAGCGCGGTGGAGGTGATGGGTCGGCCGGAACGGCCGACGATCCCCGGAGGGTCGCGAGAACGCTGGTGAGGCTCTGGTGGAGGTGCACGTGCGTGGCGTGGGCGGCCAGCGACGAGTCACCCGCCAGAACGGCGTCCACGATGAGCAGGTGCTCGGCGGCGGCGCTTCGGAGCCGGTCCGGGTTGTCCCGGGCCAGGCGACGGATGCGGGCGAGGTGCGTGCGCACCCCGGCGAGCGCACCCACGAGGAAGGGGTTCGCCACGGCCACGTCAAGGGCCAGGTCGAACTCGTCGATCAGCTCGTAGTAGCGGCGTAGTCCCGCCTTGCCGTGCCGGAGCAGCTCCGGGGCCGCAAGGAACTGCGTGCGGAGAGCCTCGAAGACCGCCGGGTCGCGGCGCTCGGCGGCGATCCGGGCGGCGTGTTCCTCCAACGCCCGTCGCACCTCGTAGAGTTCCCCGATTCTGTCCACGCTCATCTCGGTGACCATGAACCCACGGCCGGTGCGGCCGGCCACCAGACCGTCGGCGATCAGCCGGGCGATCGCCGCGCGCAGAGGGGTGCGCGACACCCCGATCCGGGCGGCCTGCTCCACCTCGAGCAGCCCCGTGCCGGGCGCCAGGATGCCGTCGAGAATCTCGCCGCGCAGCTGCCGGTAGGCGCGTTCACTTGCGCGAACCGGAGCCGTGGTCCCCGTCGTTGGGGTTTCTGTATACACAAATCACATGTTATTCCCTTATTGCGGGATTTGTGCCAGACTTCACGAATTCAATGTATACATAGGAACTTCAACGGAGAGGTTCGAATGTCAGGGGAAGCATCGGCGGGGTATCACGACCTGTGGCAGAGAAGCATCGATGACGACACGCGTTCGGCGTTCTGGCTGCAGGCAGCCCGGGCAATCGACTGGACCGTGCCGCCGACGGTAGCGCTGGAGGAACGCTTCCCCGGTGCCTGGCGCTGGTTCCCGGACGGCGAACTCAACACCAGCTACAACGCGCTCGACCGCCACGTGCTTGCCGGACGCGGCGAACAGACGGCCGTCATCTACGACTCGGCGATGTCCGGAACCCGGGTGCGCCTGAGCTATCGCGAACTTCTGGGACGCGTCGAGCGCTTCGCCGGCGTGCTCCGCGCCAGCGGCGTCGGCCGGGGCGACCGGGTGATCGTCTACCTGCCGATGATCCCGGAAGCCATCGTCGCCATGCTGGCGTGTGCCCGCATCGGCGCCATCCACTCCGTCGTCTTCGGCGGCTTCGCCGCCAGCGAGCTCGCCGTGCGGATCGACGATGCGCGACCGTCCGTGATCGTGACCGCCTCCGGCGGCCTCGAACCGGGCCGGGCAGTCGAATACCTGCCTCTGGTCGAACGCGCCCTCGCTCGCAGCAAGGGCTCGGTGCACACCGTCATCGTGCGCGACCGGGAGATGGTCCCCGGCTGCGCCGCCGACTACGCCGGCACCAGCGACGTGGCCTGGCTGGACTGGGCCCACGAGGAGAACGAGGCCTCCCCGGCCGCGCCGATCAGCCTTCGCTCCGACGACCCGCTCTACATCCTGTACACCTCAGGGACGACCGGCAATCCGAAGGGGATCGTCCGCGACAACGGCGGCCACGCCGTGGCGCTGGCCTGGTCGATGGCCAATATCTACAACGTCAAGCCCGGCGACGTCTTCTGGGCGGCCTCTGACGTCGGCTGGGTGGTCGGCCACTCCTACATCGTCTATGCCCCGCTGCTGGTCGGCGCCACCACGGTCATCTATGAGGGCAAACCGGTCGGCACCCCGGATGCCGGGGCGTTCTGGCGCGTGGTGGAGGACTACCAGGTGTCAGTCCTGTTCACGGCGCCCACGGCCATCCGTGCCATCCGCCGCGTCGACCCTGACCTGGTCGAACTGGCGGGGCACGACATCCGCAGCCTGCACGGGCTGTTCCTGGCCGGCGAACGCCTCGACCCGGAGACATACCACTGGGCCAATGACGGGCTGCACTGCCCGGTGGTCGATCACTGGTGGCAGACCGAGACCGGCTGGGCGATCTGCGCGAACCCGCGGGGCATCGCCGACATCCCGACGAGACCGGGCTCGGCCACGTTCCCGGTGCCCGGCTACGACATCGCCATCCTCGACTCCCAGGGCAAGCCGGTCGCGAAGGCCGGCAAGGACGGCAACATCGCCATCCGCCTCCCGCTGCCGCCCGGCACCCTGCTCGGGATCTGGGGCAGCGAAGACCGCTTCGAACGCTCCTACCTGTCGGCTTTCCCCGGCTTCTACGCCACCGGAGATTCAGGCCACTTCGACGAGGACGGCTACCTCTATGTGATGGGCCGCACCGACGACGTGATCAACGTCGCCGGGCACCGACTGTCCACCGGCTCGCTCGAGGAGGTGCTCACCCTGCACCCCGCGGTCGCCGAGTGCGCGGTGCTCGGCGTGCGCGACGCGCTCAAGGGGCAGCGCGCGGCCGGCTTCGTCACGCTCAAGGCCGGGGCCACGATCGACCACGACACTCTCGGCGCAGAGCTCATCGCGCTGGTGCGGGAGCACGTCGGGCCGGTGGCCGCGTTCCGAGACGTGACCATCCTGGACAGGCTGCCGAAGACCCGGTCGGGGAAGATCCTGCGCAAGACCATCCGGCAGATCGTCGATGGCGAACCCTACACCGTGCCGCCGACGATCGAGGATCCCACGGTTCTCGACGCCCTCAAGCAGGCCGTGCATGGAGTCGGCCCGAACGCCTGAAGCACCAGTCGACCCCCACAGATCACCCCAGCACCATCCCACACAGTCACATCCCTTCACCGGAGCAAAGGAGCCCGCATGGCGGAATCACTGAAAGACAAACTCCCGGACGGAGTAAAACCGTCCACCATCGACTACATCGCGTATGAGAAGACGCCGAAGTTCATCCAGCTGAAGAAGCAGCGCCGCGGGTTCGTGCTGCCGCTGGCCGCCTTCTTCTTCATCTGGTACTTCGCCTTCGTGCTCGTCGCGGCCTACCTGCCCGACGTGATGGCAATCCCGGTCTTCGGCAAGTTCAACCTCGGACTGGTGCTCGGCCTCGGCCAGTTCGTCACCACCTTCGCCATCACCATGTGGTACGTGTCGTACTCGAACCGCCGTCTCGACCCCCTCGGGGCCGAGCTGCGTGCCGAGCTTGAGGAGATGGACAAGAAATGATCGCAACCAGCATTCTGCAGTCCCTGCCGGGCCGCCTGGCCCAAGCCGTCGAACCCGCGGAAAACAACCCCGTGCTGAACATCTCGATCTTCCTCGCCTTCGTGGCGGTCACCCTGATCGTCGTCATTCGCGCCGGGCGCAACAACAAGACCGCGGCCGACTACTACACCGGCGGCCGGTCCTTCACCGGCCCGCAGAACGGATTCGCCATCGCCGGCGACTACCTCTCCGCGGCGTCGTTCCTCGGCATCGTCGGGGCGATCGCGGTCAGCGGTTACGACGGCTTCCTGTACTCGATCGGCTTCCTCGTGGCCTGGCTCGTCGCCCTGCTGCTGGTGGCCGAGCTCATGCGCAACACCGGCAAGTACACCATGGCGGATGTGCTCTCCTTCCGCCTGCGTCAGGGTCCCGTGCGCGTGGCCGCGGCGACGACCACCCTTGCCGTCTGCTTCTTCTACCTCCTCGCCCAGATGGCCGGAGCCGGCGGCCTCGTGTCGCTGCTCCTGGGCATCGACGACAAGGTCGGGCAGTCCGTCGTGGTCACCGTGGTCGGCGGCCTGATGATCATGTACGTGCTCATCGGTGGCATGAAGGGCACCACCTGGGTGCAGATCATCAAGGCGTTCCTGCTCATCATCGGCGCCTTCGCGATGACCGTCTGGGTGCTGGCCATCAACGGCTTCAACTTCTCGGCGCTTCTCGACTCGGCCATCGCCGCCTCGACGAGTGTGCCGGCCGACGCCATCCTGGTGCCCGGCCTGAAATACGGCGAGAACCCGCTCGACTTCGTCTCGCTCGCCATCGCTCTGGTGCTCGGCACCGCGGGCCTGCCGCACGTGTTGATGCGCTTCTACACGGTGCCCAGCGCCAAGGAAGCCCGTCGCTCGGTCGTCTGGGCGATCTGGCTGATCGGTGCGTTCTATCTGTTCACGCTGGTGCTCGGCTTCGGTGCCGCCGCGCTCGTCGGAGCAGATGTCATCCTCGCCGCTCCCGGCGGAGTGAACTCGGCCGCGCCGCTGCTGTCCCTCGCGCTCGGCGGACCGCTGCTGCTCGGCTTCATCTCGGCCATTGCGTTTGCCACGATCCTGGCCGTGGTGGCCGGGATCACGATCACCGCCGCGACCTCCTTCGCTCACGACATCTACATGAGCGTGATCAAGAAGGGCAAGGGTGACCCCGACGCCGAGGTCAAGGTCGCACGTCGTACCGTCGTCATCATCGGCATCCTCTCGATCGCCGGCGGCATCGGCGTGCAGGGGCAGAACATCGCCTTCCTGGTGGCCCTGGCCTTCGCCGTCGCGGCGAGCGCCAACCTGCCGACCATCCTGTACTCGCTCTTCTGGCGCGGCTTCACCACCCGCGGCGCCGTGTGGAGCATGTACGGCGGCCTTGCGGTCACCGTCGGTCTGATCATCTTCTCGCCGGTCTTCTCCGGCACGGAGACGTCGATGTTCGGTGCAAACGTCGACTTCGCCTGGTTCCCTCTGAGCAACCCCGGCATCATCTCCATCCCGATCGGGTTCTTCCTGGGCTGGCTCGGCTCGGTCACCAGCACCCGCAAGGAAGACCCGCTGCTGGCCGCGGAAATGTCCGTGCGGTCCATGACCGGCTTCGGCGCCGAGAAGGCCTCCGAGCACTGATCGAAACCGTACGACCCGCATGACCACCACTCCCCCCGGCTGCACCCCAGCCGGGGGGAGTAGTGTCGTCCGCGGGCTAGAGGGCCAGACCATCCGCCTGTGCCGAGCCTTTGACGCACGACTGGAGAAGATTCTCAATGAAAGCTGCACGTTTCCACGGCCAGAAAGATGTCCGCATTGAAAACATCAAAGAGCCGGAGACCCGCAGCGGCACAGTGAAGATCGCAGTCGCCTGGTGCGGCATCTGCGGCACCGACCTGCACGAGTATCTCGACGGCCCGATCTTCATCTCGGCGCCCGGCCACCCGCATCCGCTTTCGCATGAATCCCTCCCGGTCACGATGGGGCACGAGTTCTCCGGCACCATCGAGGAGGTCGGCGACGGCGTGGAGGGCCTCACGGTCGGCGACAACGTCGTCGTGGAACCGTACTTCGTCTGCAACGAGTGCCCGCCCTGCAAGGCCGGCAACTACCACCTCTGCGAGAAGATGGGCTTCATCGGACTCGCCGGCGGCGGCGGCGGCCTGAGCGAGAAGGTCGTCGTCGACCAGCGCTGGGTGCACCCGATCGGAGACCTCCCCCTCGACGAGGCCGCGCTGATCGAGCCACTGTCGGTCGCGCACCACGCCGTGGTCCGCAGCGGCGCGAAGGCCGGCGACGTCGCCCTCATCGGCGGCGCCGGGCCCATCGGCCTGCTGACGGCGGCCATCCTCAAGGGGATCGGCGTGACCACGATCATGAGCGAGCTCAGCACTGCCCGCAAGGAGAAGTCCCTCTCGAGCGGCGCCGCCGACTACGTCGTCGACCCGACCACCGAGAACGTCAAGGCCCGCGTGCTCGAGCTCACCGGCGGCGTCGGCGCGGATGTCGCGTTCGAGTGCGCCGGCGTCAACATCGTGCTCGACACGCTGCTCGACGCGCTGCGCCCCGCCGGCGTGCTGGTCAACGTCTCCATCTGGGGACACCCGGCCACGGTGGACATGCAGAAGATCGTGCTCAAGGAGATCGACCTGCGCGGCACCATCGCCTACGCGCGCGACCACGAGGAGACCATCTCACTGGTGACGAGCGGCAAGATCGACCTCAAGCCGTTCATCACCGGCCGGATCGCGCTCGACGACCTCATCAGCGAGGGCTTCGACACCCTGATCAACCACAACGACACCGCTGTGAAGATCCTGGTCCACCCCTAGGCAGAACGCTTGACTGCGTCAGTCTTTGGGTGCCAGCGGCCCCCGCGCGACTCGTGTGGGGGCCGCCTGCGCGACCGGCTTGATCACGATCAGGTCCAGGTTGACGTGGGCCGGGCGTTCGACGCTCGACACGATCGTCTCGGCAATATCTTCGGCGGTGAGCGGATTCGGCACCCCGGCGTAGGCCGCGGCGGCCTTCTCCGCATCACCGTTGAAGCGCACCAGCCCGAATTCCTCGGTCTGCACCATCCCGGGGGCAACCTCGATCACCCGGATCGGCTCGCCATTCAATTCCAGGCGCAAGACTTCCATCAGGGCGTGCGCAGCGAACTTCGCCGCGTTATACCCTCCACCTCCGAGGTAGGCGACATGACCCGCAATGGACGTGACCGTGACGATGTCGGCGCCGCCGCCCTCCGCCCGGATCCCGGCCCGCAGCAAGGGCAGCACGGCGCTCGTGACCCGCTTGACCGCGAGCACGTTGATCTCGAACATCCAGGCCCAGTCCTCGACCTTCGAGTCCTCGACGGTGTCCAGCCCCACCGCGCCGCCCGCGTTGTTGACCAGTGCGTGCACCGGCCCGGACGCCGCAAGATAGTCGCGCAGCGCGTCCACGTCGGCCTGCCGGGTGAGGTCGGCCGTGAAGACCTGCGCCCCGGTCTCCGCCTGCAGCGTCGCGAGGCGGTCGGCGCGACGAGCCACCCCCACCACATCCCAGCCCCGCTGGCGGAACAGGCGCACGGTGGCGGCACCGATCCCCGAACTCGCACCGGTCACAACGACTCTTTTTGTACCCATGGCTCCATTCTGGTCGGAGAAGCAGCATGATGAGCCCACGCGCCACCGGAATACTGCACGTGCAGAAACGACGCGTGCCGCTCTGGGACAATGCGCGCTGGATCGCGATCGCCCTGGTTGTGCTCGGGCACGCCATCCTGAAACTCATCGCCGAGTCGGATGTCGCCTACGAGTTCTATCTGTTCGTCTACGCCTTCCACGTTCCGCTGTTCGTCGCCGTCAGCGGGTACTTCGCCCGGTCGGGCCCGCTCGGCACCCGCCAGCTGCATCGCCTGGTCACCGACATCGTGCTCCCCTACGTGATCTTCGAGACGATCTGGACAGTCGTGCACTGGCTACTCGGCGGCGAATTCCGCCTGGACTACTCGTCCCCCTCCTGGACCCTGTGGTTCCTGATCGCCCTCCTGGCCTGGCGCCTCGCCCTGCCCTTCCTCGTGCTGCTGCGCCATCCGCTGCTGATCAGTGTGATCATCTCCGTCGGCGCCGGGTACTTCGCGTCGATCGACAGCACCTTCGCGCTGTCGCGCACGCTCGGGTTGCTGCCGTTCTTCGTCTTCGGCTGGCAGTTACGCCAGTGGAAGGTCACCGACCGCTGGCTGGGGCTGCACGCCGCCGCGGTGTGGCGCTGGCGGATCGGCGCGGTCACCCTGTTCACGGCACTGCTGGGCGTGATCGTGGCGAACATCGACGCCCTTCGTGAGGCGCAGGTGCGCCAGTTCCTGCTCTACGACGAGTCCTACCCGGCGTTCGGCTACGACCAGCTCTGGGCCGGCGGCATCCGTCTGGGTCTGCTGCTGCTCGCGTTCGCCCTTATCGTGGCATTCCTGGTGCTCGTGCCCCGGCGACGGCTCTGGTTCACACCCTACGGCGCGGCCACGATGTACATCTACCTGCTGCACAGTTTCGTGCTGTTCCCCCTGCGCGAGCGCGGGGTGCTCGGCGGACCACAGCCGGGCTGGGTGCTGCCCGCGATGATCGGGTTCAGCGTGCTGATCTCCATCGCCCTCTCGCAGCGGATCGTGCGTCGGGTGTTCCGCCCGCTGATCGAGCCGCGCGCCCGCTGGCTGTTCCGCAAGAAGGCGCGCACCGACACCGGCACGATCGTGCTTCCGCACCTCGACGCGCCTGCCGGGACGCTCGCCGCCGAGCCTCCCGTGGAGCCGCCCGCCGAGCCTCCCGCAGACGCGCCGCCCGCAGACCCTGCCGCCGGAACGCCGCGCTGACCGCTTCGTGACGCTGTGTTGCGGTGTCCGTTGCCAGCTCGACAACCCCCTGCCTAGAATCGCTGGCAGAGCGCTGGAAGGTCCACGCTCGTCGAGGATCACCCGGGAGATCACTTCATGAGCGACAACGCTGCAGACTGGAAGTTCGAAACCAAGCAGGTGCACTCCGGTGCCCAGCCCGACCCGACCACCAATGCCAGGGCCACCCCGATCTACCAGACCACGTCCTACGTGTTCGACAACGCCCAGCACGCGCAGAACCTGTTCGCATTGGCCGAATTCGGCAACATCTACACCCGGATCATGAACCCGACCCAGGCCGTCGTCGAAGAGCGCGTCGCCGCCCTCGAAGGGGGCACCGCAGCCCTGCTCCTGGCCTCGGGCCAGGCCGCCTCCACGTTCGCGGTGCTGAACATCGCCCAGGCCGGCGACCACATCGTCTCGTCGAGTTCGATCTACGGCGGAACTTACAACCTGTTCAAGTACACGCTGGCCAAGCTGGGCATCGAGACGACCTTCGTCGAGAACCAGGACGACCCCGAAGAGTGGCGCCGGGCGCTGCGCCCCAACACCAAGCTCTTCTTCGCCGAGACCATCGGCAACCCCAAGATCAATGTGCTCGACATCCGTCTCGTGGCCGATGTGGCGCACGCCGGCGGGGTGCCGCTCATCGTCGACAGCACCATCGCCACCCCCTACCTGATCCGCCCGTTCGAGCACGGCGCGGACATCGTCGTCCACTCGGCGACCAAGTTCCTCGGCGGCCACGGTGCCGTCATCGGCGGCGTCATCGTCGACGGCGGAACGTTCGCATGGTCCAAGAACGTGGAGAAGTTTCCCGGCCTCACCGAGCCGGACCCGTCCTACCACGGGGTCAGTTACACGGGCGCGGTCGGCGACGGCATCGCCTACATCATCAAGGCGCGCGTGCAGCTGCTGCGCGACCTCGGATCCGCGATCGCCCCGGCGAGCGCCTGGCAGCTCATCCAGGGCATCGAGACTCTCAGCCTGCGCATCGAACGCCACGTGCAGAACGCCCAGGACATCGCGGAGTGGCTCGAGAACCACCCCGACATCGCCTCGGTCAACTACGCCGGTCTGCCGTCGAGCCCCTGGTACGCCGCCGCGAATACCTACGCGCCCCGCGGTGTCGGCGCCGTGCTGTCCTTCGAGTTGAAGGGCGGAGTGGATGCCGGCCGCGCTCTCGTCGACAACCTTTCCCTGTTCAGCCACCTGGCCAACATCGGCGACGTGCGGTCACTCGTCATCCACCCGGCCTCGACCACGCACGCGCAGCTCACCCCGGAGCAGCAGCTCACGGCCGGTGTGACGCCGGGCCTGGTGCGCCTCTCCGTCGGCATCGAGAACATCGCCGATCTGAAGGCCGACCTCGAGACCGGCCTGGCGGCCGCCCGCGCGGTTGTGCAGGCATCCCGCGCCAACGCCTGACACGTCCAGCCGCTGCCAGTGCGGATGGGTGACCACCCCGAGCGGGTGGGTAACCAATTCGACGGAGATTTTGCCTTCCACACCCGGTTTCGGCCCGTTTCAGGGCAGAATCGGCCAAATCTCCGTCGAATGCGTTCGGGTGGCGGGCTGATTCGGTTCCGCCGAGTGCGAACAGAGTGGACTCCGCGGCGACGGCCGGGCGTGCGGTGCGCTGACCAGGCGGTGCGGTGACAATGAGCCGGAAAGGCTGTTCACCCGGCAGAATAGGGAGCCTATGGACTGGCAATATTCGGCAGACACCGTCCCGTCGAGCTTTGTGACCGAAGCCCAGGCGCGGTCCCTGCTCGGCAAACCCCCGGCGACGGGTGCGTGGCGCGACGGCGACCCCGTGGGGAACCGTCGTTTCCTCGACGTCGGTGCGCTGCACTTTGAGGCGGGCAGCAGCCTCGGCGCCGTGCGGATCGCCTACGAGACGTGGGGCGAACTGTCCCCGAGCGGCGACAACGCCGTGCTCGTGCTGCACGCCCTCACCGGCGACAGCCACCTGATCGGCCCGGCCGGCCACGGCCACCCGACCGCGGGCTGGTGGAGCAAGGTCGTCGGCCCCGGCCTGGCCATCGACACCGACCGCTGGTTCGTGGTTGCCCCGAACATGATCGGTGGCTGCCAGGGCAGCACCGGTCCGGCCTCCCTCGCCCCGGACGGCTCCGAATGGGGCACCCGCTTTCCCTACCTCACGATTCGCGATCAGGTAGCCGCGCAGGTCGCCTTCTCCGACCGTCTCGGCATCGACCGTTGGGCCGCCGTCGTCGGCGGCTCGATGGGCGGGATGCACGCGCTCGAGTGGGCCATCGAGCATCCGTCCCGGGTCGCCCGCCTGGCAATCCTCGCGGCACCGCCGGTGACGACCGCCGACCAGATCGCGTTGAATTCGGTGCAGATCGAAGCCATCCGCAGCGACCCGCTCTTCCGCTCCGGCGACTACTACGACGCCGCGGATGGCGACGGCCCGACCCGCGGCCTCGCCCTGGCCCGGCGGATGGCGCTGCTGAACTACCGCAGCTCCGAGGAGCTCAACCTGCGCTTCGAGCGCGGCTGGCAAAGCGAGATCAGTCCGCTCGGCGCGGGCGGCCGGTTCGCCGTCGAGTCCTACCTCGATTTCCACGGCAACAAGTTCACCCGGCGGTTCGACGCGAACAGCTACATCGTGCTGGTCGAGGCCATGAACTCGCACGACATCGGCCGCGGCCGCGGCGGTGTCGCATCCGCCCTCTCCCGCATCGATGCGCTCAGCGTCGTCGTCGGCATCGACAGTGACCGCCTCTTCCCTCTCGAGGGCCAACAGGTCATCGCCGCCCACCTGCAGGGCAACATCGACGACACGGATGCCGTCACGCTCCACTCCGGCTTCGGCCACGACGGTTTTTTGATCGAGAACGAGGCGATCGGCGCGCAACTTCTGCGCGTTCTGACCCGTCCCGCTTCCTCGCATCGTGCGTGACACGGTCCCGGATCAAGACGACGTCGACCGGAAGGCCACGGAACGCGACACCCCTCGTGAACCGAGTCGTGCCCGTGAATGCGACGTACCCTGAATCGAGACGTACCCGATGAGAGGACACGCGCCATGAAACCCGGTTCCGTTATCATGTTGATCTTTGGCGCGGTCCTCTCCCTGCTCGGCTTCTCGCTGGCCCTGGCCGGGGCGACGACCGCCGTGGTCAGCGCGCAGGGCGAGGACGGCTACCTCACCAGCCCCGCCCGCTCGTTCTCGGTACAGTCGTTCGCGCTCACCTCCCCCCGGATCGGCTCGATCGAGCTCCAGGACGTCCCGGCGAACATCGGCAGTCTCCGGCTCCGCGCGGTCTCCACCTCCACAGCGGACGTCTTCATCGGCGTCGCGCCTCAGGCCGACGTCGACCGCTACCTGGCCGGGGTGAATGCCACAGAGCTGCGCGACCTGAACATCAATCCCTTCCAGGCGGTGTACCACGACACTCCGGGCAGCCGCGCTCCCGAGGCCCCCGGCGCCCAGGACTTCTGGGTGTCCTCCGCCGAGGGTCCCGGCACTCAGGAGATCGACTGGGACCTGACAAGCGGCAGCTGGGCGGTCGTCGTAATGAACGAGGATGCCAGTCCCGGCGTCTCGGTCGCCCTGCAAGCCGGCATTCGCCTCGGGTTCCTCGCCCCGCTGGCGGTGGGGCTGCTTCTGGTCGGCCTGTTCATCCTTCTCATCGGCCTGGTGCTGACCGTGTTCGGAGCAATCGGTCTGGGCCGTGGCACACCGCCCTCAACCGTGCCCGGCGCCACACCCGACACACCGCCCGGAGCAGCAACTTTCGTCGGAGCAGGCCCACCCGGGGCCACCGCTGCCGCTGCCCATACCGGTGAGCGGGCGTTCCCCGCCCGGTTGACCGGAACCCTCGACGAGGGGCTGTCCCGCTGGTTGTGGTTGGTGAAGTGGATCCTGATCTTCCCGCACGTGGTGGTGCTGCTATTCCTCTGGTTCGGGTTCGTCGTCACCACCATCGTCTCCGGGTTCGCCATCCTCTTCACCGGTCGATACCCGACGGCCCTCTTCCAGTTCAACGTCGGGGTGCTGCGCTGGAGCTGGCGGGTGTCCTTCTACGCCTACTCGGCGCTCGGCACTGACCGGTACCCCCCGTTCAGCCTGGCGTCGTCGGCCGACTATCCCGCCGATCTGCAGGTCGATTATCCTACGCGTCTCTCGCACGGGCTCGTCCTGGTCAAATGGTGGCTCTTGGCGATTCCGCACCTGCTGGTCGTGGCGGCCCTCACCGGAAGTGCGACGATCTGGCGGAACGACGAGGGCGACTCGGTCTCGAACGCGGTCCCGTCCCTGATCGGGGTGCTGGTGCTGATCGCCGCGGTCATTCTCCTCTTCACCGGTCGGTACCGGCGCAGCCTGTTCGATCTGATCCTCGGCATCGACCGCTGGATCTTCCGGGTGGCCGTCTACACCGCCCTGTTCCGCGACGAGTACCCACCGTTCCGCCTCGACCAGGGCGGCGCCGACACCCCGGAGACCGCGGTCGCACCAGCACCGATCGCACCCGCCGCCCCTGCCGGCGGAGCGGCGTCGAGCACGCCCTGAGTCGCCGGTCACTCCCGTCGGGAATGCCTTCGGCCGCGCGGACGGCGACGGATGCCACGGAGCGCGCGAGGGATGCCACGGAGCGCGCGAGGGAACGGACACCGGGCCGGTAGGGTTCTTTATAGAGGGCAAATGGGGTGAGAGCGCCGCTATGCGACGAATCTACAAGGAACGTGACCGTCTGCTCCGCAGAGCGGCTCGCCTGTGCGGATTGGCCGGCTCGGCCGCCGCGCTTCTCGCGATGCTCGTCCCGGGCGGCTTGACCGTGAGCACCCTGGCCCGGAGCCTGCCACTGCTGCTGCTGCTGGTGGCCGGCCAGTATCTGCTCGGCCGGTCCGGCCGGATGCGCTGGGTCGCCTTGATCCTGGTCTCCGGCATCGCCGTGATCCTGCTCGTGGGCTGGTCGGGCCAGCGTGCCACCGGCCTGAACCTCGTCGAGCAGGCCATCATCGGCGGCATCGCCGCCGGAGCCCTGAGCTGCGTCGCCCTCGTGCTCGTGGTCAGCGCCGCCCGCCTACTGGTGCTGTTCCTGGCATTCGGTGCGACCGTAGCCAGCGTGCTCGCCGCCACCCGCGCCTCGTCCGACGCCACCTTGCCCCTCCTGCTCACCCTCAGCGCCTGGCTTGCCATCGCCCTGGTGGCCTGGTGGCTGGCCCAGAGCGTGCCGCGCGTCATGGCGCGCATCGCCTTCATCGGCCGGGCCCACCTCGCCGAGCGCCATGCCAGCGAGCTCGAAGCCCAGCGCCGGCAGGATGCCCGGCTGTTGCACGACACCGTGCTGGCCACCCTCACCCTCCTCGCGCACTCCGGCGTCGGCGTCAGCCCGGCCGCACTGCGTCAGCAGGCCGGCGACGACGCCCGGCTGCTGCGGCAGCTGCGGCTCGGCGGCCTCCCCACCCCGCGCCGCTCCGGGGTGTACACGCTCGAGCCGGCCACCGAGTCAATGCTCGGAAGCACCCTCGAATCGGTCAAGCAGCGGTTCGGGCGGATGGGCCTCGATGTGGACTGGCACGGCAGCGGACAGGTTCTTCTGCCCAGCGACGTGCTCGACTCCTTCCTCCTCGCCCTCGGCGAGTGCCTCGAGAACGTGCGACGTCACGCCGGCGTCGCCCGCGCCGACGTGACGATCACTGATGACGACACAACCGTGCGCGCCATGGTCACCGACGCAGGGGTCGGCTTCGACCTCAGCGGCGTCAGCGCCGAACGCCTCGGTTTCGCCGAATCGGTCGTGGCACGCCTGCGCGACGTGGGCGGCAACGCCCGCCTCTTCTCCTCCCCCGGCTCCGGCACCACGGTCGTGCTCGAGGTGCCCAAGTGACCGTGCCCGGCATCGTCGGCGCCCGCCGCCGTGACGCGCGCCGCGCTGCGGCGGGCGGGTCCGCCCAGCCGAGCACCCAGGACCGCCAGGAACGCCGGGCACACCGGCGCAGTTTCCGGCGCCCCGAACGCACCGAGCAGACCACGCGCGCCAACCAGAGCGGCCTGGGTGGCCGTCACCTTGGCATCGGCCTGACGTTCAGTGGCGGCTTCATCACCCTGTTCCTGTTCGGGCAGTTCGTCGTTCAGTGGTCCGAATATCCCGACCCGACGCCCAGCCTCATCGCGTGGGGTCTCCTGATGGCGACCACGGTCCTGGCACTGATCACGGTGCAGCGCCTTTCGGCTCGGATGCCGGACTGGTTGTTCGCCACGGCCATCGCCGCCGGCGCCGCCGTGGTGGTGCTCGACCTAATCGGGTCGTGGGGCGAAACCGACTCCGGCGTCTACCCGACCGCCGCCGCCGCCGTCGGCACCCTGCTCATCTCCCTGGCCACCGTGCGCCGCGGGCGCGACCTCGTCTCGGCCGCGACGGCGCTCGGCCTGCTGCTCTTCCTCGGGGCGCTCACCGAGGAGCGCGCCGACCCGCTCACCTTCGCCTCCGACCTCCTTGCGATCAGCCTCGCCATCCTGCCTCCGCTGCTCGGCGTCGCCACGGTTCGGGGTTTCCGCCGGATGGCCCAGCGCGAACTCGACCTGGTGCTGGTGCAGAGCACCATCTCCCAGCCGCGGTTCGCGGTGGGGATGTTCGCCTCCGAGGAACTCGCCCGCATCGACCTCGACGCGGAGACTCTGCTCGACGACGTCGCGAAGGGTCGCACGGCGCTGCCGCTGAGTTCCGAGAAGTCGACGACGGCGGCAGACCTCGCCACGCAACTGCGGCTGCACCTGATCCGGGGCCGCCGGGAGACCTGGCTGCACCACGCGATCACCGAGTCCGAGCTCCTGGGACCTTCCGTCGGCCTGCACGACCCGGCGGGGTTGGCCGGCCTGCTCGACCCAGACCAGCGCGATGCCCTTCTGCGCACGATCTGGCTGCTGATCAGCGACACAACCCGCGACGAGGCATCCGTTTCGCTCTCTCTCGGCCCGATCCGACCCACGCACGGCGTCTCCGCTCGTCAGAAGTTACGATTTCCGATCGAATTGACCACGACGGGTGTGCCACGGCGTCGAGTGGACCCCGAGACGTGGCAAGCTATCCGAATAGTCGGCCCTCACGTCGATTCCAGCCGGGACGGAAGTCTGCATCTGGAAATCGAATGCAGTATCGACAATCCCGCGGATGCTTAGGGTCCGTGGAACTACGCTGTTGAGCTTCTCATTCGGGGCCAGAAGCACAAGGAGACAGAAGTGACGAACATAACCACGTTGAGCACTGAGGCGCCGAACAAGGACAACCCCATCCGGTTGGCCCTCGTCGACGACCACCGCATGCTGTTGGGAGCCCTCACCGAGTGGATCCGGGGGGCCGCAGACGACATCAACATGGTCGCCGCCGTCACCACCTGGCCCGAGCTGCTCACCCACCCCGAATTTCCCGTCGACGTCGTGCTCCTCGACCTCGACCTCAAGGACAACATCCCGGTTTCACTGAAGATCTCGACGCTCAAGACGGCCGGCGTGAAGACGGTGTTGATGAGCACCTACTCCGAGGCCGGGCTCGTGCGCGAGGCGCTGGCTGCCGGTGCGCTCGGCTACCTGGTGAAGAGCGAAGAGGCGACGATGATCGTCGAGGCGATCCGCTCAGCCTATGACGGCGACTCCTTCATCTCGGCCGAACTGGACGAGGCCCTCAACAACGGCGCGAACGGCGGTTCTCCCCGCCTCAGCGCGCAGGAGCGCCGGGTGATGGCACTCTACGGCGCGGGCGAGCCGGTCAAGGCCGTCGCGCACCAGCTCGGCATCTCCGAGGAGACCGCCAAGAGCTACCTCAAGCGCATCCGGGAGAAGTACCGCCTCGCGGGCTTCGACGTGGGAACCAAGGTCGCCCTGCGCAAGCGCGCCATCCACGACGGCATCCTGCTCCAGGGCGACTGACTTCGGCGCTGCCGAAGGGCCCGGCTGCCGAAGGGCCCGGCTGCCTCGCGCCGACCACGCGGATCGCCTAGGTGCCTCCGCGAGCACCACGCCGATCCAGACCGGGGCGACGTAGCCGAGGTCACCCGCGATGGCGAGGCCCTACCGGCAACACCGCGCCGAGGCCGGCGGCCCGAACAAAGTCGACGAAGATATCGCTCTCAACAGCGCGTTCAAGCGAAAAAACACGGGTTTGACCCAGAATCTCCGTCGCATTGGTTAGACGCCCGGCACGGCGTTCCGCCGGGGTCGAACGGCGCCCCGCGGTATGGTCGGCTCTGACTCCCGGAGCGCGCTGCATCCAGAGGGGATTCACCTGGCTACGCGGCCGGTGTGGAGGCCGCCGCTGCTGCGGTCTCGGCTAGCGCCACCTCGAGGCGCTCGACCTTCCCGGTCAGCTCCCCGGTGCGGCGGCCCCGGATGTCGGCCTTGAGCACCAGGGACACCCGCGGCCCCCAGGCGCCGACGGCTTCAGTGGCGGCCTTGACCACCGCGAAGACCTCGTCCCAGTCGCCCTCAATGGTGGTGAACATCGAATCGGTGTGGTTGGGCAGCCCCGACGCGCGCACGATGCGCACGGCCGCGGCGACCGCGTCGTGCACCGACCCTTCGTCATCGTGGGAGCCGGACGGGGCGACGGAGAATGCAACCAGCATGGGGTTACTCCTTCTGATCGGGGGTGGGTGGGAACAGGATCTGCCACACGGCCCAGCCGAGCAGCACAACCTCCAGCGCGTTGCGCACGGTCAGCACCAGCACCAGGGTCGAGTCTGCCACGAGCAAGAGGTCGTAGAAGTGTGGGTAGACGAGTTGGGTCAGGGCCGCGATGACAAGCCCGAGCACGGCCGGGAGCCACCAGGCACGCCCCCGCACCAGCAGCCCGAGGATGATGGGCGCGGCCAGCCAGGTCGTGAACTGCGGCGAGCCGACCTTGTTGACGACGATCAGGGTCAGCACCAGGGCCAGCACCAGCGGCGGGAACAGGCCGGCCGGTTCGGCGCCTGCACGCATCCGCTGGCAGGCCAGGAGCACCACGGCCAGCCCGCAGAGGGCGAGCAGGGGGGTAATCGCCACGATGGCGACGTTCGTGCCGGTGCCGATGATCTGGAAGGTGAGGATCTGCCGGTCGTAGTAGAGGTAACTGCCCGGCAGGCCCAGCGCGGCCGGCCACATCCAGAGGCCGGCGATCGGGGACTCGATCTGGATGCCGCGGTTCGTCTGCTCGCCGACGAAGCTGAGCACGTTCGCCCCGCTGCCGAGCCCGAGCGCCACCAGCACGATGCCCAGGCTCGTCCCGGCCGCGGCGACGAGCACCCGCCAGCGGTCCTTCGAGACGACGAATAGCGCGATCACCAGGGCCACCGGCCAGATCTTCACCCAGGTGACCAGAGTCAGCAGCACTGTGCCCCAGACCGGCCGGGTGCCGACGAACAGCAGTGCGGCGATCGCCAGCGGCACGGTGACCGCATCGATCCGGGCGAGGGCGACGGGCCCGAGCAGCAGCAGGAAACCCAGCCACCAGGCCGCCGCCGCCAGGGCACGCCGGTTGCGGCCCCGCCCGAGCAGCAGCGCGAAGGCCCCCGCGTTCAGCAGGGTCACCAGCCCGAGCCAGCCGGTGGCGTAGAGGTCGGGTCCGAACGCGAGCGGCGCCAGGATGGGCAGGAGGGCCAGCAGCGGGTAGACGAAGCCGGTGGTGATGCCCACGATGTCGGCACCGGATGCCGCGTCGGTCGCCCAGCCGAGGTAGACGACCTCCACATCGCCCAGTGGCCAGCCCGGGGACGCGAAACAGAGCCACCAGAGCACGCCGTGCACCAGTGCGAAGCCGGCCCAGAGCAGCGTTCGCGATGTCGGCACGCCGGCTCCGGCGGCCCGGTGTTCTGCGACGGATTGGGGCACGCTCCACCTTCGCACGCCCACGGCTCCGCCGCCGCACCGGGACAGTCAGCGCGAGGGTCAGCGCGAGCCGAGCAGATCCGCGATCGTGGCCGGCACCGCGCCGGCGATGTCGAGCGCGGTGATCGGCCCTCCGTTGGACGCCCGGGCCGCTGCCCGGGCGTGCACCAGGGCGGCCGTCGCCGCGAGATGGGCCGGCGCGGCGACATCCGTCTGGATCGCCCGTGAATGCGTGGCCAAGAGGGCGCCAAGGATGCCGCCGAGCACGTCCCCGGATCCGGCCGTCGCCAGCCAGGAGGGCGCCTTCGACACCGTCAGCCGGGTGCCGTCGGGCGCCGCGATCCAGGTGACGCTCCCCTTGAGCAGCACCGTGACGCCGAGGCCGGACGCGGCGCGCGCGGCCCACTCCCCCGGCGCAGCCGCCACCTCGGAACCGGCCACCGACTCGCCCTGAGGGGAGAGCAGTCGGGTCAGCAGCCGGGCGAGTTCGCGGTAGTGCGGGGTGATCACGACGGGCCCGGTCGCCCGGCCGACCAGGTCGAGGGCCCCGGCGTCGCACACCGCGGGCAGCCCCTCGGCCAGGGCGCCGAGCAGCGCGGCCTCGGTGACCCGGTCGCGCGCGGCGGCGTCCTGACCCGAGCCGAGCAGCCAGGCCTGCACCTGCCCGGGGGCGGTGACGGCCTCGGGGCGGCGCTGCAGCACCAGGTCGGACGCCCGTCTCGGGCCGAGGTAGCGCACCATCCCGACCCCGGTGCGGAGGGCCGCCTCGACTCCGAGCACCGCGGCCCCGGGGTACTCGTCGGAGCCCGTGCGCACGCCCAGCACGCCGCGGCGGTACTTGTCGTCGTCCGCCCGGGGAACCGCGATCCGCTCGCGCGCCCGTGCGCCGTCCCATTCCAGCCATCCCCGTGGTTCGCTCATGCACTCACGATAGGTTGTTTTGAGAGCGTCGGGCCGGCCGCTCCGCCCGCCCACTCGACCCTTGGGGGAAATCCGTGGCTGTTGCCGCCCTGTTCGAACCGTTCACCGTACGCGGCGTCACCCTGCGCAACCGCCTCTGGGCGGCGCCGATGTGCCAGTACGCGGTGCGGGAGAAAGACGGCGTCCCTCGGGACTGGCACCTCGTTCACCTGGGCGCGCTGGCCGCGGGCGGCGCCGGGCTGGTCCTGGCCGAGGCAACCGCGATCAGCCCGGAGGGCCGCATCTCCGACGCCGACACCGGCCTCTGGAACGCGCAACAGACCGCCGCCTGGGCACCGATCGTGGCCTTCCTTCATGCGCAGGGCGCGAAGGCCGGCATCCAGCTTTCCCACGCGGGGCGTAAGGCTTCCGTCTGGCCGGCCTGGGGCGAAGACCGGCACGGCACCATGGCGACGGATGACGGCGGCTGGCCGACCGTGTCGGCCTCGGCCGTGCCGTTCCCCGGCTACGCACCGCCCGTGGCCCTGGATGCCGCGGGCATCCAGGGAATCGTTGACGGGTTCGCGTCCGCCGCGCTCCGCGCGGTGGAGGCCGGGTTCGACGTCGTGGAGCTGCACGCGGCGCACGGCTACCTGCTGCACCAGTTCCTGTCCCCGCTGAGCAACCGGCGCTCCGACGGTTTCGGCGGCGGGCTGCCGAACCGGGCCCGCCTGCTGCTTCAGGTCGTGGCCGCCGTGCGCGCGGTCATCGGCGAGGAGCGCGCCCTGTTCGTGCGGTTCTCCGCCACCGATTACACCCCGGGCGGCTGGACCGAAGACGAGACGGCCGAGGTCGCCGGCTGGGCCGCGGCCGCCGGCGCCGACTTCTTCGACATCTCCTCCGGCGGCAACGTGACCGGGGTGCGCATCCCGCTGGGTCCCGGTTACCAGGTGCCGCTCGCCGAGCACGTGAAAACGGCGGCGGATGTGCGGGTCAGTGCCGTCGGGCTGATCACCACCGCGCACCAGGCCGAGCAGATCGTGGCATCCGGCCGGGCCGACGCGGTCCTGCTGGGCCGCGAACTCCTGCGCGACCCGCACTTCCCGCTGCGGGCCGCCCACGAGCTCGGCGCCGACGTGGACTACTGGCCGCCGCAGTACCTGCGCGCCCGGTGGCCGGCCTCCTGAGAACGGCTACACCTGAGAGCGGCTACAGGCGGCGGGTCGCGTCCTGCACTTCGCCGACCAGCTCTTCGATGATGTCCTCCAGGAACAGCACCCCCACGGTCTCACCGGTCGCGGTGAACGAGCGCGCCAGGTGCGCGCCGGAACGCCGCATGGTGGCCAGGGCATCTTCGAGGTCGGTGTCCTCGAAGATCGACGCCAGCAAACGGATGCGCTTGCCCGGGATCGGCTCCGCGTAGCTGCCCTGCCCGACCGAGGTGGCCGTGTCGCCGTCGAGGTCGATGACGTCCTTCAGGTGAACGTACCCGGTCGGTTCACCGGACTCGTTCACCAGCACATAGCGGGAGAAACCGTGTCTGGTGACGGCCTTCTCCACGTCTGCGGGGGTGGCCGCCTCGGGCAGGCTGATCAGGCCGTCGAGGTTCACCGCGACGTCCCGCACCTTGCGGGTGGTGAACTCGAACGTGGCGCTGAGTGCCCCGGTGCCGTCCCGCAGCACGCCCTCCCGGGTCGACTGGGAGACGATGGTCGCCACCTCGTCCAACGTGTAAGTGCTGGTGGCCTCCTCCTTGGGCTGGACCCCGAACATCCGCACCACCAGGTTGGCGGTGGCGTTGAGCGTCACGATCACGGGCTTGACCAGGCGGCCGAAGAAGACGAGCGGCGGGGCGAGCACGAGCACGGCCCGGTCGGGGATGGAGAACGACAGGTTCTTCGGCACCATCTCACCGAACACGACGTGCAGGTAGGAGACCAGCAGCAGCGTGATCACGAAGGCGATCACTCCGATGGCCTCCACCGGTAGCGGGGTCAGGCCCAGCGGGATCTCGAGCAGGTGGTGGATCGCCGGCTCCGAGACGTTCAGGATGAGCAGCGAGCAGACCGTGATGCCCAGCTGGGTGGTCGCCAACATGAGGGTGGCGTGTTCCATCGCCCACAGCGCTGTGATTGCGCGCTTCTTGCCTGCCTCGGCGAGAGGTTCGATCTGGGACCGGCGCGCGGAGATAACCGCGAATTCCGCGGCAACGAAGAAGGCGTTGGCCGCGAGCAGCACGACCAGCCAGACCAGCCCTGCCCAGTCACTCATGGTCACTCACCCTGCGCTCCGTGCCGTTCTTCTTACGGTCACCCTTTTTGTCCGATTTTTTTTCGGATTTCGTGTCGGTCCTGGTACCGCGGTCGCCCCGGGCAGGCTTGCCGCCCTCCTCGGGCTCGACGGGCTCGCCGCCCTCCTCGGGCTCGACGGGTTCGACGAAGGGTGTGAAGCGCAGCCGGTCGATCCGGCGACCGTCGAGGCGTTCCACCGACAGCACGCCGCCGGCCAGCTGCACGACGTCGCCGACGACGGGCAGGCGACCCAATTCGCTCATCACGAACCCGCCCACGGTTTCGTAGGGGCCGTCCTCCGAGATCACGATGCCGGTTCGGTCGAGCAGCTCGTCCGGACGGAGCATGCCGGGGAATGTCAGAGAGTCGGTAGACAACACCACGCCGGCGCGGGTGCGGTCGTGCTCGTCGGCAACCTCTCCGACGAGTTCCTCGACCAGGTCCTCGAGCGTGGCCACTCCGGCCGTGCCGCCGTATTCGTCGACGACGATGGCCATCTGGTAACCGCGGCCGCGCAGCTCGACCAGCAGTCCGTCGAGTTTCATGGTCTCGGGCACCCGGATGGCCTCGGACTGCAGGGCCGACACCGGGACATCCGCCCGGCGGCGTCGGGGAACGGCCACGGCCTGCTTCACGTGCACGATCCCGACGATGTCGTCGACGCCCTCGTCGACGACGGGAAAGCGGGAATACCCGGTTTGGCGGGTGAGGTCGATGACGGCCTGGGCGGAGGCGGTGCGCTCGATGCTGGCCACCCGCGGGCGGGGCGTCATCACGTCCGAGGCAGTATGCCCGGAGAAGAGCAGCGTACGGTGCAGGAGCGTGGCGGTGTCTTTCTCCAGCAGCCCGGCACTGGCCGAGCGCCGCACGAGGGAGGACAGCTCCTCCGCGGTGCGCGCCCCGGACAGCTCTTCCTTCGGCTCGATCCCGATCGACCGCAGCACACCGTTGGCGCTGCCGTTGAGCACGACGACGGCTGGTTTGAACACCGTCGTGAACAGTGTCTGGAACGGGATGACCAGCTTCGCGGTCTGCACGGGCAGGGCGAGGGCGAAATTCTTCGGCACCAGCTCGCCGATGATCATCGAGGCGAGTGTGGCGACGATGACCGCGGTCGTGACCGCGACGACCGGCACCACCGCCGGGGACAGCCCCAGGCCGATCAGCGACGGCGACAGCAGCATGGTCAGAGCCGGCTCCATGGTGTAACCGGTGAGCAGGGTGGTGAGGGTGATGCCCAGTTGGGCGCTGGAGAGGTGCGTCGAGGTGATCCTGAGTGCGGCGATGGTCAGGCCGAGTCGGGTCTCTCCTCGATCGCGGCGGGCCTCGAGCTCCGACCGGTCCAGATTGACCAGGGCGAACTCGCTGGCGACGAACAGGCCGGTTCCGACGGTGAGGAAAAGGCCCGCGGCGAGCATGATCCACTCATACATGGCGGACCTCGACAACGGCGGCACCGAAGATCATGACCGAGACGCCGTTCGGGTGACGGGAAGAATTTCCGGGCGAGAAACCGGGCGCATGCGCAGGAGGGGGGTCGTCCATTATTCCGCCCAGTCTACCGCCCGGCACCGAGGCCACGAGTCGGTCCCGGGTGTCGGGCCCCCCCACCTCTACCAGGAGACGGGCAGGGCCTTGCCCTCCTCGTAGCCGGCCGCCGACTGGATCCCGACCAGCGAACGGGTGTGGAACTCCGCGACCGAGGTCGCGCCCGCATAGGTGAACGAGCTACGCACGCCGGAGGTGATCATGTCCAGCAGGTCCTCGACGGACGGTCGCAGCGGGTCCAGGTAGATCTTCGAGCTGGAGATCCCCTCGGCAAAAAGAGTCTTGCGGGCCAGCTCGTAGGCGTCGAGGCGGTCGAACCGCTGGCGCACAGCCCTGGTGGAGGCCATCCCCCAGCTCTCCTTGTAAATACCGCCGGCGGCGTCCCGGTCGAGCAGGCCGGGTGCCTCGATCGTGCCGGCGAACCAGGATCCGATCATGATGGATGCCGCGCCGGCGGCGAGCGCGAGCGCCACGTCGCGCGGGTAGCGCACCCCGCCGTCGGCCCAGACGTGCGCTCCGAGTTCCCGGGCGGCGGCCGCGGTCTCGAGCACGGCCGAGAACTGGGGGCGGCCGACCGCCGTCATCATGCGCGTGGTGCACATGGCGCCGGGGCCGACGCCGACCTTCACGATGGTGGCGCCGGCGCCGACGAGGTCACCCACGGCATCCGCGGTCACGACGTTGCCGGCCACGATGGGGATGCCGAGGCCCAGGTCGGCGACGATCCTGATCGCCCGCGTCATGCCGCCCTGGTGCCCGTGCGCGGTGTCGATCACGAGGACGTCCACCCCCGCGGCGACGAGCGCCCGGGCCTTGGCCGCGATGTCGCCGTTGATGCCGACCGCCGCGGCCACGCGCAGTCGGCCCTGCGCGTCCAGCGCGGGCTGATACAGGGTGGAGCGAAGCGCGCTCTTGCGGCTGAGGGTGCCGATCACCCGACCGTGGTGCTGCACGGTGGCGAAGTCGAGCTCGGCCGCGGTCATCACGTCGAACGCGCGGCGCGGGCCTTCGATATCGTCGGCGTCGAGGGAGGTCATCGTGCCGTGCAGGAGATCTCCGAGGAGCGCGTCAGGCAGCGCCGTCGCCAGCCGGGACGCGTCGATGGCACCCAGGTACTCGCCGTTGTGGTCGTTGATGACCAATCCCTGGCCGGCCACAGCCGGCACCTGCCGCAGGGCGAGCGCCACGGTGTCCGCCGGGGCGAAGTTGAAGGGGGTGTCGAAGCGGGTGGATTGGGCCTTGACCCAGCGGATCGCGGCGTCGAGATCCTGCAGGTGCATGTCCTGCGGCAGCACGCCGAGCGCGCCGCGGCGAGCGAGCGCGGCCGCCAGGCGCGGCCCGGTGACCGAGTTCATGTTCGCCGAGACGATGGGGATGGTGGCGCCGCTGCCGTCGCCCGGGGCGAGGGAGACATCGAGGCGGCTGCTCACATCCGATTGGCTCGGCACAAGGAAGACGTCGGAATACGTGAGGTCGTGGCTGGGTACCGCTCCATAGAACTGCATGGAAATAACGCTAGCGCTCCGCGCGGATGCCCGCAGCCAGGCCCGAGGGGATTAGGCTGGACGGGCAGACCGCGCCGGGCGTGCACGACCGCTCGGGACATTCAAAATCAACGTAGAGAGTGGGAACCGGCTGTGTCAAGCCAGTTGACCGGTAGTGGATCCGACGAGACGACGTCGGGTGAATTCGGAGCGAACGAGTGGCTCGTCGACGAACTATACGAACGGTACCTCGTCGACAAGAAGCTGGTGGACGAGTCCTGGTGGCCCGTCCTGGAGAGCTACCACCAGACCGCGAACGGCCGCAGCGACGGTTCAGAGGCTCCCGCGAGCAACGCACCCGCAGGCGACGCGCCCGCAGGCGACGCGCCCGCCGTGATCGCTCCCGACGTGACCACACCCGCGGCAAGCGCTCCCGCAACCCCGGCCGCCTCAGCGGCGGAGCCGGCCCCGATCACGGCGCCCATCCCCGTCGCCGGCGGGCAGCGCACCGCGCGCACGACGTCCAGCGCGCCCAAGCGGGTTCCCGTTCCGGCCGACATCCCGATCACGAACTCGCAGCCGACCGCCACCGAGGCCACCGAGGTCGACGTCGTCACCCCGCTCCGCGGCATGTCCAAGAGCCTCGCGGCGAACATGGCGGCCAGCCTGACCGTGCCCACGGCCACCAGCGTGCGCACCATCCCGGCGAAGCTTCTCATCGACAACCGCATCGTGATGAACAACCACATGAAGCGCTCGCGCGGTGGCAAGGTGTCGTTCACGCACCTGATCGGTTGGGCGCTGATCCAGGCGCTGAAGATGTTCCCCAGCCAGAACGTCTACTACAACGAGATCGACGGCAAGCCCTCGGTCATCGCCCCCGCGCACGTCGGCCTCGGCATCGCGATCGACCTGCCCAAGCCCGACGGCACCCGCTCCCTGATGGTCCCGGCCATCAAGCGCGCGGACACCATGACCTTCGGCGAGTACCTCTCCTCGTACGAAGACCTCGTCACCCGGGCCCGCAAGGGCAAACTGACGGCGGATGACTTCTCCGGCGCCACGGTCTCCCTCACCAACCCCGGCGGCATCGGCACTGTGCACTCCGTACCGCGCCTGATGAAGGGCCAGGGTTGCATCATCGGCGCCGGCGCACTCGACTACCCGGCCGAGTTCCAGGGTTCCAGCGTCAAGACCCTGACCGGCCTCGCCATCTCCAAGACCATCACGCTGACCAGCACCTACGACCACCGGGTCATCCAGGGTGCCGGCTCGGGCGAGTTCCTCAAGATCGTGCACGAGCTCCTGATCGGGCAGCACAACTTCTACGAGGACATCTTCTCGGCCCTGCGCATCCCGTACGACCCGATCCACTGGGCCCCCGACATCAGCGTCGACCTGGCCAGCGCCGTCGACAAGACCGCCCGCGTGCAGGAGCTCATCAACGCGTTCCGCGTTCGCGGCCACCTGATGGCCGACATCGACCCGCTCGAGTACACGCAGCGCTCGCATCCCGACCTGGACATCTCGAACCACGGGCTGACCTTCTGGGATCTGGACCGTGAGTTCGTCACCGGCGGCTTCGGCAGCAAACGCCTGATGCTTCTGCGCGACATCCTCGGCGTACTCCGCGACTCCTACTGCCGCACGACCGGCATCGAGTACATGCACATCCAGGACCCTGCCCAGCGCAAGTGGATGCAGGAAAAGATGGAGAAGAGCTACGTCAAGCCCACGCATGACGAGCAGATGCGCATCCTCGGCAAGCTCAACGAGGCCGAGGCCTTCGAGACCTTCCTGCAGACCAAGTACGTCGGCCAGAAGCGGTTCAGCCTCGAGGGCGGCGAATCCACCATCGCCCTGCTCGATTCGATCCTGCAGGGTGCCGCGGATGCCGGCCTCGACGAGGTCTGCATCGGGATGGCCCACCGCGGACGCCTGAACGTGCTGACCAACATTGCGGGCAAGACCTACGGCCAGATCTTCCGCGAGTTCGAGGGCACGCAGGATCCCCGCACCGTGCAGGGTTCCGGCGACGTCAAGTACCACCTGGGCACCGAGGGCACCTTCCGCGCCACCAACGGCACGGAGATGCCGGTCTACCTAGCCGCGAACCCGTCCCACCTCGAGGCCGTCGACGGCGTCCTCGAGGGCATCGTGCGCGCCAAACAGGACCGTAAGCCGATCGGCACCTTTTCCACCCTGCCGGTCCTCGTGCACGGCGACGCCGCCATGGCCGGCCAGGGCATCGTCCTGGAGACGCTCCAGATGTCCCAACTACGCGGCTTCCGCACCGGGGGAACCATCCATCTGGTCGTCAACAACCAGGTCGGCTTCACCACGCTGCCTGGCGACGGGCGCACGTCGGTGTACTCGACGGATGTCGCCAAGACCATCCAGGCGCCCATCTTCCACGTCAACGGGGACGACCCCGAGGCCGTGGTGCGGGTCGCGGAGCTCGCCTTCGCCTACCGCCAGGAATTCAAGCGGGACGTCGTCATCGACCTCGTCTGCTACCGCCGCCGCGGCCATAACGAGGGCGACGACCCCTCGATGACCCAGCCGCTGATGTACAACCTGATCGAGGCCAAGCGCTCCGTTCGGAAGCTTTACACCGAGGCTCTCGTTGGTCGCGGGGACATCACGCAGGAGGAATACGAGGCCTCCCACGCCGACTTCCAGGACCGCCTTGAGCGCGCGTTCATGGAGACGCACGCGGCGCAGTCCTCGTCGATCCCGGTCGTCAGCGCGGCCGGTGCCGCGCCGCAGGGCATCGGTGCCGAGAAGCACGGTACCGACAAGCACGACGACGGGATCGGGGAACCGGCCACCACCGGGGTGCCCGAGGCGGTCGTGCACCTGATCGGTGACGCCTTCCTGAACAAGCCCACCGGCTTCACCGTGCACAATAAGCTGCAGCAGCTGATGCAGAAGCGCAACGACATGAGTCGCAACGGCAAAATCGACTGGAGCTTCGGCGAACTCCTCGCCCTCGGCTCCCTACTGCTCGAGCGCACCCCGGTGCGCTTCGCCGGCCAGGATGCCCGCCGCGGCACGTTCGTGCAACGTCACGCGGTTCTGCACGACCGCATCAACGGCCAGGAATGGCTGCCCTTGGCGAACCTCAGCGAAGACCAGGCCCGGTTCTGGATCTATGACTCGCTGCTCAGCGAATACGCGGCCATGGGCTTCGAGTACGGCTACTCGGTGGAACGCGCCGACGCCCTGGTGCTCTGGGAGGCGCAGTTCGGCGACTTCGCGAACGGCGCCCAGACGGTCATCGACGAGTTCGTCTCCTCCGCCGAGCAGAAGTGGGGCCAGCGGTCATCCGTTGTGCTGCTGCTACCGCACGGCTACGAGGGCCAGGGGCCGGACCACTCGTCCGCCCGGATCGAGCGCTACCTGCAGCTGTGCGCGGAAGACAACATGACCGTCGCTCGCCCGTCGACGCCCGCGTCGTACTTCCACCTGCTGCGCCGTCAGGCCTACATGCGCCCGCGGCGCCCGCTGATCGTCTTCACTCCGAAGTCGATGCTGCGCCTGCGCGGCGCGACCAGCGAGGTGGCCGACTTCACCACCGGCCGGTTCGAACCGGTCATCGACGACGCCCGGATCACCGACAAGTCGCGGGTCAAGCGGGTGCTGTTCCTGGCCGGCAAGCTCTATTACGACCTGCTCGCCGAACTCGACAAGAACCCGAACCCGGAGATCGCGCTGGTTCGCATGGAGCAGTTCTACCCGCTGCCCGCCGTCGAACTCAAGCAGGTCGCCGACCAGTACCCCGACGCCGAACTCGCCTGGGTGCAGGATGAGCCGGAGAACCAGGGTGCGTGGCCGTTCTTCTACCTCGAGACGAACAAGCTGGGCCCGCGCGCGGTGACCCTGTTCTCCCGGGCGGCGTCGGCGTCGCCGGCGGCGGGCTCGGCGAAGCGTCACGCGGTCGAGCAGGCCGAACTGCTCCGCCAGGCGCTCACCCTGTAACCTGCGCCGACCAGCAGAACCGTCGAATGAGTTCGAGACAGCGCTACTGCACGGCTTCGGACTCGAGAGACACGGCGGTCCACACTTCATCCAGCGTCACGGTCCCCTGATCGCCCGGCGTGGGCATCGGGCACAACCGTCTCGGAACCGCGAACCACTATCACCCCTCGGCTATCAGGACTCACTCATCTAGGCTGGCCGCACCGCCCGCCGACGCATCGGCCACCGACAAGGAGATCCGCCATGCCCGCACCGCACGCGAACCGAACCGGCCAGCCCTGCTGGGCCGACCTGATGACCTCCGACCTGCCGCGCGCCCGGGAGTTCTACACCCGGCTGTTCGGCTGGACGGCCAGCGATTCCGGTTCGGAGGACGGCAACTACGTCACCTTCCGTAAGGGCGACGCGGACGTCGCCGGCATGGGCTCACAGGAGCCGGGTTCCCAACTGCCCGACACGTGGACCACCTACCTGTCGGTGACGGATGCCGACGCCGCCGTCGCCGCCGCCCGCGCGGCCGGCGCAGACGTGCTGGCCGAGCCGATCACGGTGGGAACCATGGGCCGCATGGCCATCCTGATGGACCCGACGGGTGCGCCCTTCGGGGTGTGGCAGGCCGACGAGTTCACCGGCTTCGACGTCTTCGGCGAGGCGGGCTCACCGGTCTGGCACGAGCTGAACACCCGCTCCTATTCCGCCGCCCTCGATTTCTACACCAAGGTGTTCGGCTGGAAACCGGTCGTCCTGAGCGACACGGAGGACTTCCGCTACAGCACGATCGGGGCGGAGGGCGAGATGGTGACGGGCGTCTTCGACGCCGCGGACCACCTGCCCGACAGCGTTCCCTCGCACTGGCAGCTCTATCTCGGGGTGCCTGACGTGCACGCGGCCGCGGCGACCGTGACAGAGCTCGGCGGCACGGTCGTCCGTGAGCCGTGGACGGCGGAGTTCGGCACCTTCGCGCTGGTCACCGACCCGACCGGGGCCCTGTTCGTGCTCGGCTCGGTCGACGAGCCGCTCGCCGAGGAGAAGAACATCGACGACGCCGGTGAGGAGGACGCCGACCTACCGATCGGCTAGTGGGCGGACTGGATGGTGCGCAGCTTCAGCAACACCTGGTCGCGCAGGTCTTCGGGGGCCATTTCACGGCATGCGCGCTGCACGGCCTCGGTCAGGGTGCGCCCGACCAGGTGCTCGTCGCTGCAGTCGATGCAGTGGGCGAGGTGCTCCTGAATGTCAGACGCGTCTTCGCCGCACAGTTCGTTGTGCAGGTATTCCTCGAGTTCGGCCTTGGCCTTCTCGCAGCCACAATCGGTCATGCTGGTGTGCTCCCGGTTCGAGTCTGGCCCGCCGCTGTTCCCAGGCCGCGCTCAATGGCGTAACCGGCCAACAGGTCGCGCAGGAGGCGCCGGCCACGATGCAGGCGACTCATCACGGTGCCAATGGGTGTTTTCATGATTTCGGCGATCTCCTGGTAAGAGAACCCCTCCACGTCGGCGAAGTAGACAGCCAGCCGGAAGTCCTCCGGGATGGACTGCAACGCGTCCTTGACGGCGCTGTCCGGCAGGTGGTCGATGGCCTCGGCCTCCGCCGAACGATTCGTCGTCGCCGTGCGGGACTCCGCGCCGCCGAGCTGCCAGTCCTCGAGATCGTCGATGGTACCCTGGAACGGCTCACGCTGCTTCTTGCGGTACGTGTTGATGAAGGTGTTGGTCAGGATGCGGTACAGCCAGGCCTTGAGATTGGTGCCCTGCTCGAACTGTTTGAACGCAGCGAACGCTTTCACGAACGTTTCCTGAACCAGATCCTGGGCGTCGGAGGGGTTGCGCGTCATGCGCATGGCCGCGGCGTACAGCTGGTCGATAAAGGGCAGTGCCTGCTCTTCGAACAGGTCTCGCATTTCGATCGCGTCGGTTGTCATCACGGACAATCCTAAGCCGTCGCGTGAAACGACCGCAGGTCGCTCCAGCACCATGGACAGCGTCACCCGGGCCTCCCTCTCTCTTTCATCACCGACTATTCTGATAACCGATGTTGATCTCGAGATATTCCAAGCCTGAGTTCGATCCCTACGGCGACACGTCGCCCGAGGTGACGGATGCCCGCTGGCCCGCTCCGACGGCCGCCGGCCCGCTCTGCGCGTCCGTGTCC
The DNA here is from genome assembly GCF_004402245.1 of Cryobacterium sp. TMT2-18-2. Classification (NCBI taxonomy): domain Bacteria; kingdom Bacillati; phylum Actinomycetota; class Actinomycetes; order Micrococcales; family Microbacteriaceae; genus Cryobacterium; species Cryobacterium sp. TMT2-18-2. The sequence goes on from NZ_SOFU01000017.1 coordinate 62,988, forward strand.
CTGCCGGGGTCGAAGTCGCTGACCAACCGGGAGCTGGTGCTCAGCGCCCTCGCCGCGCATCCGTCGCTGTTGCGTGCCCCGCTGCACTCGCGGGACAGCGACTTGATGGTCGCGGCGCTGCGTCAACTGGGCACCGTCATCGAGGAGGTCCCCGGAGCCGGGGAGTTCGGCGCCGACCTGAGGATCACCCCCGGGGAGCTACTCGGGTCGACGACCGTCGACTGCGGTCTTGCCGGCACCGTGATGCGTTTCCTGCCGCCGGTCGCGACGCTCGGACTCGGGCCGACCACCTTCGACGGGGACGCCGGTGCACGCCGTCGCCCGATGGGCACCACCATCTCGTCCCTGCGGGCCCTCGGCGCCGACATCAACGACGACGGTCGCGGCGCCCTGCCCTTCACCGTGCACGGCACCGGCACGCTGGCCGGCGGAGAGATCACCATCGACGCGTCCACATCAAGCCAGTTCGTCTCCGGCCTGTTGCTCGCCGCGCCCCGCTTCGAGCTAGGCCTGCACCTTCGTCATTCCGGCGAGCGCCTGCCGAGCATGCCGCACATCGAGATGACCATCGCCACGCTGGCCCGGCGCGGCGTCACCGTTCAGAGTCCCGCCGTCGGCGAGTGGATCGTCGCGCCCTGCCCGATCCAGGGTGTCGAGGTCGACATCGAACCCGATCTCTCCAACGCGGCGCCGTTCCTCGCCGCGGCCCTCGTCGCCGGCGGCAGCGTGACCATCATCGGCTGGCCCGAGACCACCACCCAGGTCGGCGCCGACCTGGCCGAACTGCTACCGCGCTTCGGCGCCGCGGTCACCCGGGAGGGCGACCGGCTCACGGTCTCCGGGACCGGCTGCATCCGGGGCGTGGAGCTCGACCTGTCGACCGGCGGAGAGCTCGCGCCCACGCTCGTGGCCCTGGCTGCCCTGGCCGAGTCCCCAAGCACGATCACCGGGATCGGGCACATCCGCCACCACGAGACCGACCGGCTGGCGGCCCTCGCCGCGGAGATCAACGGGCTTGGCGGCGCCGTCACCGAGCTGCCCGACGGGTTGCGGATCGACCCGCGCCCGCTGCACGGCGGGCCGTGGAACACCTACGACGACCACCGCATGGCAACCGCGGGCGCGCTGATCGGGCTTCGCGTTCCCGGCCTGCTGATCGAGAACATCGGCACGACCGCGAAAACCCTCCCCCAGTTCACCGACCTTTGGTCGACGCTCGTTTCCGGAGCCCCGTCGTGACGTGGTGGGCGAGTGCCGACGACGATGAGCCCGAGTTCGACGAGTCGAGCGTGCGTGTGCGCCCCAACCGAAAGGGCAGCAAACCGCGCACCAAGACCCGCCCCGACCACGAGAACGCGCTGACCGGACGCATCCTCTCGGTCGACCGAGGCCGGTACACCGTCATGCTCGACGAGAACCTGCCTGCCGAGCGCCGGGTGACCGCCGCCCGGGCGAGTGAACTGCGCAAGCAGGCCGTCGTCACCGGCGACCGCGTCGACATCGTCGGCGACACGACCGGAGCACCGGGCAGCCTGTCCCGGATCGTGCGGATCGTGCCGCGCACGACGCTGCTGCGGCGCAGCGCAGACGACACCGACGCCGTGGAGCGAGTGATCGTCGCCAACGCCGACCAGATGCTGATCGTGGTGGCCGCCGCCAACCCGGAGCCGCGCATCCGTCTCGTCGATCGCTACCTCGTCGCCGCCTACGACGCGGGCGTGAATCCCATTCTCTGCATCACCAAGACCGACCTGGCCGACCCCACCGCCTTCCTCCGCAACTTCGCCGGCCTCGACCTGCCCGTCTTCGAGAGCCGCGACGACGCCATGCCGCTGGCGGAGATCTCCGCCGCCCTGGTTGGCCACGACACGGTCTTCGTCGGTCACTCCGGCGTCGGCAAGTCCACCCTCGTCAACGCCCTCGTGCCGAGCGCCCACCGTGCCGTCGGAGTCGTCAACACGGTGACCGGCCGCGGCCGGCACACGTCTTCGTCGACCATCTCGCTGCGACTGCAAACGGATGCCGGCCGGGGCTGGGTCATCGACACCCCCGGCGTGCGCTCCTTCGGTCTCGGCCACATCAACACCGACAACATCCTCAAGGCCTTCACCGACCTGGCCCTGATCTCCCAAAAGTGCCCGCGCGGATGCACCCACCTGCCGAACTCGCCCGACTGCGCGATCAATGAGGCCGTTAGCGCCGGCAAGCTCGGCGAGACCGGCAAGGTGCGCCTGGACTCGCTGCAGCGCCTGCTCGCCACCTTCGCCTCCGCCCCCACCCACTAGCCCCCTGTCACCCGCCACCCCCGAGCCGGCAGCCCCTGCACTGAACGAATTCGACGGAGATTTTGCTCTAGAAAGCGCTCAGGGCCAAAAAACGGGTGTTTGACCCCCAATCTCCGTCGAATTCGTCAGGGATGGGCGGAAAATGGGTACAGGCGGGACCAGTAGCGTGGGGGGATGATCGATTCCACGCGGCTCGCGGCCGGCGACCAAGCCCCTCCGTTCACCCTGTCCGACCAGGACGGGAACGCCGTCTCGCTGGCCGATTTCGCCGGCTCGAAGGTCGTCGTGTACTTCTACCCGGCGGCGATGACGCCCGGCTGCACGAAGCAGGCCTGCGACTTCCGCGACAACCTCAGCTCACTGGCGTCGGCCGGCTACCAAGTGCTCGGCGTGTCAAAGGATGCCCCGGTCAAGCTAAAGGAGTTCCAGGAGACCGAGCAGCTCACGTTCGCGCTCCTCAGCGACACCGACCTCGCGGTGCACACGGGCTACGGCGCCTGGGGCGAGAAGAACCTCTACGGCAAGACCGTCACGGGCGTGCTGCGTTCCACCGTCGTGATCGACGAGACCGGCATGGTCGAGCTGGCCCTCTACAACGTGAAGGCCACCGGCCATGTCGCGAGCCTACGCAAGAGGCTCGGCTTGCCGGCCTGACCACACGGATGCCGCCACGCGGCCGGCACAGTCCCGGCACAGTCCCGGCACAGTCCCGGCGCTGCCCTCACCGGCCGCAGGTGGCCCATACCGGCCCCTGGAGCACTCGACCGCGCGTCGAGGATTACCCCGCCGCTGCCGCCGCCGGAGCGGCCCTGCTGCGCCGCTACTGCGGCAAGCCGTCCTCGGAGCGCGCCGACGTCGTTTCTGCGATTACGCGCCGCTGGAACAGCAGCACGAGGACCACGACCGACGGCAGAAGAAGCGCCCAGCCGAGGTCGGGCCGGGCATAGAGCCCTTGAAAGGAGCCGATGGCGACGGCGATCTGCACCAGCTGCCAGGTGACGGCCGCGCCCCGGATCCAGGACCGGCGCCGCAGGGAGTTGACCGCGATGGCGGTCACCCAGAACGCGGCGATCAGCACCAGCACCAGCATGGCGAGGGCCGTGGCCAGGGAGGTCGGCGCCGCGATCAGCAACTCGAGAATGAGCCACGCGACCGCGACCCAGAGGAGGGCGGCCTCCGCGCAGAGGATCGCGGCGAGGAGAAGCAGGGCCCGCGGCCGACGCACCCGGCCGGCCTGGTTCTCGTCGTCGCCGCTGTGGTCTGACCGTGCATTCACAGAGATATCCCATTCAAAACTATTGATTTGACTCCACCATTATGCGATCATTTTTGAGGCCCGGTTGACGCTCACAGGGACGTGAGTCGATCTGAACGATTAGATCCAGTACCCTCCCTGCAATCGGCAGCCTCTCATCTTCGGCCAATCGGCCAGGCATCCCCGCAATAAAGGAGCACCCCTATGGACTGGCGCGACAAAGCTGCCTGCCTCACCGCCGACCCGGAACTTTTCTTTCCGGTCGGGAACACTGGCCCCGCTGTGGACCAGATCGAGAAGGCCAAGTCGGTCTGCGCCCGCTGCAACGTCACCGAGGTGTGCCTGCAGTACGCCCTCGAAACCGGTCAAGACTCCGGCGTCTGGGGTGGACTGAGCGAAGACGAGCGTCGCGCGCTCAAGCGACGCGCGGCCCGGGCCCGGCGCGCGTCCTAACACGGCGCCCCCCGCACCACTGCTCCCCCGCTCCACAAGATCACTGAGAAAGGCCCGGCTGAACAGCCGGGCCTTTCTTTGTTGCGCGCGACGTGCTCGGCACCCGAGCGCCACGCTGAGGCGACATTCCGAGGCGCCACCCCGCCCCCGGCGCTACGCTTCGCGCATGTACCGCAGCGGGATCTCGATGGTCACTTCGGTGCCGCTGCCCATCATGGTGTGCCAGTCAATACTGCCGCTGAGCTCTCCCTGGATCAGGGTGCGCACGATCTGGGTTCCGAGTCCCGACCCTACCTTGCCCTCCGGCAGGCCCGTGCCGTTGTCCCGCACCCGCACGGTAAGGGTCTCCTCGTTACGCTCGGCCTCGATCGACACCTCCCCCTCGCGTCCGGCCAGCCCGTGTTCGACGGCGTTCGTCACGAGCTCTGTCAGCGCGAGGGCGAGCGGTGTCGCGTAGGCGCTGGGCAGGATGCCGAAACTGCCGGACGACTTCGGATGCGCCGTCGTGTTGTGCGCGGACGCCACCTCCATGATCAGCAGCAACACCCGGTCGAACACCACGTCGAAGTCGACCTTCTGGCTGAGGCCCTCGGACAGTGTGTCGTGCACGACGGCGATGGCGGCCACGCGGCGCATCGCCTGGTTGAGCGCTTCCCTGGCCGTGTCGGAATGCGTGCGGCGCGCCTGGATCCGCAGGAGCGAGGCCACCGTCTGCAGGTTGTTCTTGACCCGATGGTGAATCTCCCGGATGGTGGCATCCTTCGTGATCAGCTCACGCTCCTGGTGCCGCAGCTCGGTGACGTCCCGGCAGAGGACGATGGCTCCGATCCGTTCGCCCCGGTTGCGGATCGGGATGGCGCGCAGCGAGACCGTCACGCCGCGGGCCTCCACGTCGGTGCGCCATGGCGCCCGGCCGGTGACCACGAGCGGCAGGGTCTCGTCGACAACCGCCGTTCCAGTGAGCAGGCTCGTGGTCACCTCGGCGAGGGACTCGCCTTCCAGCTCGTCGGCGAACCCCATCCGGTTGAAGGCGGAGAGGGCATTCGGGCTCGCGAACGTGGTCACGCCGTCGACGTCGAGACGGATGAGTCCGTCCGAGGCGCGCGGGGCGCCGCGCCTCGGGCCGGTGGGGGCGCCCAGATCGGGAAAATCGCCGGACGCGATCATGGCGAAGAGGTCATTGGCACAGTCGTTGAAGGTCAGCTCCTGTCGGCTCGGCGTGCGCGCCTCACTCAGGTTGGTGTGCCGGGTGAGCACCGCCACCGGCTTGTCCGAGATCTGGGAACCCGTGGAACTGAGCCGCCGCCGCACCGGGATCGCGCGCACCCGGGTAGGGGTCTCCTCGTACCAGTCGGGAGCCGTGGTGTCGACGATCTTCGCCGTTTCGAAAGCCTCGGTGACCTGCTGGCGCCACTCGACCTTGATGCTCTGCCCGACGAAGTCACGATAGAAGAGGGTGGCGGCGCTCGACGGCCTGGCGTGGGCCACGGCCACGAAGCTCCCGGTACTGCTGGGCACCCACACGACGATGTCCGCGAAGGCGAGGTCGGCCAGGAGCTGGCCATCCGCGACGAGCATATGGAGCCAGTCCACATCCTCCGCACTGCTGCGGCCCTGGGCAAGTACAAGATTACTGAGCGTCGACACAGCAATAGCCTAGGTCCCCCGGACACGTGCCACCGTCGTCGTGGTGCCGTCGCTTAGTTTGGGCCATGCTGAACAGATGAGCACAGCAAGTGGAAAGCCCGATCGGACCCTGGTTGTCCTACTGTCCGTGATCGGAGCGCTGGTGGTCATCGCCCTCATCATCGTCTTCTCCGGCGGCGAACCCGAACAGCTTGACGCCGACACCCCGGAAGGCCTCGTCCAGGACTATTCCGCGGCCGTCATCGACGGCGACGAGCAGGCCGCAGGCGCGTACCTCACCGAGGACGCGTTCGATGGCTGCGAGGACTTCGACCGGGGCCCCACCGACAACATGCGGGTCACCCTCGTGTCGACCACCGAGCGGGCCGAGTCCGCTGACGTGAAGGTGTCCATCGTCACCTCCTACGGCAGCGGCCCCTTCGGAGCGGACGAGTACGAGACCCAGGGCGTCTTCGACCTGGTGGCCGTCGACGGCACGTGGTTGATCGATGACGCCCCCTACGAACTCAGCATCTGCCCGAACCCGAAGGCCGGTTCCTGATGGTCAGCGTGGTGCTGCTGGTTGCCGTCCTCGTGATCGGCGGCGGTATCGCCGGCATCGTCATCGCGGTGCGCAAATCGACGCCGTCCGGGGAGAGTGCGGCCCAGCCAACGGTACGCCGGGTGATCGTATACATTCTGCTCTTCGCCCTGGTCGTGATTGCCGCTATCGGAGTGAGCGGGCTGCTCGGGCGCCTCCTCGACGCCGGCAACGCACTTGCCTCCAGCGACGTCACCGGGCTCGCCCGCTCACTCGCGTTCACCCTCATCGCCGGCCCGTTCGCGGCCGTACTCTGGTGGGTGCTGTGGCGCCGAATGGACGGCGCGGAACGATCATCCTTCGCCTGGGGGCTCTACCTGGCCGGCCTGTATACGGTCTCCCTTGTCACGTTCAGCACCGCCCTGCTGACCACGGCGGCCGTGCTCGTACGCGGGGATTGGCAACCGCGTCTCTTCGCCACCGGAGTGGTCTGGGCCGGCGTGTGGGTCTGGCACCTGTGGATGTCCCGGCACCAGGAGAAGAGCCCCACCCAGCTGGTCACCGTGGCCCCGATCCTCGGTTCCGTCTTCGGTCTCGTGATCTCGGTGGGCGGCGCCGTCACGGCCCTCCGCCCTCTGCTCGACGCCGCCGTCGACGCCGTCGTCAACGCCGCACCGAGCCTTACCCCGGGCGAACCCTGGTGGGAGTTGACCCTCCAGGCGCTCATCTGGTTCGCCGGCGGGCTGGTCATCTGGTGGTGGCACTGGATCCGCAGCCAGGCCCGCGACCTGCGCGGCGGCCTCGCCGATCTGGCGGTCGTGGCCGTCGGCGTGGCCGGGGCGGCCATCCTGACGCTGAGCGGGGCCGGAACCGTACTGTTCCTGCTGCTCAGACTGGCCTTCGACCGCACCGAACCGGTCACCGACATCCTCGACCTACTGGGTTTCGGCATCTCGGTCGCCTTCATCGGCGCGCTCGTCTGGAGCTACCACCGGGGCCTGACCCTGGCCCGGTCGGACACAACGAGGGTTGCGACGAAGCTTATGACCTCCGGCGTGGGTCTCGTTGCCGCGGCCTCCGGGCTGGGCGTGGTCGTGAACGCGATCCTCGCCGCCACGACCACCCCGCTCGCCGGTTCAGGAACCCGAACCCTCCTGCTGGGCGGCATCAGCGCCCTCATCGTCGGCGGCCCGGTATGGTGGCTGGCCTGGCAGCCGACGACGCCGCTCTCCCCCGCGGAGGTCCGCTCCGCGGTACGACGGGTGTACCTGATCCTGGTGTTCGGCGTGAGCGCGGTCGTCGCCATCGTGACGCTTCTGGTGATCGGCTACCGGCTCTTCGAGTTCGCCCTCGGTGATTTCACCGGAGACAGCCTGATCGACCGGGTGCGAGCCCCGCTGGGGCTGCTGGTAGCCACCGGCCTCGCGGCCGGGTACCACTTCTCTGTCTGGCGACGCGACCGCGCGGTGAGTGCAGAGGCCCCGCAGCCGGCGCGCACCATCGGCCGCGTGCTCCTGGTCACGGACGTCGACCCGGAACCCCTCAGCCTCGCAATCGGCGCGGCGACCGGAGGCGCGGCCGTCTCGGTGCTGAAGCGCGCCGACGGCGCCGGTAGCTCGGCAACGGCGGAGCATCTCGCCCAGGCCCTTACCGGCGTAACCGGAAAGCGGGTGTTGGTCGTCACCGGCCCCGGCGACCGGGTTGAGGTGATCCCGCTTCAGGAATGAGCGGCGGTGCGGCCTCCCGCACCGGGGTCGGCGCACAAGTCGACGCGGGGTTCGACGCGGGGTTCGACGCCGACGGTGGGCTCAGGTGGCCACCGCCGGCCGGCGCCATCTCGATTCCCGGCGCCGTCGCCCCGTGGCGGGCGCGGGCACCGGCAGCAGCTCAGTGCGCACGAAGCGACGGATGCTGGTGCGCGCCGGGGACTTCGGCGCGGCATCCCGCAGCGTGCGCCCGGCGACGATGGCCGCATCCGTGGACACCTGGTCCTGCGGCACCAGGATCGGCGACTCGATACCGCCGAACCGGCGGAGCGCCGACACGACCTGCCCGTTCGCATCCAGCCCGACCGCACCCCGGCGCACCCGGTTCATGACCACGCTGACCTGTTCGGTCGTGACCACCTCGGCCAGGTCCACCCAGGCGCGCAGGAACCGGGCCATCCCGACCGGGTCGGCGAGGCCGCAGGCGACGACGTGGTCAGCCAGTCCGAGGCCCGTCAGGGTGGCCGCGTTGCGGCGCGGGGCGAACAGGTCACTGGAGATCTCCTCGTCGCTCTCAAGACTGAAACCGGTGTCGAGCACGACGTAGTCGACCCAGATGCGGAGCGCGTTGATGGTGCGCGTCACCCGCTCGGTGGAGAGCTCGGGCCAGCGGGATGGCCGCCCGATGCCGGTGAGCACCCAGAAGGCTCCCTGCGGTGAGTTGTAGCGCTGCGCGATGCGCTCGAACTCGGACCGGGTGAAGCTGTCCGAGCCGGCCAGGCGGCACGCGGCGGCGAAGCCCGGCGCCTCGTCGAGCATCCCCAGGCACGGCGCCACCGAACCGCTGTAGGTGTCGATGTCCGCCAGGGCGACGGTATGCCCGGCAGCGGCGATTTCCGCCGCGATGTTGATCGCCAGGGTGGTGCGCCCCGGGGCGCCGGCCGGCCCCCAGACGGCGATGACCGTGCCCTGCCGTTTTGTGCCGGGCAAGCCCGCCGGATCACCGACACGCAGCGGAATGGCGACCCCGGCGCCGATCAGCGCCTCAGTCTCGGCCCAGTCGGCGGCGGCGTCGACCACGTCGAAGAGGCCGAGCACGGCCGCATTGCGTCGGTCCTGGTCGTTGGCGGCGAGCGCGATCACCCGGGCGCCATGGGCGTCGCAGGCGGTGATCAGCTCGGCCGTGAGCGTGCTGCGGCCGGCTCCGACGATCACCACCTCGGGCGCGCGCTGCCGCAGGGCGAGGATCACTTCGCCAGCAGTCGTCGAACGAGCCACAATCACATGGCCCTGCTCGATGATGTCGATCAGCAGACGGTCTTCGGTGTTCCGGTCGAGTGCCAGTGCGATGGTGGCCACGTTTACTTCTCCAGCGGTGCGTTGACGGGCACGACCGCGATGGCATCACGGTTCGCGATGGACTCCAGCACCGCCGCGACGGCTCCCTTCGGCACCAGGATCTCAAGTGTTCGGATGCCGCCGCCCGCCACGAGCCCCGTGGGCTCGACCAGACGCACGACCGCGGCCTGGTCGACGAGCACCGTCGGCGGCCCGAACGTGTTCGGGTCCGTTTTGCGGGCGGACCAGACGTCGACCACGGAGCCGGGACCGATGTTCGAGGCCAGGGCGCTGGTCAGCTCAACGACCACGCTCGTGACCTCGGTGCCGGCGGTGCTCCCGACCGCGGACGCCGGCACGAGTTCCCCGGCGGCGATCGTGCGGGTGACGACCAGCCCGTCATCCGGCAGCCCGTCGGGGGTCACGTACAGGTCTCCCGTTACACCAAGCCGCACCTGCGTGGCCACGAGGTCGGATGCCTCCACTCGGTCCCCCACGGCGAGCGCCGAGCGCGCGGTGAACACCGCCGTGGTCCGGTCGGCGGCGGAGACGATCAGATAGACGCCTCCGACGGCGGCGACCACGAGCACCAGCCCGATCGCGAATCGCGGGTCGAACCAGAATCTCGGTCGTGCGTTCCTGGCGGTCGTGTTCACGGGCGCCTGCCTCCCCAATACTGACTCAATTGGTGCTGACTCGATGGAGCTGGATCGATGGAGCCGACTCAATAGTTTCGACTCGAAACTCCGTTTGACCCGGGAATCCGCCTCGACCTCCATCGTGGTCGTCTTCGCCCCCACGCGGGAAAGTTATCCACAGCCTCACTCCGCCCCGATTAGGGCCCGCCCGCCGACGGATAATCGATCCATGAACGATTCCGAGGCTGCCCCCAGTGTGGGTCGGTTCCTCACCCTGGCCGACACCGCTGAGATCCTTTTGCTGACGGTGGCCGAGGTACTGGAGCTGGTGCGCACCGGTGAGCTGCCGGCCATCCGGCTCGGCACCCAGAGCACCCCGGCGGGCGGCGCGGGCACGATCGGGTTCGGCAGCGCGGGCGTGTGGCGGGTCGAACGGGTCGTGCTCGAGTCTTTCATCGAGGCCAAGTACGAGGAGGCGCGGCGCATGTCGCTGTGGCAGCAGTCCGACTTCGGGAACATCCCCGAGCTGTCCGGCGGCACGATCATCCGTCCCGACGACTGACCCGGCGAGATTGATAAATATCGTCGTGTGGTTGTGTCGCTCCCGGAGGGTCAGGGCTGACCGTCCGGGACTGTTCATCCAGGCGGACCGCTGTCCCCGGCGTTGATCCGATTCCACGGAGATTCTTGGTCAAACAACCGTCCTCGAGCCCAAACGGAGTGTTTAGACTCAAATCTCCGTCGAATTCGTTCGGACGAGTTGCTGCGGGCCGCGAACGCGAAAGACTCGGCGGCTCAGCGCGGACGGTTGGCGCAGAGGTTCAGGGCAGAGGGTTAGGGCAGCCGAACGAGCTGGATCTCGGCCACCGGCACGATGCGGTACTGGTGCACCTCCGCTTCGCGGCGCAGGGTGCCCGGCGCGTGCAGGGCCAGGTCGATGTGGTCCCGGCCCACCCGGTCGATAGTGCCGGGGAGCACACCGGCACGGGTGTGCACCTCCACGTTGGAGCGCCGTCGGCAGAGGTCTCGCAACACGAACGCCAGGCCGATGCGGTCCACGATCCGGGCTGCGGATTCGGGCTCGGTGCCGAGCGATCCGGCGATCTCCCCCCGGCGCAGGACGACCCCGGCCACGGCGGCCAGCGGGAGCACGCACTGGGAACCGGCGGAGACGGAGTCCAGCAGGTCACCCGCCAGCCAGTCCCGCCCGAATGTGGTCGGCCGCACGGCGATCGTCTCCCCCGTCGCGAGCACGATCCGCAGCACACCTGCACCGGGGACCGACCCGGTCCAGGGCTCTGATCCTCTCCGGGGATCTGCGGCGACTTCGGGAGTGCGCGCGAGGCTGGTCAATCGGTTACGCAGGGACAGCCGACCCAGGCGCAGCCGTTCTTCTTCGGCGCGCAGGTCGATCTCCTCGGCGTGCAACTCGTGTTCGAGCTGCCCCTCGAGGTCGTCGAACAGGTTGTCCCAGCGCACAGTCCCGAAGTTAGCCCGCGCGACCGACATCCTGCCCGGGTTATCCACAGGACTTAAAAGCACTCGACACCACCGTTCCCGGCTGATTGAGTGTCGAGCACGGCCCGTACCCCCCGCGTGGGGGTGCCTGACCCTCGCCAACACCTGCTCCACCGATTGTCTGCTCCATCGCACGCCGGATCCACCCGAACCCCTTGAACCACCCGATTGCCACGGCAGGTGTGCCGCCGGCAGCGGACTCACGCACCTCGGAGGAGTCATGAGCGATCCAGCCAACACCCCGGCACGCCATCCCCGGTCAAGGGACAACAAGTTCGTCCAGGACGACTTCTTCGGCCACCAACCGAGCAGCAGGGACCAGCTGCCAGACCCGGAGCCACTGCTGGTCAACCTCACCCGCTGCGTGATCGAGGTGCTTGCCGGCGCCCGAGAGCTTGACCAGCTCGCCCGGTGGGTCAGCGACGACGTTTACCGGCACCTGCTGAAACGGGTGGTGCTTTCGGCACGGGCGCGCGCCGTCAAGGGGCAGAGGGCCCAGCGGCCCGCGTTCACGATCGGGCGGGTCACGATTTCCGAGCCGCGAGACGGCGTGATCGAGGCCGTCGTGATGGTGCACAGTAAGGTTCGCGTTCGCGCCGTGGCCCTGCGCCTGGAAGGAATGGACCAACGCTGGCGGGCCAGCGCCATCAACGTGTTGTGACAGCCGGCTCTGCGGGAGAAATGAGCCCTCGCCCCGGGGGCGCGCTCCGAGGGAGTGCTCCCGCTGCCGAGGTAGGCGCGCAGTGAACCGCGACGCGACTCGAACGTGTGTGACCGCTGCGGACCAGCGCGGGACCAGCGCGGAGGTCCGGCCCGGCGAGTCGATTCTCCCACGCTTGCCACAAGGCCCGCCGGATGCGCCGCAGCGCTCCAGCAGTTCGGACCCCCGTCGCTCTTCGCCGCGCAGCCCGAACGAATTCGACGGATAGAGCAGGGGAGCCGAGATTTTGCCGGAATCGACCCGAGAAACCCCGAAAAGGCAGTCTTATCGGAGAATCTCCGACGAATTCGTTTCTCGCACGCGGAGCCCCGCCGTGATGAACGGCGTCCACGCGGTGCGGGCGGCTCTGGCCTCCGGGGGGCCCTCCACCGTTCGATGAGGGCTTACGGACCTGACCGGGCTACTTCTTGCCCTGAGCGCGCCGTTCGGAGCGATTGACCGGAGCGGGCTTCGAGTCGTCGCCGCGCTGGCCGAACGTGCCGCGCTGGGGCGGTCCGGCCGCCATGTCCGTCTCCGCCTCATCGTCGGGAGCAGCGGCGCTCGCCCGGCGGGCACGGTCGGTAGCGGCCTGCTGGATCTGTCCACGCTGGTTGCGTACCTCGACTCCGCCCGAATCGCTCGGGGCGGTGTAGCTGAGCTTCTCCTCCGCGGACGCGGCAGGGGCGAGCCCCTTGGCGGCGACGACGGGACCGGCGACGGCGCCGGGGGCCTGGCTGACCTCGACCTCGAGGTTGAACAGGAAACCGACGGTCTCCTCGCGGATCTGGCCCATCATCTGCTGGAACATGACGAAGCCCTCGCGCTGGTACTCCACCAGGGGGTCGCGCTGGGCCATGGCGCGCAGGCCGATGCCGTCCTTCAGATAGTCCATCTCGTACAGGTGCTCGCGCCAGCGGCGGTCGATGACCGACAAGACGACGCGGCGCTCGAGTTCACGCATCGCCGGTGAACCCAACGACTCTTCTCGGTGCAGGTAAGCGACCTTGGCATCCGAGAGAATCTCACGGCGCATGAAGTCTCGGTTGATCTTGCCGCGGTTGCCGGCCTCGGCGACGACCTCGTCAATGGTCAGCCCCACCGGGTACAACGTCTTGAGCTCGGTCCACAGGGCATCGAAGTCCCAGTCGTCGCCGTTGCCTTCGCCTGTGTGCACCTCGAGCACCTCGTCGACGACGTCTTCCAGGAAGCGCTGCGTGCGCTCGTGGAGGTCGTCGCCCTCCAGGATGTGCCGACGGTCGCCGTAGATCGCCTCGCGCTGACGGTTCAGAACGTCGTCATACTTGAGCACGTTCTTGCGGATCTCGGCGTTGCGGCCCTCGACCTGCGCCTGCGCGCTCCGGATGGCTCGGCTGACGACCTTGGATTCGATCGCCATGTCGTCGGGAATCCCCTGGCGGCCCATCAGGCTCTCGGCGGCGCCGGCGTTGAAGAGGCGCATCAGGTCGTCGGTCAGCGACAGGTAGAAGCGACTCTCGCCCGGGTCACCCTGGCGTCCGCTGCGACCGCGCAGCTGGTTGTCGATGCGGCGCGACTCGTGCCGTTCGGTGCCCAGCACGTAGAGGCCGCCTGCGTCGACGACCTTCGCGGCTTCCACGGCGACCTCGGCCTTGACGGCGTCGAACACGTCGTCCCAGGCGGTCTCGTAGTCTTCGGGGGTTTCGACCGGGCTCAGGCCTTTCGCGTTCATCTGGGCGACGGCGAGGAACTCGGCGTTGCCGCCGAGCATGACGTCTGTGCCTCGACCGGCCATGTTGGTGGCGACGGTCACCGAGCCCAGACGTCCGGCCTGCGCGACGATCGCGGCCTCCCGGGCGTGGTTCTTGGCGTTGAGCACCTCGTGCCGCACGCCCTTCTTGGCGAGCAGGCGCGACAGGTATTCGCTCTTCTCGACGCTCGTCGTGCCGACCAGGACCGGCTGCCCCTTCTCGTGCCGGGCGACGATGTCCTCGACGACCTGGCCGAACTTAGCCTCTTCGTTCTTGTAGATCAGGTCGGACTGGTCGATGCGCTTCATCGGCTTGTTCGTGGGGATGGACACCACGCCGAGCTTGTACGTGCTCATGAACTCGGCCGCCTCGGTCTCCGCGGTACCGGTCATGCCGGACAGCTTCGAGTAGAGCCGGAAGTAGTTCTGCAGGGTGACCGTCGCCAGGGTCTGGTTCTCCGCCTTGACCGCGACGCCCTCCTTGGCCTCGATCGCCTGGTGGATACCCTCGTTGTAGCGACGGCCCATCAGGATGCGCCCGGTGTGCTCATCGACGATCAGCACCTCGCCGTTCATCACGACGTAGTCCTTGTCTTTCTTGAACAGGGCGTTGGCCTTGATCGCATTGTTCAGGAATGAGATCAGCGGGGTGTTCGCAGACTCGTAGAGGTTGTCGATGCCGAGGTAATCCTCGACCTTTTCGATGCCGGGTTCCAGCACGCCCACGGTGCGCTTCTTCTCGTCGACCTCGAAGTCGACGTCGGGGATGAGCCTGGTCGACAGGCTCGCGAACTCGGTGAACCAGCGGTTGGCCTCGCCAGAGGCAGGACCGGAGATGATCAGCGGCGTGCGCGCCTCGTCGATCAGGATCGAGTCGACCTCATCGACGATGGCGAAGTAGTGCCCGCGCTGCACCATGTCGGCGGCCTGCCAGGCCATGTTGTCGCGCAGGTAGTCGAACCCGAACTCGTTGTTCGTGCCGTAGGTGATGTCGGCCAGGTACTGCTCGTGGCGCTGGGCCGGCGTCTGGCCGGACAGGATGCAGCCGGTGGTCATGCCGAGGGCACGGAACACGCGACCCATCAGCTCGCTCTGGTAGCTGGCGAGATAGTCGTTGACCGTGATGATATGCACGCCGCGGCTGGTGATGGCGTTCAGGTAGGCCGCCGTCGTGGCCACGAGGGTCTTGCCCTCACCGGTCTTCATCTCGGAAATGTTGCCGAGGTGCAGGGCCGCCCCGCCCATCAGCTGCACATCGAAGTGGCGCAGTCCCAGGGTGCGGGTCGAGGCTTCACGCACGGCGGCGAACGCCTCGGGCAGCAAGTCGTCCAGCGACTCACCACCCGAATAGCGCTCACGCAGCACCACGGTCTCGTTCTTCAACTCCTCATCGGTGAGGTGGCTGAAGTCATCTTCCAACGCGTTGGTGGCCTTCGCATACTGCTCGAGACGGCGCAGCAGACGCCCTTCACCAACACGAAGTACTTTTTCCAGAATTGAGGCCACGAATGCACTCCACTAGTCGTCACGGCGTGTGCACACGCCTGTCGTCGTTGCCGCACGCTCACAGCGTCCGGCATGCGGCAACTATAACAAGGCTAGACGGTCAGTTGCTGCGCTCCCGGGCGGGCGGCACGACCTCCCCGGCCTCATCGGCGTTCTCGTCCAGTTCGATCACGCCGTAGTCCCAGCCCTTGCGACGGTAGACGACGCTCGGACGCTTGGTCACGGCATCCTGGAACAGGTAGAAGTCGTGGCCGACGAGTTCCATGAAGTAGAGGGCGTCGTCGACGGTCATCGGTGCGGCCGCGAAAACCTTGCGGCGGATGACGACGGGGTTGTAGACGTCGTCCGGTTCTTCGGCCGCCGGAGTCTCCGCGTTCACGACGGGGATTGCTCCGGTGCGCACCCGCTCGAGCACCTCGGCGTCGGCCGGCTTGATGTCGACCACGCTGAAATCGACGGATGCCGCGTCGTGCAACGAGATGGGACGGTGGGCCCCGCCACGGTGCAGCTTCTGGCGGTCCTTGGCGCGGCGCACCCGTTCGAGCAACCGCCCCAGGGCGACGTCGAACGCCGCATACTTGTCGGAGCCGTCGGCTTCGGCTCGCACGATCGGCCCCTTGCCGATCAGGGTCAGTTCGACCCGGTCGTTGCCCGTGGCACCGTTCTTCTCCCGGTGGCGACTCAGCTTGATCTCGAGAGCCAGCGCTTTCTCGGCAAGACCGGCGACCTTCTCGGCCTTCTCGGTGGCATACTCCCGGAAACGATCAGTGATCCCTAGGTTTCGTCCAACGATGTTAGTTTCCATGACGACCTCCAGATCTGGCGAACCGCCCATATCTGGGCGATTATTACGCGCCTTCACGACCACCGTAGCCGTGCGCGCGGGATAAGTCACAGCCTTTTGTCAATCTGTTTCCGATGAACTTTCGGCAACGGGGAAACGACGGCGTGTTTCCGCCAGAGTGGCCACGCCGACGACCTCGCCGCCCGCAGCGAGCAGGGCACGTCGCACCTCGAGCACGGTTGCCCCAGTGGTCAGGATGTCGTCGACGACCAGGACACGGAGGCCGGACAACGACCGGTTCGCGACCAGCGAACCCGTGCGATTCCGCCCTCGCTCTGCGCTGCCCAGTCCGACCTGGTCCTGCGTCTCGCCCACGGTTCGGAGCAACCGAGTCGGCCGGAGCCCCGAGTGACCGAGCAGCAGCTCCACCGGGTGATAGCCACGGATGCGCCACGCCTGCTGTGACGAGGGAACGGTCACGAGGTGCACCCCGGCACCCTCCGGTACGGGGGCCAGCGCCGCAGCCACGGCGGCCCGGAGCGGACCGGCCAGCGCGCCGGCGGCATCCGTTCGGCCACCGTCCTTGAACGCTCCCAGGACCCGCCTGGCCACGCCGGAGTAGTCCAACGCGGACCACACCAGGACACCCGATCGTTCGGAGCTGTGCGCCCGCGGTGCCAGGGCTGCCCGGCAGACCCCGCACAGGGCCCGGTCGGGCATGCCGCAGCCGCTGCACTCGGTGGGCATCAGAACTGCCCACGCGTCGAGGGCAGCCCGGGAGAGGCCGGCTGGAGGGCGCATCCCGCCATCGTGGGGCCAGGCCCGGCCGGCTCGGGCGCGGGGCCCGAACCGGTGCAGAACCGGCTTCCGCACGAGCGGTGGAGGGGCTACCCGCCGATGCCCTGCTGGGTGGCCAAGAGGGCGACACCGCCGAGTCGTTCCTGCCAGCCGGCACCGCGCTGCACCAGGAGTCCGCCCGTGGACGAGAGCGCACGCAGGTCGCGCAGGTTGTTGCTGCCGACCATGGTGACGCTGTCCGGCGCGGACTCGAGGCGCGTGGTGAGTCCACCCAACTGCAGGGCCACGATCCGTTCCTCACCGCTGGGCAGGCGGGTCAGGCAGGCCACGGTGAGTTCGTCGATCCAGGCCGCGTCCACGGCCGTTCCTCCCGGCGCGGCCAGAAGCACCGCGTCGCCCAGCACGACCGGGGTGCGCTTGTCCCGGGTGATGGCGCTGACGACGAATCGGCTGTCCTTGCCCGACTGGAGCAGGGCGATCAGCCGAGTGCCGTCCCGCGACACGCGCAACGACTGGATCGCCGAGGCTTCCGGCCACGGTGTAGGGACAGCGGTCGCGTCGCCGTTCGGGCCGTACACGAACAGTTCACCGGGGCGCGCGGCGGGCACCGACCAGACGAAGCCGTAATTGTCGATGGCCGGCGCGATCAGCCCCTGGCGGGGATCGAGCTGCACCGGGTCGTCACCGACCCTGACGCCGTACACTCCCGTTCCCGTCAGCACGGCGGCCGCGGTCTGACCGGGCGAGAGGGTGACGGAGGTCGGGTCCAGGGCGACGATCGAGTCGGACAATCCGGCGATCGGGCTGATCGAGGAACCGCTTGCCGCCAGGAATCCAAATTCGCCCTCGCGCAGGATCAGCGCCCGGGCGTCGACGCGGGAATTCACGGTCGGGGCGTTCGCGCTCAACTCGGCGATGTCCTGCAGGTTGCGGTTGACGGTGATGGTGGCGGACAGCCCGGGCGGGAGGCTGTTGGACAGCTGGGCCTTCATTCGCTGCAGAGTGACCCGGTCGGCGTTCAGCGCTTCGCTGTTGAGGTCGACCTTGGCGTCCCTGGCGATGACCTGCACGGCATCGGCGGTGAGCTTGGTGCCGTCGGGGAACGCCGTCACGACGGCTCCGGCGAACCAGGGGCTCGGGCCGTCGAGCAGTCCGTTGACGATCTTCGTCAGGGTGGCCCCACTGCGCGGGTACCAGCGCAGATCAGGCACCAGGTAGCTGAAGCCCGGGTCGAAGAAGTAGAGCGCCTGGGCGGTGAAGACATCTTGAAAGATGTTCCGATCGACGACCGTGCCGTTCGGGGCCGCGCCGATGCGCCACTGGCCGCCGACCTGCACGAACTGGTAGCGCAACGCCACCGCGGTGGGCGACTCGACCTCGCGGTACTCGCCGCGCTCATCCACCTCGGCGACCGGATTCACCGAGAACTGCATCTGACCCTCGCCGACGGAGACGATGCTGCGCCCGGTGGCGTCGTCGATGGTCACCCCGGAGTCGGGCTCCCAGGAGCTGCTGTAGTTCGGAGCCAGGAACTCCCGCGCTATCGCGTAGTCATTGTCGGGGCTCGTCGCCGCGTCGATGAAGCCGCGCAGGATAGCCTCGGGGGTGGCGTCCTTCTGCGGTCGCGAGGGCAGGAACACGGGTGCCGGGGTGGCGCCGGGCTGCACGGTCTGCCCCGCGCGCACGCCTCCGTCTCGCGGGATTCCCGCGCATCCGGTCAGGGCCACCGCGAGCGCGATCAGGCCGGCGAACATCCGGGTTCGACTACGCATAGTGCCCTCCCTTTTCTCCGGCGGCCGTGCCACCGCCCGCATCGGCCGGGGGCAGCGGGCTCGGCGAGCTCGACAGCGTTCCGTTCGCGCTGCGCGGCAGGGTCAGCCGGAAGCACGACCCCTCCCCCGGGTGCGACCAGACCTGCAGCCAGCCGCCGTGCACGACGGCGTCTTCGAGGGAGATCGACAGGCCGAGGCCGGTGCCGCCGATGGTTCGCTTGCGCGACGGGTCGGCCCGCCAGAACCGGTCGAAAACGTGGGCCATCTCGGCCTGGCTCATACCCATGCCGTAGTCGCGCACCGACAGGGCCACCGCGCTCTCGTTGCTGTCGACAGACACGATGATCGGCTTGCCCTCTCCGTGCTCGATGGCGTTGCCGATCAGGTTGTGCATGATGCGGCGGATGCGGCGGGGGTCGACGTCCGCGTCGAGGTGCCCGCCCGGTGCCACCAGGGTCAGCACCGTGCCCTTGGAGTCGCCGAGCGAGCGCAGCCCTTCGATGGCGTCCTCGGCCAGGTGCACCAGGTTCGTGGGCTCGGTCTCCAGCTGCACCGACCCGGCGTCGTATCTGCTGATCTCGAGCAGGTCGCTCAGCAGCAGCTCGAATCGCTCGACCTGCGTGTGCAGGAGCTCGGCCGTGCGTTCGACCGCCGGCGGGAACGTGGCACGGTGGTCATAGAGAACGTCGCCGGCCAGCCGGATCGTCGTCAGCGGGGTGCGCAGCTCGTGCGAGACGTCCGACACGAAGCGCTGCTGCACCTCGGACAGGTCGGCGAGTTCCTTGATCTGGCTCTGCAGGCTGTCCGCCATGCCGTTGAAGGAGCGGGCCAGCGTCGCGATGACGTCTTCACCTTTTTCCGGGATGCGCACGCCGAGGTCACCGGAGGCCAGCCGCGCGCTGGTGGCCGCGGCCACGCGGATCGGGGTGACCACGAAGCGCACTACGATCCAGGTCACCCCGCCGATCAGCAGGATCAGCACCAGGCCGGCGATGCCGAGGGTTCGCTGCACGAAAGCCAGGGTTGCCTCGGCGTCGGCCAGGCTATACCCGATGTACAGCTCGTACCGGCCGGCGACCGGCACGGTGAGCTGGGAACCGACGACGATGCCGGGAACCTGCGCGCCGTCATCCGTCGCAAGCGTCACCGACTGCCAAAACTGCTCCTCGGCTTTCTCCTGCACCTGGAGGCGGAGAGCGGGCGTGATCACGCCGGTCGAATCACCGAATGACGAGGAGTCCTGCGGCGCCACGGTGGAGGCGTCCTGCCCGGGAGATCGGAAGATGGCGATCATCTGGGATGAGGATGCCGCGGTAATCAGGGTGCGGCCGGAGCCCACCAGGGTCTGCACCTCCACCCGATCCGCGGCGTCGGAGGCGTCGAAGATGCCCTGCGCGGCGGTCGTGGCCCGGTTCGAGTCGACGAGCACCTGGTTCAGTCTTGATTGAAACAGGTCGTTGCCCACACTCGCGGAGATGTAGACCCCGACCACCATGATGGCCATGCCGGACAGCGCCACCGTGATGGTCACCGTGCGGAACTGCAGCGAGGAACGCCACAGTGCGCCGATCCTGGCCGGCCAGTCCCGCCAGTCCCGCCAAACGCTGCGGTCGTACCCGGTGCCACCGAACACGAGGAACCTAGCCGGCCGCGCCGGCCCGATAGCCGACCCCGCGTACCGTCATGACGATGCGAGGGTTGTCCGGGTCGTCTTCGACCTTGGCGCGCAAACGCTGCACGTGCACGTTGACGAGGCGGGTGTCCGCCTTGTAGTGGTAGCCCCAGACCTGCTCCAGGAGCATTTCCCGGGTAAAGACCTGCTGGGGCTTGGACGCAAGTGCCAGCAGCAGGTCGAATTCGAGCGGGGTGAGGTTGATCTGCCGCGAACCGCGCCGCACCTCGTGCCCGGCAGCATCGACGACCAGGTCCCCGATCTGCAGGTTGGCGGGGATCTCCGATGAAATCGGGCGCAGGCGCGTGCGGATCCGGGCGACCAGTTCCTTCGGGTTGAACGGCTTGACCATGTAATCATCAGCGCCGGACTCGAGGCCCTTCACGACATCCGTCGTGTCGGTTCGCGCGGTGAGCATGATGATGGGCGTGCCGGATTCGGCGCGGATCTGGCTGCAGACCTCGATGCCGTCGAGACCGGGCAACATCAGGTCCAGCAGAACCAGATCGGGCTTGACGGCGCGAAAGACTTCCAGGGCCAGGGAGCCGTCGGCGCAGAAGACCGGCTCGAAGCCCTCGGCGTGCAGCACTATGCCGATCATCTCGGCCAGCGCGGTGTCGTCGTCTACGACAAGAATGCGTGAGTTCATCAAACCGTTTTCCGCTCAGTCACCCAAAATACCCCGGTGAGTCATGCAATCACTGGCTTAAGAGTAGTCGACGGCGCCGCAGGAAAGCTCAACGCGCTCATTCCACACCGAGGTATGCCAGCATAGGTTTCGTGACCGACCCGCAGAACTGGCACTCCCCGACCGATGACGGGCGCAGCATCCCGGTCGGCGACGAGCAAAAACCGTCCCTCGCGCCCTCCGGTTTTGTGCCCCCGGCAAAACCGACCGGTGCTCCCGGTGCGGAAACGCCGCCGGTCTGGGGTCCCCCACCGACCTGGACGCCCCCGCCCAGACCGGGGCTGATCCCCCTGCGCCCGCTGAGTTTCGGAACCCTGCTGTGGGCGCCGTTCCAGGTTCTGCGCCGCAACCCGAAGGCGACCTTCGGCAGCGCCCTGCTCGTTCAGGCGGGCGTCGCCCTGATCGCCGTCGTCATCGTGGGTCTGGTCTCCTACTTCGCGCTCGCACGGGTAGAGAACTCTCCGCTGGAGGACCGCGACGCGCTCGAGGCCGGCGCGACCCTCAGCATTGTGCTCTCGGCCATCGTGCCGCTGGCTCTGGCGGTGGTCGCATCCGCTCTGTTGCAGGGCGTCATCGTGATCGAGGTGGCCCGCGCCACGCTCGGCGAGAAGCTGCGGTTGGGCGCCCTGTGGCGCGCCGTGCTGCCGCGCCTCTGGCCGCTGGTGCTCTGGACCCTGATGCTGAGTTCGGCCCTGATCGCGGCCATCGCCCTCGTGGCCGGACTGGTGGTGTTCTTCGTCTCCCTCGGCGGAGCGGGCGTGGGTCTGGCGGTGGTCACCGGCATCCTCGGCACGGTCGCCCTGCTCGCCCTCGGCATCTGGCTGTTCACGAAGACCTCGCTCGTGCCGAGCGTTATCGTGTTGGAAAGGCTCGGCATCCGGGCGGCGGTGGGGCGGTCCTGGTCGCTGACCCGCGGATACTTCTGGCGCACGTTCGGCGTGCAGTTCCTGGTCGCGACGGTCGTGAACGTCGTCTCCCAGATTGTGACGACACCGCTGTCGCTCCTGTTCGGTGCCGCCATCTCCGTGGTCGACCCGAACGCCGCCTTCGATGCGTACCTCCCGTCGGTCATCCTGTACGTTCTGACCATCCTCATCGGCCTGGTGCTCGGCGCCGTAGCAGCCGTGGTGCAGTCGGCCGCGACCGCCCTGATCTACATCGATCTGCGGATGCGCAAGGAAGGCCTCGACCTCGAGCTGGCCCGATTCGTCGAATCGGCCGCCGGCGCCGGTGTAGACCCCTACCGCTCGAAGCCGGCACACGCCTCGGAGGCTGCCTGGGCATGATCGCAGGGTCGCACATCCACACGGTGATCCGGGCGGCGATACCGGTCGATCCCGGCGCGCCCGAAGCGCGGAAGTGGCTGCGGGAAGAGCTGGCCAAGGCTCCGTACGAGGCCGCCAAGCCCACCTGGTTCGACCGGTTGTCGACATCGATTCTGGACTGGTTCGCCTCCCTCACCGCGCCGTCGGCCGACGGTTTCGCCGCGTGGGTGCCCCTGCTCCTGACCGTGGCCGTGGTGGTCCTGGTCGTCGCCGCCCTCCTCATTTTCGGCCTGCCCCGGCTCAACCGGCGCAGTCGGCTCGCGTCCGTCCTCTTCGGCGTCGACGACCGTCGCGGCGCCGCCGACCTGCGTCGTGCCGCGCTGGCCGCTGCCTCCCACCGGGACTGGAACCTGGCGAGTGCGGAGATGTTCCGGGCGCTGGCGCGCGGACTGTCCGAGCGCACCATCCTGATCGTGACGCCGGGCACCACCGCGCACTCCTTCGCGGCGCGGGCCGCCGAGGCCCTCCCCGGCGAACGGGTGCGACTGAGCGAGGCGGCCGAGCTCTTCGACGGGGTGCGCTACCTAGGGATCGACGGCACCGAGCAGCGCTTCCTGGCCCTGGCGGCGCTCGAGAGCGACCTGCGGACCGCCCGGCCGCCACAGCTCGAGGACCCAGCCCCGACGAAGCAGCCATGAGTCTTCTCATACAAACGGCCTCACCGTCGGCCGAGAACGCCGTCTCCTCCACACCGACCCTGCGCGAAGCCGGGCGCCGGGCGCGGTACTGGCTGCTCGCCGGCGTCGGCGCACTGATCGTCGCCGTCGTCAGCACTGTCCTCGCGGCGGGCGGCGGCGTGGGCGGTAAGCCCCTCGAGGCCGACAGCGCGGCCCCAGCCGGCGCGCGGGCGCTCGTCGAGGTACTCCGCCGGCAGGGTGTCGACGTCACCGCGGCCGACACCCTCGCGGAGGCGCGGAGCCTGGCCGGCGCCGCCGCCGACCCCACCGTGTTCTTCTTCGACGAGAGCGGCTACCTCACCGACGACCAGCTGAGCGAGATGTCCGCCCTGGCTCCGCGCACGGTGGTGGCCTCCCCCGATTTCCTGGCGCTGCAGACGCTGACCCCCTCGGTGGGCTTCGGCGGCGTGTCCCAGACCACGGTGTCCCGTGCCGCCTGCACGGTCGCGGCCGCCGTCAAGGCCGACAAGCTCTCCCCCGGCGGTTCCACACTCACGATCCCGGCCGACGCCACCGAGCTGAGCGGATGTTTCACCTCGGGAGAGAACGCCTTCGCCCTGGTCGAACAGGCCACCGCCGACCGGACACTCACCCTGCTCGCCGACGGCACCCTGTTCAGCAACGAGCAGATCGGCCAGGCCGGCAATGCCGCTCTCGCACTCAACCTGCTGGGCGCGGGCGACGCGCTCGTCTGGTACCTGCCGACGATCGCCGATGTGCCGGGAACCGGAACGCTGTCGCTCGGCGAACTGACGCCCGGTTGGGTCACCCCGACCCTGATCCTGCTGGTGCTGGTCACCGTGGCCGCGGCCGTCTGGCGTGGGCGGCGCTTCGGGCCTCTCGTCGCCGATAACCTGCCGGTCACCGTGCGGGCCAGCGAGACGATGGAAGGCCGGGCCCGGCTCTACGCACGCAGCAACGCCCGCCTGCGCGCCCTCGACGCGCTGCGGGTCGGCGCCGTGCAGCGCCTTGCCGTCCAGGTCGGGTTGTCCCGGCTGGCGAGCCTCGACGATGTGATCGCCATGGTCGCCACCGTGGTCGACCGGCCGCCGGCCGACGTTCGGACCGTGCTGGTGGACGCCGTCCCGGCATCCGACTCCGATCTCGTCGCCCTCTCCGACCGCATCCAGGAAATTGAGCGGGCGACGGCCCGCGCGACCACGCCCCTGCCACCCGGAAGAATGGACTCATGAGCACTCACACCCCTGTCGATACCCTGCGAGGCTCCCTCGCCCAGGTCCGCACCGAGGTCGGCAAGGCCGTCGTCGGACAGGACGGCGCGGTAACCG
Organism: Cryobacterium sp. TMT2-18-2; assembly: GCF_004402245.1. Classification (NCBI taxonomy): domain Bacteria; kingdom Bacillati; phylum Actinomycetota; class Actinomycetes; order Micrococcales; family Microbacteriaceae; genus Cryobacterium; species Cryobacterium sp. TMT2-18-2. The sequence goes on from NZ_SOFU01000017.1 coordinate 87,285, forward strand.
GGCTGATCATCGCGCTGCTCGCCCGCGGCCATGTGCTGCTCGAGGGCGTGCCGGGCGTCGCCAAGACTCTCCTGGTGCGGTCCCTGAGCCACTCGCTCAGCCTGGAGACGAAACGGGTGCAGTTCACGCCGGACCTGATGCCGGGCGACGTGACCGGCTCACTCGTCTACGACGCTCGGGTGGGCGACTTCGAGTTCCGCAAGGGCCCTGTCTTCACCAACATCCTGCTGGCCGACGAGATCAACCGCACCCCGCCGAAGACCCAGTCGGCTCTCCTTGAGGCGATGGAGGAACGCCAGGTCAGCGTCGACGGGCTGTCCCTCCCCCTGCCGGACCCGTTCATCGTCGCGGCGACAATGAACCCGATCGAATATGAGGGCACCTACACGCTGCCCGAGGCCCAGCTCGACCGGTTCCTGCTCAAGCTCGTGCTTGACGTGCCGGAGCGCGACGCGGAATTCGAGGTGCTGCGGCGCCACGCCGAGGGCTTCAACCCCCGCGATCTGGCCGGTGCGGGCGTCACCGCGGTTCTCGGCGCGAAGGAGCTGGAGACGGCCCAGGCCGCCGTGGCAGCCGTGGGCGCCAGTCCGGACGTCCTCGCCTACATCGTCGACCTGGCCCGCGCAACGAGGAGCAGCCCGTCGGTCAAGCTCGGCGTCAGCCCGCGCGGCACGACCGCGCTGCTCGCCGCGGCCAAGGCGTGGGCCTGGTTGAGCGGCTATGACTCGATCACCCCCGACCATGTGCAGGCGATGGTGCTGCCGGTCTGGCGGCACCGCGTGCAGCTGCGGCCGGAGGCGGAACTCGAGGGCGTGTCCGTGGACGCGATCCTGCGTGCCGTGCTCGCCCAGGTGCAGGTGCCGATCTAAGTGACGCTCACCGGTCGGTTCGTTGCCCTCCTCGCGCTCGGCGTCGTGCCGATCGTGCTACTCGGGAGCACCCCGGGGATGGCGACGGCCGTGCTGGGACTGTGGGTGCTCGCCCTCGTGGGTCTCGGCATCCTGGACCTGGCCCAGGCCGGATCGCCGCGGAAGATTGTGCTCACCCGCAGCCTGCCCTCCCGAGTGCGCCTGGGCGAAAGCGTGACGAGCGACCTGTACCTGACCAACACCGGGGGGCGGCGACTGACCATGGTGGTGCGGGATGCCTGGCAGCCGTCGGCCGGGACGGGCAACAACCGCACGCCGCTGGTACTCCCTCCTGGCGAACGACGCCTGGTGTCGCTGCGAATGACGCCCACCCGGCGCGGCGAACGCCGGGTGGACCAGGTCACGGTGCGCTCGTTCGGGCCGCTCGGGCTGTGGGCCCGTCAGGCCACCCTCCGGGCACCGGGCCAGATTCGGGTGCTCCCGCCCTTCAACGCGCGCAAGCACCTGCCGTCGCGCATGACCCGACTCAAGGAGCTCGACGGGCGCACCAGCCTGCTCGTGCGCGGCCAGGGCACCGAGTTCGACTCCATTCGCGAATACGTGCGCGGCGACGACGTACGCTCGATCGACTGGCGAGCCACGGCCCGGCACAACGACGTCATGGTGCGCACCTGGCGCCCGGAACGAGACCGCCGGGTGGTCATCCTGATCGACAGCGGCCGCACCTCGGCCGCCCGCATCGACGACGAGCCGCGCCTCGACACGGCTTTCGAGGCGTCGCTGCTGCTCGCCGCGCTGGCGGCCGGGGCCGGCGACCATGTGGACTTCATCGCCTACGACCGTCGGGTGCGCGGCCGCGTGCAGGGTGCGCAGGGAGCGGAGCTCCTTTCGCGCATGGTCGACACCATGGCCCTGATCGAACCGGAGTTGATCGAGACCGACTGGTCGGCCGTTCCCGGGGAGGTGCGCGCGGTGACGAGCCGCCGGGCCCTGGTCGTATTGATCACATCGATCGACGCGGCTGGAGCCTCGAGCGCCCTGCTGTCGGTGCTCCCCCAGTTGACCCGCAGAAACACCGTGATCGTCGCATCCGTCACCGACCCAACCACCCTGGAGGCCACGCGCCCGCGCGGCAACCGGGAGGAGATCTACCGGGCGGCGGCCGCCGAACGGGCACTGCTCGACGTGGCCCGGGTCTCGGCCGCCATCCGACGCCAGGGCGCCGAAGTCGTCACCGGCTCCCCCGCCGACCTGCCACCCGCACTGGCCGACCGCTATATCGCGCTCAAGGCCGCCGGCCGGCTCTAGTCGCTAGGCCGCGTAGATCCGGGTGCTGCCGGCCTCGAATTCGGCCAGGTCGCCGGTCTCACCCGCCCGCACGGCACGCCGGCCGAGCACGAGCATGTAGGCGAGGAAGGCGAGCAGGGCGGCCGCGCCGATCCCGATCTTCACCGGCCACGGCCACGGAGCCGGGGTGACGAAACCCTCGATCACCCCGGAGACGAAAAGCACGAAGACCAGACCGATGGCCACCGTCGAGAGGGCGCGGGCATCCTCGGCCAAGGCCTGCGCGCGCGTGCGCGCCCCCGGGGCGATCCAGGCCCAGAAGATGCGCAGTCCACCTGCCGCGGCCACGAAAATAGCGGTCAGTTCGAGCATGCCGTGCGGCGCAATGTACAGGAAGAACACGTCGCCCTTGCCGTAGGCGAACATGACTGCGGCCGTGATGCCGACATTCTGCGCGTTCTGCAGCACGATGTAGGGAACGTAGACGCCGAGGATCCCGAAGGCGATGGCCTGCGCGGCGATCCACGCGTTGTTGGTCCAGACCAAGCCGGTGAAGGATGCTGCGGGATTCTCCGAATAGTAGTTGACGAAGTCCTCGTTGACCAGTTTCTGCAGCTCGGCGTCGGAGCCGACGGCCGCCAGGGCCTCAGGGTTGCCGGAGATCCAGAAACCGTAAAGGCCCGCGACCACAATCGTCACCACCGCCACGGCAAGGGTCAACCACCGTAGGCGGTAGAGCGCGGCCGGCAATTGCAGCACGAAGAAGCTCGGGATCTGGGAAATAACGTTCGCGCTCGCCCCCGTGAACCGAAGCCTCGCCCGGGACAGCGCCACTGAGAGCCGGTCACCCTCCAGCGTCGAACCGGCGGTCGATTTGATCGCCGACAGCTGGGTCGCACCGGACTGGTACCGCTCGATCAGTTCGTCTGCCTGCGCGCCAGAGAGCCGCCGCTGCGCACCGAGCTCAGCCAGGCGGTCCCACTCGGCGCGGTGCGCCGCTGAATACGCGTCAAGGTCCATCTGCTCTAATAGTAGACATGGAGCAGCCCGGCAAGGTGGCCGATCACGGCCAGTATTCGTGGAGCGAGCAGGAATTGGTCACCGGCGAGGCCGTTGCCCTCGATGTAAGGGCCGCCAGCATTATCCTGCGCGCCGCCGGAACGATCATCGACTATGTTGCCTACATCCTCCTCTTCCTGGGGGTCGCCTTTCTTGTGGCCGGTCTCACGGGCGTGGCAGTCGACGACGCACTCGGACGGGCGCTCGGGATCGCAGGCCTGGTGGTCTGCCTGCTCATCGTGCCGATGGCTGTCGAAACGGCCAGCGGCGGACGGTCCCTGGGCAAGCTCGCCATCGGCTCCCGCATCGTTCGCGACGACGGCGGCGCGATCCAGCTGCGCCACGCGTTCATCCGCGCCCTGCTGGGCATCATCGAGATCTACCTGACGTTCGGTGGCATCGCCGCCACCACTGCGCTTCTGAACAGCAAGTCCAAACGCCTGGGCGACCTGCTGGCCGGCACGTACAGCCAGCACGAGCGGGTTCCCCGCCTCACTGATCGAACCGTTCCGCTGCCGCCCGTGCTCGAGACCTGGGCCCAAACGGTCGACATTGTGCGGCTCCCCGATCGCCTGTCCCGCCGCATCGCGCAGTTTCTCCGCCAGGCCGACAAGCTGACTCCGGCGACGCGGCTGCGCCTCGCAGACAGCCTGGCCACCGAGGCCGCCCCGTTCGTGTCGCCGAAGCCGGAGGTCTCGGCGGAGGTCTCGGCGGAGGTCTTCCTGGCCGGGGTCGCCGCGGTGCGCCGCAGCCGGGAGTCCACGGCGCTGAAGCTTGAGCGGGAGCGTCTCGACCGTCTGCAGCCCATTCTGCATAGCCTCCCGCACGGTTTCCCCCAGCGGTAGGGCGCCGGACCTCTCCCCTGCCGTTCCCGCGACGTATCCGACGAAGAATGTGGCGCAGCCGCCGGCGGGGCGGCTTGGCCGGGCCGTGTGTGTGTGGCTAACTCAGGATATCCGTTGCCCGCCGTGACCGGCTGCCGCGGATCGGTGCGGCACGGGTGCGGATGCCCGGTGCGGCCTGGTTGGATTTCCTGAGTTGGCCACGACCGCTACCGGATGGTGTGCCCCGCCGGGTGGGTGGGGCGGGGTGGTGGTTAACGCACAATGGCCACCCGTGAGGGT